>JAYVFJ010000001.1:0-4469 GCA_043773225.1 Chloracidobacterium sp.
CTGCATCTGGGCGTGACCGAGGCTGGAACTCCGTTTGGAGGAACCATTAAGTCTGCAATTGGTCTCGGCGTTTTATTGCACGAAGGCATTGGCGACACGATCCGCGTATCGTTGGCTGCTGAACCGCACGAAGAGGTTCGCGTCGCCTGGGAAATACTAAAATCGCTCGAATTGCGAAAACGCGGCGTGACGGTCGTGGCCTGTCCGACTTGCGGGCGGCTCGACATTGATAATTTCGTCGAGATCGTCACCGAGGTCGAACGCCGTCTCGCTCACGTCGAGGAACCTCTGCATCTCTCGATCATGGGCTGCGCCGTAAACGGCCCCGGCGAAGCTCACGATTCCCAACTCGGCATCACCTTCGGCCGCAATGTCGGCATGATCTTCAAAGACGGCGTCCCCATGCGCCGCGTCGCCGGCGAAGACATCGTCGAGGAATTCGTCAAAGAGGTCGAACTGCTCCGCAAAGAAGGCTCGACCGCCAAATCTCTCGCCGAAAACAAACCGCTTGTGCAAATCACCTAAAAGCACTCACCACAAAGGCACAAAGGACACAAAAAAAGAGATTAGTTATTACTTTGTGTTCTTTGTGCCTTTGTGGTGAAAATTCTTAGGGAAACAGAATCGTAAAAGGATATATCGGCAGATTGCGCAAGACGCCGAAAAGAATCAGCACGATCAAGAATCCAAATAGTGCCTTCGGTCCAACGAACCGCATCGGCAATCCACGCCCGCGAAAAGCAACCAACAGCATTGCCACAAAAATATAGCCGAAGATTAACACCCAAACCGGAATCAGGGCATTAAAATCGAGAGCCGTCAGAACATCACCGTGAAACAATGCATGAAACCCACGCGTCAGCCCGCAGCCCGAACACGCAAAACCGGTTAGTGATAATAGTGGACAAACGGGTAAGAGGTTTACTTTTGAAGGATCAAAATACGCCACGATACTTGAACCTCCCAGCATTGCGGCGGCTCCGGCAGCAGCGGACAAGCGCACAGTAAATGGCGGAATATTGTAACCGACGATTTGCTCTTCGACCTGCATAGAAAATAATTATAAACCTCAAACACCGGCCATCGAAACAAAAAGGGCATCTGCAGCGATCTTCTTATTGATATTGACGGCGAGGTCGAGGCGTATTTTGTCTATCGCGGCAAGCCAGGAAGGCAGATTTGCTGAGCAGGATTCTTCCGCCAGATGATTGAGTTTGTCAGTTAGGTCCGTGTTTACTACGCGAGATGTGTCGTCGCTGATGCGGAGCGTCCAAACGTCGTGGATCAGCGACTGCAGAATGTCGAGATTTTCCTCGAAGGCATCCTTGTTTTTTGCGTCATTCATTTCCTCGGCGATGCGGAAAAGTGCGGAGCGGTCGCCGGTTTCGATCGCGTTTGTAACGACGCCGAACATCCGCTCACGTTGCGAGCGAAATTGACCGACGTTAATTGAAACTGCCCTGCCAATACTGCCACGCGATAATCTTGCCGCAAGTTTTGCTTCGTCATGCGAAAAGGCGCGTTGCTCGATCAAATATCTTTCGATCTCAGCCGTTTCGACCGGAGCAAACCGCAGCATTTGGCAGCGTGAACGAACTGTAGGAAGCAGCGAATCTGGACGTGACGTGATGAGAAAAATGTGCGAGGTCGAGGCAGGTTCCTCTAGCGTCTTTAGGATAGCATTTGAAGATTCATCATTCATCTTGTCGGCGTCGTCAATGATGAAAAAGCGAGCCTTAGCCTCGTACGGGCGAAAATAAGCATGTTTTTCGAGATCGCGGATCGCATCAACGAGGATCGTTCGCTTATATGTGACCACTTTTCCGACATCGCTGTGGCCGCCGAAAAATACCTTTTTGAAATCGTCCTTATTCTTATCAGTCGGCTCAGCCGGAATCACAAACGCGTCAACCCGTTTGCACGCGGAGCATACACCGCAAGCCTCGCCATCGTTTGGGTCAATGCAGATGAACGCCCGCGCCAGTTCGAGCGCAAACTGCAGTTTTCCAATGCCATCATCGCCGGCAAACAACATCGCATTCGGCACACGGCTATTTGCGAGCAAATGCCTCAGCGTATGTTTGACGTGTTCGTTTCCGACGAGTTTGCTAAACATCGATTCTTACAATTTCGGAAATCGTTTTAATGACTTGTTTGTGAATTTCTTCCATCGAACCCATCGCATCAATCACGCGAAATCGCTCCGGCTCACGCTGCGCAATGCCCAGATAAGCATCACGCACACGGGTGTAAAATTCGGCCGTCTCCTCGTCCATGCGGTTCTTTTTTGTATGATCCTCGTCTCGCTTCGACATGCGGTTGACCGCTTCTTCTACAGTAATGTCGAAAAAAAGAGTTAGATCAGGTTTTAATCCGCTGGTCGCTAGCTCGATCACCTGATTTACTTTTTCTTCCGCAAATCCTCGTCCAGCACCCTGATAGGCAAAAGTAGCGTCGGCATAGCGGTCTGAAATTACGGTCTTCCCTTCTGCGAGCGCAGGCTTGATGAGATATTCGACATGTTGCGCGCGGTCGGCGGCAAATGAAAGCAACTCGGCCATAGGTGCAACTGTTTCGTTGGTCTCAAGAAAAGCGGCTCGCAAACTGCGGCCAAGTGAAGTCCCGCCGGGCTCGCATGTAACGACGACATCGATCCCGGAATGACGAAGTTCGTCGGCAAGCATGCGCATTTGCGTTGACTTGCCACTGCCGTCTATGCCTTCAAATGTGATGAATTTTCCCTTCAAGACGGCGTTTCGGACGCGGGTTTTCTCTCCTGTGAGATCGACGAAATGGCGTGTTTGAAAATTAGGACATCAGGCCCCCCAACGTCGAGTAAAACTGAGAATTTGTCAAAACTTTTTATCCTGCCGGTCAACGTAGACCCCGGCAAAAGATGAATAATAACTGAAATACGTTCGCGTCTGGCGGAGTTCAAAAATGCATCCTGTATATTCTGGGCGGCCTGCTTTTCCATAACGAATCCTCAATATCGAAAACAAAAACAATGGGATAGAGTCCCTAAAACAAACAACAATGGATCGTTTCGCTATTATATCAAATTTTTTCGCGTCGCAATAATTGGCATGAAAACTGTGGGCTTTTTCTATAATCTATAATTTCTCATCAAAGATTTCGGAGTAGATATTAGATTATAGATTAGAGATTAGAGATTAGAGATTAGAGATAAAAGATCTGCAAAAATTGCTGTTTGACCGCCAAAGCCATTGAGCCAGATCGCGTCAGGCTCGCCCCGAAACCACGTCAACTGGCGTTTGGCGTAATTGCGAACGTCCTGTTTCGACCGTTCGATGGCAGAATCAAGGTCACGCTCGCCGCGTAAATATTCGCAAACGCGCCGATAGCTGTGGGCTCCGAGGGCGTTGGTATTATCTTTAACTCCGGAGGCTCGCAACTGCTCGACCTCCTCGACAAGCCCGTCGGCAAAATGCTGCTCAGTGCGGGCGTTTATCTTTGCATAAAGCTCATCGCGCGGCGGATTGAGCACAAATAACCTGATCCTGTCCGCAAATTCAGGCGGCTGTGCACGGTTTGGCTGCTGCTTTGACAACCGTTCACCCGTCTGAAAATAAATTTCAAGCGCCCTGATCACGCGGACATAATCTCGTGGCTGAAGTTTGACTGACGCATCATAGTCAACTCGAGCAAGCATTTTGTGGAGACGTTCCGCACCGTGCAGATTTTGTATCGCGCGCAGGCGTTCTCGTAATTCTGCATCAGTCTTCGGGCTGTCGAAAAGCGGCTGACGCAGCGTCCGCAAATAAAATCCGGTCCCCCCGACGAGTATCGGAACATTACCCCGCGATTCTATTTCCTCGATCTTTACGGCCGCATCACGCGCCCAATCTCCAGCCGAGTAATTTACATTCGGATCGACGTAATTAATCAGGTGATGCGGCACGCCGCGTTTTTCTTCCTCAGACGGTTTGGCTGTTGCGATCTCTATTCCCTGATAGATCTGCACCGAATCACAATTTATGATCTCGCCACCCGCGTGCAAAGCAAACTCAACGCCAAGCGCAGTTTTGCCGGAAGCCGTCGGCCCGACAATTGCGTATATTGGTTTTTTTTTGGAATTTTCAGCCACAGATGAACTCAGATTACCACAGATTTATTGCTTATCTGATCTGCGTTTATCTGCGCTAATCTGCGGCTAAATATAGTCTTAAAAACCCAACCGACAAAAGCAGGACAAGCACGATAAATGCACCGATGATCTGATTACGCGAAAATTTCATGTTTCATCAATAAGGATACCTCATCGATATTATTTTTACCTTGCCATTACCACGGTATGCGCTGTGATTGTTTTGATCGTAATTCAGCAATCAAAACTAACGACACAAGGCCAATAATTTCGATTCCGCAGGAAGTTCCGTGCTAACGTTATTCAGAACCCCTTTCATAACGTCAGCCGCAAAAAAGCGGCTGCCAACCCTCTTGGTTGG
>JAYVFJ010000002.1:0-3248 GCA_043773225.1 Chloracidobacterium sp.
TCGGATGAGCGTCTGCAAAATATCGAGACAGCCGAGTTTCGCGAAGAAGAGTTAAAGAAAAAACTCGCCGAATTGCGGACGGGATATGTAAATAGCGCACAAGAGCTGCACGAAAAACGAACGGCTGCGGCAAAAAATTTCGAAAAACAAATCGAACAAAACCTGCAAGCCGTAGCGCTTGAAAAGGCGCGGTTTGAGGTACGTGTCGAGCCTGCGGACGATGATGACAGTATGTTCACGGCAAACGGATTTGACCGCGCTGAATTTTACTTTTCGGCCAATCCCGGCGAGTCGCCAAAACCTCTCGCAAAGGTCGCATCCGGCGGCGAGGCTTCGCGGCTTATGCTTATCTTAAAAACTACCGCAAAGGCGAGCGGCCCGCAAAAAACGGCCGTTTTTGACGAGATTGACGTCGGCATCGGCGGACGCGTCGCCGAGGCCGTCGGACGCAAATTAAAAGATCTGGCCGTGACGCAACAAGTCCTGTGCGTAACGCATCAACCGCAGATCGCCTCGCTCGCCGACCGGCATTTCATAGTAGAAAAAGAAATATCCGGCGACCGAACGTCAATAAAAACACGCGAATTAACCGCCGCCGAACAGATCGAAGAAATCGCCCGAATGCTCGCAGGCGAACATATAACCGAACAGGCGCGCGAAAACGCGCGTTCGATGCTGGCCGGGAGATGATTTGAACCGCAGAGGGTCTGAGACGCTGAGGAAGAGAATTAACCACAGATGGACACGGATAAACACAGATGGGATTCGATTGGATGAACTACTTTGCAGATTGATTTGTCTGTGTTTATCCGTGTCCATCGGTGGTTAAAATTCTTCTTTTGCGGCCTAGCGTCTTTGCGTCTTTGCGTTAAAAATTCTTATGACACCCGAAATTCTAGCAACTGTCATTCGCGGCGAAACGGTCGAGTCGATCCATCGCGGCCACATGATCGTCATTGACGGCGACGGTAAGACAATAGCGTCGGTCGGCGATCCGTCGACGGTCACGTATTTTCGCTCGGCCGCGAAGGCCTTTCAGGCGATTCCGTTTATCACGAGCGGTGCGGCTGATAGGTTCGGGTTTGCCGAGGATGAGATCGCGATGGCCTGCGCGTCACATTCCGGCGAACAGGTCCACGTAGAAATCGTGGGCCGGATGCTTGCGAAGATCGGCCTATCGGAAGCCGATCTTCGGTGCGGTGTGCACCTGCCGTTCAACGAAAAAGAAGCCGGGCGAATGCTCCGTGCCGGCGAACAGCCGACCCAGCTTCACAACAATTGTTCCGGCAAACACGCGGCGATGCTTGCATTTGCAAAGCACATCGGCGCCGACATTGCGAGCTACGACTCGCCGGATCATCGTATTCAGAAACGAATCCTGCGATGCATCTCGGACTTTACAGAGATGCCGGAAGACGAGATCGCGATTGGCATCGACGGCTGTGCCGCACCAAATTTTGCTCTGCCGGTCGCCGCGATGGCGAAGAGTTTTATCAATCTCATCTCACCATCGAAATTTCCTGAGCCGACACAAAAGGCCTGCTCACGCATAGTCTCGGCCATGATAAAACATCCCGAACTGATCGGCGGCAGCGAACGGCTCGACACAATGCTGATGCAAGCCGTACCCGGCCGCATCATCTCGAAAGTCGGGGCCGACGGCGTCTGGCTCTGCGGCGTTTTGCCTTGTGAAAAATATCCAACCGGCCTAGGCATCGCGCTCAAGATCGAGGACGGCGACGACCACCGTGCACGTCCCGTCGTCGCGGTCGAGATACTGCGGCAATTAGGGATATTAAGTGACAGCGATCTTCCCGATCTGTCGCCGATGCCGATCATGAACCGACGCGGTGAGGTTGTCGGTAACGTGTTGGCCGCAATCACCTTGATAAGAATTAATCAATGAACACGTCATTCAGGGCAACGCTTTCCACAATTGATTCAATCCAACTAATATTCAAAGTTATGAAACACTTTCTTTTGATGACATTTTTGCTACTTACCCTTCAAATTATTGTCGCTGCTCAACCTAAATCCGTAACCTTTTCGCCTCCCGATAAGAGTTTTAGCGTAGAATTACCGACGTCGGCAAAACTGGAAAAGCCAAAAAGGAACGCGGAAGACTCAAGCGGTAATGAGCTTTTCGGTGGAATTAAAGCTAATGCTGGCAATGGTTATCTTATCAAGCTGACATCCGATGAAAACTACGCAAGCGTTTCTGTAGGCTCCCTAGTCCCGCTTAAGCCTTTAGACCGGAAAACGTTCATCGCTGACGTGAATTCCTATATGTTGTTCCTTTTTGGCGACAACAAGCATTTTTCAAGAGAAGCAGATACAGTAGTGAACGGATTTTCAGGTCGGGAATTTGTCTTTGAAAAAGGCAGTGGCTCAGGCCGAGCTCTCTTCGTAAATAGCGGCAAGCGAATTTACATGTTGACTTATTTCGAAGAGGAAGATGGTCAGCCAACATCGGAAATTATTAACAAATTGTTTGCTTCGTTCAAGCCAATGAAATAGGCAAGATTATTATTACGCCGACTGAGGGAACCATTGCTTAAATTCCTCTTTACCGAATGCCCGATCCAACCACAGATTGGTCAGCTTCTCCTGAATGCTGTTTGCCCGCAGGCGTTCGTTGAGGTTCTTGAAATCAACGAAGTCCAGATGCTGGTCCTGGTTAAAGCATGAAAAGATTCCTCGCCGGTTGAGCCGTTCTCAGAAAGTATGCCAAGCCTCTAGAAGATTAAGTGCGTAGATAACCAGCCTCTTTAGTTGGTCGACAGTAACGCCCTAATCTCCGACATCTTCATAAATAGCTGAAATTCATCTTCTGGGCCGGGAATAAAACCCATCTTTTCATAAAACGCTTTTGCACCGGCGTCTTTTGCATCAACGACAACCGCACTCAGGCCTGCGATCTCGGCAGCACTAACCGATCTAACCAATGCATCACGAATCAAAGACCTCCCAAGGCCTTCCCCGTGCTCGTCGATGCTAACGGCAAGTCTTGCGATCAAAATTATCGGAACAGGATATTTACCGAGACCGGAAGATATTTCCTCAGGTGTTTCGCCCACAGTCATCGATCCGTAAACGAGTGTGTAGTAACCCGCGATCGGCCCTTCGCCACCCACAACAACATAAGTGCGGGCGGCATCTTTTTTCTGATTTTGAAGAGCGTATTGAGCCAGATAGAGATTTATGAACTGCTGCTCGGTCTGCACCCGGACGGCGCCGTTCAGGTACGT
>JAYVFJ010000003.1:0-4974 GCA_043773225.1 Chloracidobacterium sp.
ATGACCGTCGAGAACGGCGAGATCAAGACACGCCGTTATTGGAACTTGTCGTTTGCAAAGAACGGCCACAAACCGTCGCTCGACAAAGCGGCGTCGGAATTGCGCAACCTGCTTTCGGATGCTGTGCGAATGCGTCTCGTCGCCGATGTGCCTTTGGGCATTTTGTTGTCGGGCGGCGTCGATTCGTCAACGGTCGCGGCATTTGCGACGCAGCACGCGACCGAGACGGTAAAGACATTTTCGATCGGATTTTCCGAAGATTCGTTTGACGAAACGCGATATGCCCGCGAGGTCGCGGCATATTTAGGGACAGATCATTACGAAGAAATATTGAGCGCGCAAAAGGCAGGCGACCTGATCAACGAGATCGGCACATGGCTCGACGAACCGCTGTCCGACGGCTCACTGATACCGACATACCTGCTCGCGCGTTTTGTCCGCAAACATGTCACGGTCGCGCTCGGCGGCGACGGCGGCGACGAGATATTTGCCGGCTACCCGATGTATTACGGACACAAAGTGGCTGGTGCATATCGCGCGATTCCGCAATTTCTACGGTCTGGGCTGATCGAGCCGGTCGTTCGCCGTCTGCCGGTTTCGACAAAAAATCTCTCGTTTGACTACAAAGCAAAACGCTTCGTCAAGTCGGCAAATTTCGAAACGATACAAAGGCATCATTCGTGGTTCGGTTCTTTTTCCATTGACGAACAAAAACCGCTTCTCACCGAAAACGTGCTCTCGCAAACTTCTGGCGACATCTACGCCGGGCCGCGAAGCCTGCTCGATATTTGCGACGCTCAGGACGAGATCGAACGAATGCAGTATCTCGATATGAATTTCTACATGGCCGAAGATATTTTGACAAAAGTTGACCGTGCGTCGATGGCCGTCAGTTTAGAGACGCGCGCTCCCTTTCTCGATCCACGAATCGGCCAATTTGCCGCGTCGCTGCCGCTCGATTACAAACTTCGCGGAAACAAGGGCAAGTATATTCTGAAAAAGTCGGTCGAAGGTCTGTTACCGAGTTCGATACTGCACAGATCGAAAAAAGGCTTCGGCATACCCATCGCTGAATGGCTCAAAGGCCGTCTGAATCCGCTACTGCACGAAATGCTCGCACCCGCACGGCTAAAAGATCAGGGCTTGTTCGAGGCCAGTCATGTTCAAACGCTCATCGCCGAACACGAAAAAGGCATCGCCAGTCACCATAAACAACTCTGGACGCTGCTCGTGTTTCAACTTTGGCATGACAATTTTTTGCGCAAGCCTGCACGTTAGTAAGGGCGGTACATTCAACGTTGTGAGATCCGCCCTTACTAACGTGCGGGCTTCTGCATTTTTGCCAATTCGCGTATTATCAAACTTATGGCAAACCTCTACCCTGAAATCGAACCTTTCGACAGCGGAATGCTCGCTGTGTCGGACATTCATACGATCTATTACGAGCGAAGCGGCAATCCAAACGGCATTCCGGTTGTTTTTCTTCATGGCGGACCGGGTGGTGGGCTGATACCGATGTATCGGCAGTTTTTTGATCCGGCTGTTTATCAGGCGGTTCTTTTTGACCAACGCGGTTCGGGCAAATCGACGCCGCATGCCGAGCTGCGCGAAAACACAACATGGGATTTGATCGCTGACATCGAGTCACTGCGTGAAAAGTTTGGCATAGATAAATGGCATGTTTTCGGCGGCTCGTGGGGCAGCACTTTGAGCCTTGCTTACGCCGTTTCACATCCTGACCGCTGTCTCGGTTTGATACTTCGCGGCATTTTCCTGACACGAAAGAAAGAACTCGATTGGTTTTATCAATACGGCGCGTCAGAAATATTCCCCGACTTCTGGGAACGCTACCGCGATGAGATCCCTGAAGAAGAACGCGGTGATTTTGTCAGCGCGTATCATAAACGCCTGACCAGCGACGACGAAGAAGTCCGTCTCTCAGCCGCCCGTGCGTGGAGCGTCTGGGAAGGCTCGACCTCGAAACTTTATCCCGACAAAGACCTGATGGAACATTGGGAAGGTGAGCACGAAGCACTCAGCCTCGCACGCATCGAGTGTCATTACTTTATGAACAACTCGTTCTTCCCGAGCGAGAATTACCTGATCGAAAATGTCGGCAAGATCCGCCACATTCCGACAGTGATCGTCCAGGGCCGCTACGATGTCGTCTGCCCGATCACGTCCGCATGGGAGTTGCACAGAGCCTTTCCCGAAGCCGAATTTATCGTCGTCCCCGACGCCGGACATTCTGTCTCCGAAAAAGGCATAACCTCGGCCCTCGTCGATGCGATGGATCGTTTTAAGACAAAGCGCACAAAATCTGCGTGAAACTTGCCGCGCGGGTGTATTATAATGATGTATTTGGCGGAAACTATTTTTTGAACATTTACCGTCAAACAGGTGAGGATATGAACACTAACGGCGATAAAAAACTTAGTAAGGAAAGTCAAAATGGCTTCGAACTGCCGCGGGCTAAGGATTTGAAAAATCCCAAACATTTGACGAAAATTCAGAAAGAACTGGTTGAAGCCACGCGTGAAGCTATGAAAGCTTTCAAAGAAGAAGAAGCTAAATATGGTAAGAAAGATTTCTCCCATTTTTGACACTTCGGTTTTCTCCGATTATGGAGCGCAGATCGATCAGAATATTTTGTCATGTCTATTTACCACCGTTGTATTGTATGAACTCGTTGCAAGTTCGATAGACGAGGAAAGTTTTAAGCGGTATGAACGATGGAGGATTTTACTTAGCAAGAACAATTTATTGCTAAACCCGACACCGCGAGATTGGTGGGAAACATCCCGAGCTCTTAGACGGCTTTATCTTATGCGAGGAGCGCAGCCGACAAAATTAAGGACGTTGCGTAACGACGCATTACTGGCCCGGTTGGCCGTAGTCCACAACGGATATATTGTTACGTATGACGTGGATGATTTTCAGTTGATACAGAAGGTAATGCCGAACTTGAAAATAAAATCGGCTCAGGAATTTTTTGAATCATAACGACAATTTTTTGACATAAATAAACATATGAACTTCGGAACAACAGAAATTATATTGATCGTGGCGGTTCTGTTCCTGCTATTTGGCGCGACGCGGCTTCCGCAATTGGCGAAATCGCTCGGACAATCGCGAAAGGCTTTTAAGGACGGCCTGCGCGAAGCTGAGGAAGAAGAAAAGGCTGAACAGCAAAAGATGGCATCGGCACCCGTAGCGCCGCAAATCAACCAGATGAGCGACGATGCCCTCGCGGAAGAAATGCGCCGACGGGCGGAAGCGAATCAGTCCTAGGTGAAAAAGGTTAAAAGGGTCGCCTTCACCGAGAACCTAAAAGTTAATGTGCCGTCTTCGGCGTCTATCAACTGAGCGAGCTGCTTCACGGCTCGCTCTTGTTCGTCTTCGTCGAGCATTTCAAGCCAGACGGGCAGTAGAAAATCAGCGACGAGCGGCGAGGCGACAAATTCTTCTCCATTTTCATATTCAAAAATTTCAACCGCCGTCTGCGTATTTACATTCACAAGGCCCGCACGTTTGGCGATCATCTCGATATGTGAAACTGTCGGCAACTCGGCAATAAGTTTTTCAACCGCCGCGCCGTGTTCGGCCAGATCTTCGTTAAAGAGGACTTCCCACATCAATGAAAAGACATCGCCGTAACTGCTAGCCGTCGGCAGAAAGATAGCTATGTCACCGCCGGTGCGAGCCACGCGAACTGTGTTTTCAATAAAGTGTTCTAATTCTGCCGGCCGAACAAATGTCGCGTCGGCCAAAACCGCGTCAAACGCGTCATCCTCAAATCTAAGGCACGAAAAATCTACACCCGAACTAACCGCGGCGGCTTTATCGAGCGCGATCCTTAACAAGTCCTCGTTTTCGCAGCTTGCAAAAACATCTGTCTTTTCGCCAAACCTCTCGTGGATCGCCATCGCATGGCCGCCGGTTCCGGCGTTGATGTAAAGCATATTTTCTGAATCGCGCAGATCCATATGCTTATCAACGAGGTCGGTAAACCGCCGCGTCCATTCGTCCTGAATGTAGAGGTCACGCAGAAACGCGAGTTCCTTTTGCGTCTTCGCCATACCGATAATTAAACCGCATCGCCGCGTTTTTCGCCAATAATGCACTAGCGTTGTAAGCTATTCGAGCAATTTTTTGGGACGCGCGATTTAGTATATGCCGAAATGGATGGCGGCAGGATTTTGGACCGAAAATCTTTGTGTCTTTTGTGCCTTTGTGGTGGAAGAATCTCTGGGACGCGCCGGCAATTCCGGTTAATTTACAGCGTTCGAGGCCATGACATGCGTTTCGTCCAGTTCGACGATGAGGCCATCGTGGCCGCCATCGTGTGGAGACGCGGGACGCGTATCGGGCCCGTGATTTAGGCCGCTGATCATATAGCTGCCGGGATCGAGCCGGCGTCGGGTTTTCCTGCGATACATGGCTTTGTCCGCGGCAACGATCATTTGGTCAAATGTTTCTCCGTGTGCCGGATAGTCCGCCGACCCGATGCTTACGCCGACCGAGGCGAAGGTATCATTTTGGACTGGCAGCTTGCAGTTTGCAACACCTGTTTCGATCCGTTGGCAGAGATCTAACACGTCCTCGGGACTGGTGTCGGGGATCAGGGCGACAAACTCATCGCCGCCGTAACGAGCCAGGAAATCGTAATCGCGAAGCTGTTCGCGGATGACCTTTGCGACCTCGGTCAGCATCTCGTCGCCGATCTTGTGGCCAAAGGAATCGTTTACGGCCTTAAATCCGTCGAGATCGAGCATTAGCAGTTGGAAACTGTTGCCCGCGCGGCTGGCGCGGCCAACCTCTTTCTCGAACTGTATCTGAAGGCTTCGGGCATTTGGCAAACCGGTCATCGGGTCGGTAAGGGCGTTGGTTTTTGCCTCGTCATGTTCGATCGATTTGTCTATGGCCTCGGCTGCGATGCGGGCGATGGTTTCGAGAAGGCGCAGATCTTCATCG
>JAYVFJ010000004.1:0-7564 GCA_043773225.1 Chloracidobacterium sp.
GAGAACATCCGAGTCCGGTCGATCATCGGACGCTTTCTCGAGCACAGCCGAATTTACTATTTTGCAAATGGCGGCCAAGATGAGGTTTACATCGGCAGCGCCGACGTTATGCACCGCAGTTTTGACACGCGAGTCGAGGTTGTTACGCCGATACTCGATCCTGAAATTAGAAATTATCTTAAAGACTCGATTCTCGCGGCTTACCTAAAAGATGATTTTAACGCGCACATTTTAAGGCCCGACGGTACGTATAAAAAACTTACGCACCGAAGTGAAAAGGGGTTTAATTCGCAGATGAGCTTTGTCGGGGTTGACGCTCTGGGCTAGGTTGTTTTCTTCGGAAAACGCGATTCCATAACCTCGCCGTTTGCTTTGCCGTATTTGAGAGTGAGACGCGGATAGCCGCGGGCTTCGACTTCCAGATCGCCGGCTTTGAGCAGTTTTTCTGTTTTCAAAATATCCTTCATCGAGCCTTCTATCTCCATGTAGTAACCGAAGGGAAGCTCATCAAGAACGACCTCGACGTCGCCGAGACGCCAGGCTTTGCGATGCTTTTCATAAACAACCGAAAGTTTGTAACCAAGTTTCTCTATAATGTGCTCAGTCGCATCCACGTCCGACACGATGGTCTCAAATTCGATCTGATGTTTGAAGTCGCCATTCGTAACGACCTTTTCTTTGTATGTCAGCGTGTTAACGGTTTCCGTCTTGCGAAGACGAAGGAAAGCCGTGTTCCCTTCAAGCAATCCTCCGCGATGAAGGTAGTTTTCCTCGAATGTCTCGTATGAAAAAGCTGCACCGAGTTCGCCGAGCTTTGCAGTTAGCTCAACAAGCCGCTTTTTATCGATCCGGTATTTTTTTTCAATCTCGATTGCCATTTGCTGTTAGCTTAAAATGCAGGACGCAAAGCAATTCTAGAGAATTTTTGCCACGAATGCACGAATGACAATTAACGAAATAGGTCTTATTCGTGCATTCGTGGCGAGTCTTTTGCTTGACTTCCAACGCGTTGTATTGAATACTTGAAAAAAAGGTCAGGTTTTATGACCTTGTGCAATAATCTGAAATTTCAGATTTCAAATTTGAAATGAGTTTAATTTTATAAAAGGAAATTTTTATGCCATATCCAGAAATTATGATCCACGGAATGCGCCAGGAGCTGGCGCAGCTTGGGATCGAAGAAACAACAACGACCGAGGCCGTGAACGAAGCCGTCAAAAACACCGACGGGACGTTGATGGTCGTCGTCAATTCGGTTTGCGGCTGCGCGGCCGGCGGCGTTCGCCCCGGAATTGCGATGGCTTTGCAAAATTCACCAAACAAGCCTGACCGCTTGATCACGGTATTTGCCGGTGCCGACATTGACGCGACCGAAACGGCTCGTGAATATTTCACGGGTTATATGCCGTCGTCGCCGTCGATCGGTTTTTTGAAGAACGGCGAGTTGGTTCAGTTATTCGAACGCCGCGACCTCGAAGGCCGCCCGCCGGCAATGATCGCACAGGCTCTGACCGATGCTTTTAATACACACTGCGCAAAAACCGAGGCAGCGAATAATTAAAGTAAATTACATTAAGATTTCTGAAAAGTCGCCCTTAACGGCGGCTTTTTCATTTGCCCAACTTAAATTAAATTGTTGCGCGTCACGCGTGGTAATAGGTAAGATAGTAATAGTCGTCTGTTCCCTCTATCTCTGCGGCTTTACGGCACATGTCTATAAATCAACGACAACACATTAGATTTTCGCTGGATATTCCGGCGTATATATACACAAAGTTTAGCGAAAAACAGGAAACGCGGCTGCAGCAGATCAGCATCGGCGGTTGTTTCACGGGCTGGGAAGAAAATATCTACATCGGCGATGAATTTCGAATGGAGATCGAACTGCCGAATAAAAATTTTCTTCCGCTAAGCTGTAAAGCGCTTTACCGGGTTGATAATACCGGTCTCGGTGTCAAATTTACCGACATATGCGAGTTTGAACAGGAACTTATCTCAAAAATAATAGAGCACCGCCTTGATGTCGAAGGCGTCCCGCTCCAGGTCGATCCCTTTGTCGTGCCGCCGACATACGCCGCCGAAGACCCAAGCCCCCGAATCACCGACATCCGCGCCAAGCGTGACGCCGTGCTCGAGAAGATTATGTCTGGTGATTCGTATTAGAAATTAGGTCTCAAAAAATGATAATCTTGCGCTCGTGAGCAAGCGTGAAAAAATTCTCGACCGACTCAAACAAAGCCCACACAACGTAACCTTTGACCAGATAAGGAAAGTGCTTGAATCGGAGTCATTTACGCTTGAGAGAATTACCGGAAGTCATCATATGTTTAAGAGGGGCGACATCTTATTTGCAGTTCCGGTGCATCAAAACCGTGTAAAATCGGTTTATGTAAAGCGTGTAGTGGAAATCATCGAAAAATATGGCAAATCTTAAATATCCATTTGTAACCTACCCCGCACCTGAAGGCGGCTACGTAGCGGAAATTACCGCTCTCAAAGGCTGCATTGCACAAGGCGAAACGCTGGACGAGACATTGAGAGAACTGGAGATTGTTGAGGCACTATGGCTCGAAACTGCTAAAATGTCTGGGATTAAGTATCCAACAATAAGTATCGAAGTAGATCGTGTCATTGAGAAAATGGCTGCGTAAGTCACTAAAACTATCCCTTTTTCATCATTCGCCGGCAAACAATCACGATCAGCTGTGACCAGATTACCCATTGAATAACAAATAGTACGGCTTCCGTTAACACCCACAATGATCCGGGACCGAAGATCGGCCCGTATCCAAATAATTCCGGCAATTTAGTCAACGGCATTCCAAGCATGAAAATCATGTATCCGCCAAAAAACAAGAGGCCTTCTTGATCACCGCTTGAGGTAAATTCAGCTGCAAAAAGCACAAAAGGAATTGAAGCGAAGAAAGCAATGGTAGCAAACCTAAAATTTAACCTATTCGCTTCGTTCATACCTAAAACAATTCATCCATCGCCTGTTCGAGATTTTTAACCCCGACAACGCGAATTCCCAATAGTTTTTCCAGACCCTTTTTATTCGATTCCGGCAGGATCAGTTTCTTGAAGCCGAGAGTTTGGGCTTCGCGGGCGCGGGCTTGGGCTTGGAGGACCCCGCGGACTTCGCCGGTTAGTCCGACCTCGCCGAAGACGGCGGTTTCGGGCGGGACTTGCAGATTGCGAAAGCTTGACGCGATGGCAGCCAGGACGCCGAGATCGGCGGCGGGTTCGTCGATCTCCATGCCGCCGGCGACGTTTACAAAAACATCATCGCCTGCGAGTTGAAAGCCGAGACGTTTTTCTAGAACGGCGATAAGCAGGGAAGCGCGGTTGTGATCGAAACCTTGTGTCATTCGACGTCCTGTTCCGAATTTTGTTCCGCTTACCAAGGCCTGAATCTCAACGAGCATCGGCCGCGTGCCTTCCATGCAGACGGTGACGACTGAGCCGGTTGCATTTTCGGGCCTTTCCTGCAAAAACAATTCTGATGGATTACCTACGGGAATCAAACCGGCATTGGTCATCTCGAAAACGCCGATCTCATTTGCCGCGCCAAAGCGATTTTTTGTCGCGCGGATAATGCGGTGATTGTGATGGTGGTCGCCTTCGAAATACAGGACTGTATCCACGATATGTTCAAGCGTTTTCGGGCCGGCTATCAAGCCTTCTTTTGTAACGTGGCCTGTCAGGAAGACCGGCGTCGCCGTTTGCTTGGCGAACATCATAAACTGCGCCGCGACCTCGCGCACTTGCGAAACGCTGCCGGGAGCAGATTCGATCTGATCGCTAAAAACCGTCTGGATCGAATCAACTATGACAAAATCGGGCCGCAGCTTGTCTGTTTCGGCGAGAATCGCCTGGAGATTTGTTTCGGGTAATAGAAAAAGGTTTTGAGCTTCGACGCCGAGGCGTTCGCCGCGCATTTTTATTTGCCGGTCAGATTCTTCGCCAGACACATACAAAACCTTCGTGCCGTTCCGCCCCAATTTATCGGCCATTTGCATTACGATCGTCGACTTTCCGATGCCCGGAGCACCGCCGATCAAAACAAGCGAACCGGCGACGATGCCGCCGCCAAGAACGCGGTCAAGCTCGTCAATGCCGGACGCGGTGCGGTCGTCGTCCTGCGATTCGATACTGCCATATGCGATAGGCGACGCGACGCTATACATCACGCCCGCGCTAACAGCTTTTGCCGCAGGGCGAAAGCGTTCTTCGACCATAGTGTTCCAATGCTCGCAGTCGGGACATTGGCCGAGCCACTTACGAGACTGAGAGCCGCAATTTTGGCAGACATAAATTGTTGCGGGTTGTTTTGGCATTTTGTTGAAAGAACAGGATACAACGATAACGGGTTGAGAAGCTATGAAAGCCGTTAATTTCCCTTTTTTCCGGCGTTGGATTTCAAAGTTTGATTTTGCACACGCGTGCACTTGAAAAGTTTATTTTTGTGGTATATGATACTGCGCAAATTCACCCAAGTTTGTTACAGCGAGTGCAAACAGTTTTTTCTGCGGGTATTCGCTAAGGAGGTAGAGAAATGAAAAAGCTTTTTGCGGCAGTTTTGCTGTTTGGTTTGTTGACGATGCCGGCATTTTGGGGACCGGCGGTTTCGGCAGATTCGCTGGCTTCATTGTGGTTTGTGCCGCCAACTGTAAGCGGCAATGTTACTTACGGCAATCCTCACCCATCGAGTATCCGTCCCGTTGCAGACGTTGACTTAATGGCGTTGGGAGATCCGACGGTTGCGGGAAGAACCGGGCCTGACAGGACGCCGACATGGGGCCGGTATGCTCTCACCGGTTTTGGCGAGAGCCCCTACACCGTTACGCCGTCAAAATCGGGCAACTTGAACAATTTTATTAACTCTTTTGATGCGGCCAAGGTCGCTCAGCACGTCGCGGGGCACAATTTTCTTGACAGCACTCAGGTGATCGTGGCCGACGTCAGCGGAAACGGCGTTGTCCAATCGTTCGATGCAGCATTGATCGCGGCTTATGTAGTAAACAGTCCTGTGGGGCACGGTTCCACCGGAACGTGGAGATTTAACCCCGGAGACCGACAATATCCGTTTGTCGTCAGCGACATTCCGGACCAGGATTACACGGCTCTGCTGATGGGCGAGGTTTCGGGAAACTGGAACAATAACGGTAATGGCGGCGGCGGCACGCGTCCGGAAAATGGCGCGGGAATCGCAACAGAGTCGTTTATATCTGCTCCGTCTGTTTCGTCCGCCTCCCGCCTGATAACCGTTCCGATAACGATCAACGGCGCTCAGGATAAGGGGATCATTTCATACGAGTTCGATCTCAGATACGATCCCTCGGTGATATTGCCGGCTACAAATGCGGTCTCACTGGCCAGGACCGTAAGCCGAGGTTTCTCAGTTGCGTTCAATTCAACGGAACCGGGGCTGCTTAGGGTAGCTGTCTATGGAGCGATTCCGGTCAATGCAGACGGAGCACTGATAAACCTGAGATTTACCTCTGTCGGTGCGGCCGGGTCGGTATCGCCGCTGACATGGGAACGAGTGTTGATAAATGAAGGTGATCCGGCCGTGATCACTGTTGATGGTCAAGTTGGGTTGTTGACTGTTTCGTCAAACGGTTCGGAGAATTGAACGGTTATCGAGCACCGTCCGGAATTATTTCGATCTTTACATCGAATGTTCCGGAATTGTCCGTGAGATTCGTTTCGTTTATTCCGAGGAAAAGGGCGCCGTCGCGCGTGGCGGTGAACTCACGCTCTGCACCAACGTAAATAAAATCATTATTGTCGTCGCCGATTACAGCGATTAGCGCGCCGGTCGGGACGCTCTTCATCAGTTTCTGCTCGTCGTCGAGTTCCGCAATGCCTGACGGCGACGCAGTCCTGCCCTTGCCGAGCGAAATATTCCCCTCGCCCGTTATCCGTATTCGCTGCCCTTTTTTCACGACCCAGCCGGCATTTGTCCAGCCATTGTTGGTGTTGTCCGCCAAAACCTTCTTTGTCCAGACGATCGGAGACGTTTTAGCATTCGAGCCGGATGGTTGAGGCTTTGGTTTAGATTCAACTACGCGTGGAATTGACTCAGTCGTAATAACCTTTGTCGGTTGAACGATCTTTGGTTCGGGTTTAGGATATGAAACCGGCTGGTTTGCCGGATTCGCCGATTGCGAAGAAGGCGCATCAAAAGTAATAGATTCGATCTCCGAAGCCGCGAACATAAGCTGCTTTCGGCGTGAGCCTTCGCCGATCTCGACGATAAAACTTCCACCCCTGAAACTTACGACATGCCCTTTGATGATACTGCCGTCTTTTAAACGGATCGTGTCGGCACAAGCTATCGATGCGAGGGCGCAGATCAAGACAGATGACAACAAAACACGCAATGATTTGAACCTATGCCACATATTTCCTCCACCGGGCTTCCAATTTGTTTTTAATTCAAGATCAAATGCCAGAACCACCAGAATTGATGTAAAAGCTCGGCTTTTAGTTGCAAATTACAAGAGCCGGCATCCCCATGGATACCGGCTCAGTTACTGATCTATAAAGTTAGGCGGTCTCGTGTTCGGCGAACAGGTATTTGCCCCCCGCTTGGCCGCCTTTAATTAGTCGGTGGATTATTTTCAGTCATACGATCTACCTCACATTTCAAATTAAAACATTTCTCATGGGAATTTATTGTATGAAACCATACACACGGCGCGTGAGATTTTTTTATGTTATGTATTCCAAAATACAAACACGCTTATCACTCAAGGTTATGATTGCCCTATCATTTTTCTTTTCATACTGACGCATCATGCGTAATTCGGGTGTTCTTGTTACGGTAAACAGGGACACCCATTTTTTTGCTTCCGGCGCCAAGCGCCGTGTTCGTAGAGATTTACAGCGATTTAGCTGATAGTGTAAGATTGCTGAAAGATTATAGGGACTCGATTTATGGCAAGACCATTAGTTCTTTCACTGGACGGGCAGGAATTTGCGGTCACTTTGGTAAAGATTGACCGCGAAAAGCTATACGGCAAGGTTGATATCGAGGCCTTTGACGAAAAAGGCCGCGAAGCGTCACTAAAGGTGTTGCTCGCCGACGGAAAAACACTCATTGATAAAGGGGGAACTGCACTCGCGACCGTTACGGAAAAGGGTGATTCGATTGACCGCAACGACCTTGTGCCCGTAAATACCGACGGCGAAAAGATCGAGCAGGTGCCGTCGTCATTCAACCAAACAAATATCCTTGAACCGGCGACCGTCGAAGACTATTTCACTCAAGTCGTCAAAAGCGTTTACATCGTCGGCCCGCACGAGGACGCCGACATCAGCGATCTGCACGATCATCTCTCGACGGACAGAATGTTTACGTTTCCTTTTAGCTGGCGCGGCGGCGTTGAATACGACAACGCATATCTGATCGGCGCCGGCGGCGAAGCGTTTCTAGTCGTCGGAAAGCAGGCCGAGTTTCAGTTTATAAAACTCAACCAGGCGGCCGTTTTAGAATCAACCGAAGAGGAAGAAATTTCTGCTGACGATATTGATTTTGATCTGTTGTAGTCAGAACCAC
>JAYVFJ010000005.1:0-31690 GCA_043773225.1 Chloracidobacterium sp.
ACCTATGACTGTGTTTCCCGATCCGCGAACTTTTGAATACCCGGAATGGGTTTCGATTGGAAACTTTATTTATCGCTCGCATGATGTTGTTGCGTTTGGGACTGAGTTGACGGTCGCGACCGTGAGCGAAGCTTATCTGAAAGGCATCTTCCCGTGGTTTACCGAGGGTGTTCCGCTGCCGTGGCATTGTCCTGAACGGCGGGCGATACTTGAATTTTCTGATCTCAATATACCGCGCAGTCTCGACAAAGAACGCCGAAAAAATCATCTGACATTTACAATTGATAAAGATTTTCGCGCCGTTATCCGCGGATGTTCGCTCGCTCATCGCCCCGGTCAGCGCGGCACTTGGATAACAGACGAATTTGAGCGCGTCTTTACAAAACTTCATGACAAAGGAAAGGCACACAGCGTTGAGGTGTGGGATGAGGGCGATCTCGTCGGCGGCCTTTACGGCGTTGATGCCGGCGGAGTTTTTTGCGGCGAGAGCATGTTCTACAAGGTGCCGAATGCCTCAAAACTGGCGCTCTTGTTTCTTATCGATCACCTGAGATCACGCGGTGCTACATGGCTCGATTCGCAGGTTATGACGCCGCATTTTGAAATATTAGGAGCAAAGGAGATTGACCGCGAGGAGTTTTTGAGCAAACTAAAGGAAACACAAATATTGGGTCTGAACTTATTTGGTGTTGATGCGAAAGTTGTTCCGAATAGCTGAAATCTGGTCGCTAAAATATCTGAAAACCTTTTGACTTGAGGCAAAATTCCGAGAATTCTTTTAACCAGTCATGGCCGACGCTGTAATTCTTCCACTGGTCGTCGTTGTCACGGTGGAGCGTCATGTCGTCAGGTTGGTCCGTAATGGTCAGGTCGGCATAAATGCGTTTGTCGGGCGCAAGTCTTGGCAAGAATTCCGTTTGGATGCGCGAACCTATCTCGCGTGCGTCCATCATCGATATTTTCACGCCGGTCGCGTTGTAATTCATCTGCCGTAACGCGCCTTCGCTTAGAATATCGAGGCTCCGGATGAGTTCGAGTGCAGCTCTCCAGTTCCAGACGTTTACGTTGAATTCAAAACTTTCGCTGCCGAGGTCGGTTAATGTGAAGCTCATAAAGTTCCCAATTTGAATGCTAAACGGCAAATGGGTTTTGGTCAATGAAATTCTATTGATAACGCGATATAATTCGATTTTCTCGTTATGGGCAACTCAATTTCATACGCAGACGCTGGCGTTTCGATAGACAACGCGAATCTGGCCGTGGCAAAGATCCGTGAATACGCGCGGAGCACTTTTAACGAACGGACGCTGACCGAGATCGGCAGTTTTGGCGGGATGTTTGCTGGGGCGTTTCCCGAAATGTCGGAGCCGATATTGGTCGCTTCCGCAGACGGAGTTGGGACAAAGCTAAAGCTGGCATTCGAGACGGGCATTCACAATACGGTCGGGGCGGACCTTGTAAATCACTGCGTCAACGACATTTTGGTGCAGGGCGCGCGGCCTTTGTTTTTTCTTGATTACTTTGCGACCGGCAAACTCGAACCCGACACCACAGCATCAGTCGTCGAAGGCATGGCCCGCGCCTGCCGTGAGAACGGCTGTGTCCTGCTCGGCGGCGAAACAGCCGAGATGCCTTCGATGTATGCCGACGGTGAATACGACCTCGCCGGATTTATCGTCGGCGTTGTCGATAAGCCAAAGGTCATCGACGGCAAATCTATCGTGCCGGGCGATGTCGTGCTCGGCATCCCTTCAAACGGCTTACAGACTAACGGCTATTCGCTTGCCCGCAAACTCATTTTCGAGGTCGGCGGATACAAGGTCGATTCGTATATCGAAGAACTCGGAACAACCGTCGGCGAAGCACTACTCGCCACGCACCAAAGTTTCCTGCCGCAGATCAGCCCGCTTTTGGATTCCGGCCTGATAAAAGGCCTCGCCCACATCACGGGCGGCGGCTTCCTAGAAAACATCCCGCGCATCCTTCCCGAAGGTGTCTCGGTCGAGATCAAGCGCGGCACTTGGCCCGAACTGCCGATCTTCGGATTGACGCAGCGGCTCGGTAATGTTTCAGATCACGAAATGTTTCGGACGTTTAATATGGGGATCGGGATGGTTGTGGTCTGCGGTGATGCGGATGGGAATATTATTTCTGATCGAATCAAGGATAGTTACGAAATCGGAAGAATCATTTCAGGTAGTGGAGATGTGCAAGTCTCGGGTCGTAAAGATCTCGGAGCCTAGCAATTATTCGATGCGGCTTAGTTCAAACCATACACCGGATTCGTTCGAATAATCTCACCGTAATCCTTCACTCTCCCAAGCCAGCCTTTACTCGATAAGCGATTCAAAATATCCTGGGTTTTATCCAACGATGAGTGAGCTAAAGGCGCAATTCGTGAGGCGTCCGGCTCAATACCTTCCTTTTGGGAAATCGTTGCATAACAAACCAATATATGAAGGTCTTCAACTTCTCCGTTCAATGCCGCATCCATAATGTCATCAGGTATAAATGGCAAGGTTTTCTCCTTCGTGTATATACGTTAGACAATCTCTAAGCTAACCTTTTTACCTAGCGCCTTTGCGTATTTGTGCAATGTAGATAGCCGAATATCTTCCGCGTGGTTCTCGATGCGCGAGATAGCTGATTTTTTTGTGCCTAACTTTTGAGCGACTTCTTCCTGAGTCAGGCCGGCCTGTTCGCGAGATACTTTAAAGAGAACGCCGATCTTGAAGTTTTCATAGCCTTCGTCAAATTCTTTGGCGAGATCCGGGTTTTGCTTCTTCCACTCAGCGATCGTTCTGTCGAGGTCATCCATTTCTTTTTCTGCTTTCATAATCTTTCTTCCTTTGTTCGGCCAACCTGATCTCGTTTGGCGGAGTTTTCTCAGTTTTCTTAGCAAATCCGTTCGTCAGAATGACAAGATTTCCCTTTTCAAAAAAACCAAGTATTCTGAAAGTATCGTTGCCGAAGTCAATCCTTACCTCCCAAATATCAGCGGTGCCAATTAATTTCTTGAAATACTGTTTCGATACGAGGGGCATTTCTCGCACTATTGACAATACCCAAACAACTTTTTCAAACTGTTTTGGCGAAAGTGATTTTAGGAACTTATCGACCGGACTCTCGCCATTCAAGGTTTTGTAATAAATCACTCGCCGCATAAATGTTAACACATGTGTGAACTTGGTTCAATTCTAATAATGAAACCTCGCCTGTAAAAAATTGATCCGCTCGTCAGACACGCGATAGAGCATCCGGTGCTCCTTTGTAACCCGACGCGACCAAATGTTCGGTCCTATATGACGCATAGGTTCGGGTTTTCCGATACCGGAAAATGGATCGCGCATCACAGCCTCGACCAACTCGAATATGCGGATAAGTGTTTTGCGATTAGTCTCCGGCCAAAACCTGAGATCACCCCTAAACTCCGGCTCGAAAACGGAATCGCGGCGCTTAGCCTCGCTCATTTTTTCCAACTCCGAATTCCTTCCTCAGATCGTCGATCGAAGACGGCTTTGTGGTTCCGGCCTCGGCTCTCTTGAGCGCCTTCATCAAGCGCTGAGCGTTTTTTGGTGAACGCAACAGATAAAGGCTTTCGAGGAGACTTGACAGTTCGGCTGCACTGATCAACGCAACGTCATCATGGCCACGACGTTTAATTACCGCGACCTCGCAATCGTTCGTTACTCGATCTAATAGAGATGCAAAGTTGTTCCTTGCTTCGCTATAACTAATTTCGACTGACATATTTCAACTCCTCTTGTACATATTTATTGTACAATCACAGTTGTCTGGCGTCAATAAAAATAGGAATGCCTTATCTCAGACCGCTTAGTTTAGATATGGACGGAATTTACGGGATTTCTTGATTTTAGATGAGTTCGCCGCCTTTGATCTTTAGCGTCCGGCGCCAGAGTTCGCGGTATGAGGTGAAGCGGGCAACAAGCGTGTTGAAATAATAGCGTTGAGCGTATGTCAGATTACGATTGTCGGCGACTCGTTTGATGTAGGCATCGAGCCTTGCTCTTGCTTCGAGCGGCGCGCGTTTTGAGGCGCCGTTAAAAAAGATGTCAAAGTCTATTTTTAACTTACGGATATCGTCTTCCAAACGTGAAAGCTGCTGATCTACCTCAGCCGTTTCTTCCTGTTTGGATTGAATATTTCTGTATAATTTGTTTCCGATGATCGCCATTTGATTGAGTGGGTTGAAGAAGATAGGCGCAGGATTGGCCTATTTAAATTAAACCTTTAACAAGTGTCTATTTCCACGTTTTTGGTCAAATTTCGGTTAATATATTTCTATGTCATCGGCCAAAGTCCAATCGTCCAATTCGGTTCTTCGCAATTTGCCGTCTGTTGACGAGCTGCTCCGCACCAAGATCGCGCAGGAAATTGCCTCGTCCGCGGGCGACCTTCATGCAACCGCTCTTTGCAGGCAAGTTATCGACGAGTTGAGGAAGCAGATCGGAAAGACAGGCGGCAAGGAATCTACGCGACAAAGCATCATTTCATCATCGGAAAACAGTTTGAACGCCGCTTGGCACGCGGAACGGATGAGCGGCATCAAGCGTGTCATCAACGCAACCGGCGTCGTTATTCACACGAATCTGGGCCGCGCTCCGTTGTCGGAGAATGCACGGCGGGCGGTTGCTGACGAGGCGGCAGGTTATTGCACGCTCGAATATGACCTTTTGACCGGAAAACGCGGGCGGCGCGGGCGGCGGGCCGAAACTCTGCTTGTAGAATTGACAGGGGCTGATGACATTTTGATCGTCAATAACTGCGCTGCGGCAGCGTTTTTTGTGCTGACGGTTTTTGCTTCCGGAGGCGAGGTTATCATCTCGCGGGGCGAGCTTGTCGAGATCGGCGGCGACTTTCGCGTGCCGGATGTATTATCACAATCGGGGGCGTCGTTACGCGAAGTCGGAACTACGAACCGCACAAAACTCGCCGACTATGAAAAGGCAATAAACGACAAAACGCGGCTGCTGCTTCGCGTGCATCCGTCGAATTACAGAATCGTCGGATTTACCGCAACGCCGTCGGTCGCCGAACTCGCCGAACTCGCTCACAGCAAAGATCTTTTGCTTTACGAAGACATCGGTTCGGGTGCGTTGCTAGATCTTAGCAGCCTCGGCATGGGTGACGAGCCTATTGTGGGCAAGTCGATCGCCGACGGCGCCGACATTGTCACATTCAGCGGCGACAAACTGCTTGGCGGCCCGCAGTCAGGCATAATCGCCGGAAAAAGCGAGTTTGTCGAACGCCTGCGAAACCATCCGCTTTATCGCGCTTTGAGGGTGGATAAACTTGCGTATGCGGCGCTTGAAGCGACGCTTGACGCTTATCGCCTCGATACAGCAACAGCGGAGATTCCCGTGTTGCGAATGTTGTCGATGAATGAAGCTGAGATCGCACAGCGCGTTGAGCGATTTGTAAAACAACTCAAAGAAAATCTCAAAGAAATTTCAAATTTGAAAATTGAGATTTTAGATGGATTTTCGGCCATCGGCGGCGGTGCGGCTCCGGCTGTGCAGCTTGAAACAAAGCTTCTCGCCTTGTCTCATCAAAAAATGAAAGCGCCGAGACTCGAACAGTTGCTTAGAAACTCCGATCCGCCGGTCATCGCCCGAATCGTTGATGACCGAGTGATGATCGATATGCGAACGGTTTCGGAAGCGGAAGAGTCAGAATTGTTGGAAGCAATGATCTGTCTCGCATGAGATTACTTTCCGAACAAACTTAAAACTGGAAAGTGAAAACTAAAAACGTTTTTAGTTCTTACCTTTCACTTTTTAGTTTGTTCGGAAAATGTCTTACCCGTTTTTGCGGGCAAATTCCTGCATGAAATCTACAAGGGCAGTAACGCCTTCTTTTGGAAAAGCGTTGTAGATCGACGCTCTGATGCCGCCGACCGAGCGGTGGCCTTTTAGACCGTCGAGCCCGAGGGCGGTTGCTTCGGAGCAGAATTGCTTTTCGAGTTCCTCGGAAGGCAGACGAAATGTCACGTTCATTAGGGAACGATTCTCACGCTTTGCATGGCCGGAATAATAGCCGTCGCTGGCATCTATGGCGTCATAGAGAATCGCTGCTTTTTCTTCGTTTTTGGTTTGCATCGCCGCCAACCCGCCCTGTTCGCGGAGCCATTCGCATACGAGGCTGATGAGATAGATGCCCCATGTGTTGGGCGTGTTGAGCATCGAGTCGTTTTCGGCGATCAGACGGTAATCAAGGATCGAATGTTGATTCTCAGGCACAGCGGCCAAAAGATCGTCGCGGATAATGACAACGGTCACACCGCTTGGGCCGATATTTTTCTGGGCACCGGCATAGATCAATGCGTATTTTTCGATGTCGAGCGGTTTTGACAATATGTTCGATGACGCATCGCACACGACGGGAATACCGCCGCCGTCGAGTTCGTATTTGAACTCGACGCCTTCGATGGTTTCGTTTGACGTGTAATGGATGTATTTGGCGTTCGGGCTGAAATTGAGTTCTGCCTGTTCGGGCACCGATTTGAAGCCTTCGTCGGCGGTCGAGAATATAGAGACAGCGTTGCCGCATCGTTTTGCTTCTTTCAGAGCTTTTTTGCCCCACGCGCCGGTGATGATGTAGTCGGCGGTCTCGCCCGCGGCGAGGAAGTTTATCGGTATCATCGAGAATTGCTGCGTCGCGCCGCCCTGTAGAAACAATATGCGGTAATTGTCCGGCACATTTAACAGTTCGCGGAGGCCGCTTTCCGCTGCTGCCAAAATAGGAGCGAATTGTTTAGAGCGATGGCTGATCTCCATAAGGCTCATGCCGATGCCGTTTAGCGAGAGTATTTCGCCCTGTGCTTTTTCGAGAACCGGCTTTGGCATCACGGCCGGCCCGGCGCTGAAATTGTAAACTTTTTGAGTCATTTTGTTATTAAAAGTGATTCCCTTTTGATATATAGAATGGATAAGATAGCATGATTTTGTTTTATTAAGAAAATAGCCACGAACGCACGAATGCGCTCAAAATTTTCTTAATTCGTTCATTCGTGGCATTCTTCGTGCTTTTTGCCAAATCATGTAATTTGGACGCTACCTGTTTTTGCATGTATTGAGTTAAAATATTTGTAAAAAGACAAACTCTTTTTAGCAGTTTGGCATCTTACAGAACGCCGGTTTTACCGCACAACATAATTGGAGGAATTCAATGTTTCGAAAGTCGTATTCATATATTATTTTAACCGCAGTGATCGTTTTCACTGCACATTTTGCGGCATACTCGCAATTTGCCCCCGTTGATGGGAGAGTCGTTTTGAATAAGGATGGAGCCAGCGTGCCTGTTGTCGGAGCTTCGATCGAAGTTTATCGCACGGACATAAAGGCCACTTTTCCATCAACAAAGACGGACAGGAGGGGTGAATTTAGATTTGTTGGTATGCCCTTCGGTGCCACTTATGTTTTTTCTGTCAGCGCCCCCAACTGTGCCCCGGTGGTTTATCCGGGCGTGAAAGCGGGCCAGGAAAAGCTTGTGATCACTATGGATCCGGGCGACGGCAGAAAATATACCGAAGCAGAAGCCCGACAAGTTGCCTCCAATACGCCTAAGCCTGGTGAATCTGCTTCCGATGGTTTGTCTGATGAACAGAAAAAGGCAAATGCCGAAATTGATAAGAAAAATGCTGAGATCACGGCTAAAAACGAAAAGATCAAGGCCGGCGATGCGATCGCGACCAAATCATTTCAGGAAGGAAAGGCCGCCAAGGAAGCCAAGAATTATGATCTGGCTGTAGCAAAATTCAATGAAGGAATTGAGGCGGTTCCGGATTACGTCGGCAGCACACCGATCCTGCTAAGCCTCAAAATGGAAGCGTTAAAAGATAAGGGGTTTCTGGTTTACAGGGAAGGCGTGGCGACAACCGACCCGGCAATGAGAAAAGCCAAGTTCGAGCAAGCGAACAAGTCGTATGAGGATGGGCTTGCGGCTTTTCAGCAGGCGGTGGGCATATTATCCCGTGCTGAGGCGACGACAGACCCTGTTGAACAAAAACGCCGCGACGTTCTGAAACACGATCTTTATGCCGTTGCTTCTGAGATTCATCGTTTGAAAGTCGCCGGCGGCGTAGATCTGTCAAAAATAGAGGAAGCGAACACCGTAATTGCCGATTACATGGCGCTTGAGAACGATCCGGCAGTAAAAGTAGCGACGCAAATGGGACTTGCCGACATGATGCGAGTAGCGCTTGATTTCGAAAAAGCCGTTGCAGCATATCGCCAGGTTTTGGTGCTGAAGGCCGATCATGCCGAGGCAACGGGCAAACTCGGCCTCTCGCTCTTTGGGCTTGGAGTCTCGAACGAAAACAAGGAACTTCAACAAGAGGGCCTGAATTACATGCAAAAGTATATTGATATGGCTCCGATTACTGCAAACGACTCGCCGGCTGAAAAAGAATGGAAAAATAGCATTAACGACGCGCTTGTTTATCTTAAAGCTGAGAAAATGACGCCGCAAAAAGTGGCGTCCCCGCAAAAAGCACCATCCGGCGGCAAGAAAAAGTAACGGCAACAATATTTGCGTTACTGATACGGCTGGGTTTTGATAAGATTAAAGCCCAGTCCTTTTATTATAAATGGAGCTCACGATCAGAAATATCATGCCGATTGACCTGCCTGCAATTGTTGATCTGCTGCGCGAGTTTGCGGCGTTTGAAGATCTGAGCGAATATTGCACGGTCACAGAAGAACGGCTGCATAAAGCTATGTTCGACGATAATTCGGTGGTCGAAGGCTTGCTTGCTTTCGATAGCGAAACGCCTGTCGCCTACGCTCTTTATTATCCAAATTTTTCGAGTTTTCGCGGTGAGCGTGGCATCCATCTTGATGACATTTTCATCAAAGACGAATACAGAAAACACGGCGTTGGCGAGGCATTGCTGAAGCGAATCGCCCAAAACGCCGCTTCACGCGGGTTTGAGCGGATCGATTTTAATGTTCTTGAATGGAACACGCCTGCTCTAAAATTTTATGAAAAGCACGGCGCTGTTTATTACGCGGAAGAGCGGCACTTCAAGTTTTCTGACACAGCTTTTGAAAAATTGGCTAGGCTCTGAATCTGGGAGGTTCATTTATGCGAAAAAGTTTATTCTCATTTAGGACAGCGATGTTTAGCATCGGCATCGTGATCGTAATTGGAAAATACGTGATCGTCGCCTAATTCTCTACTCAAATTGCTTTCTGAATTCGTCGAAAGTCTGTTTCAGCGATTCAACTTCGCCGCGCAGGTTCGCAACTTCTTCTTCCAGTTTTTCTATTCTCTCGGCTTCAACGGCGACGCGTGAGGTGCGTGACGTCGCGGCAACGGCCATGGCATTAATGTCGATCTCGCCATGAAGCAGATGTGCAAACCGTGCCTCTTTCCGTCCCGGCTGAACGGGAAGCCTGACAACAAGCGGATCGTCGCGACGCATCAGTCCGTCAAGCGTTTCCTGAACTTCGCCGAGGCTCGAAAATTGATGCAGCCGCTCACAGCGTCCGCGCAGCTCACCAAGCGTCTGCGGCCCTCGAAGCAGCATCTCGCATATCACTGCTGTCTCAGATGGCTCAAGCTCATAAACGCTCGGCAGCATGTGTTTATATTTCGGCACGCGGCTCGTGCTGCCATAAAAAACATATACGAGATTGCGGTCGCGTAGGTTTTCGAGAGCATCGCCAACCGCTTTTTCATCGTATGAGACCACCGGATCGCGATTGTTCTTTTGATTGCATGCATTGACCAGAGCATTCAGTGTCAATGGATAATACTCAGGCGTCGTCAATTGTTTTTCAATCAGTGCCCCAATTATTCGGGCTTCCATTTCAGTTAATATTTCGAGCATTTTTGGCTTTATTTCCTATCGTGTTTTTCTCGTTTATCTTTAGTAATTTACAATTTAAGACGTGGATATTCTAGTCGCCCGCACCGAGATTGAAATTGAAATCGCATTTGAAAGGCTTTCGTCAGCCTCTCATTTAGGCTGCGACACCGAAACTTCGGGCTTCGGCGCCCGCAACGGCAAACTGTATTCCGTTCAGTTTTCCGATGGTGAATTCAATGTTCTGGTGCCAGTGAGCGAAGGCGTCTCGCTCGGGCGCCTTGCCGATATTCTGACTAACAATGCCATCAGGAAAATATTTCACAACGCCAAATTTGATCTGGAATTTCTGCATGAAAATGGATATGCTGTTGCAAATTTCTACGACACGATGATCGCCGAAAAGGTTCTTACACGCGGCGCGAATCAGTCCGCATCGCTTGCGGAGACACTTTACCGCTATTTCGCCGTTGATCTCGACAAATCACAGCGCGCCAAATTCAGCCGCAATTGGAACGGCATCTGGACTGACGAACTTGTCGATTATGCGCTTTCAGATGTCATCCATTTGCCGCGTTTGATGGCGGAACAAAGCGCTTGGCTCGAAAAACTTGGTTTGATCGAAGAGTTTGAAAGGCAATTGGAAAAGGTCTTCGTGTCAGTAGCCCGCACGTAAGTAAGGGCTCAATGCGGCAACGAGAGCCCTTACTTACGTGCGGGCTACTGACACAAAACTCTTACCATCGGTGATAAGCCGGGTGGCCTTCTTTGACGGCGACAAAAACGCCGCGGCAGGTATCACAAACTTTGCCTCCGGCGATCAACTCGGCCTCGACGGTCGCTCGGTCTTCGCTTGAATCAACAACACGTGCTTTTAACGTGATCTGGCCGTCAACCGGCGTCGGGCGCAGCAATTTCACATGAAACTCGGCCGTTACGGTGCACGGCGCTTCGGTTTTGCCGTCGCGCTTCATCAAAAAATAAGCCGCCGTCCAGTTTGAATGGCAGTCGAGCAAGGCGCCGATAATGCCGCCGTTCAACATTCCGGGAAATGCCTGATGATGCGGCTCGGCATGCCATTCGGCGACAACCTCCTCGCCATCAGGAAAGCTGTTTATATGCAGCCCTTTATCATTCGCCGGCCCGCAGCCAAAACATATTCCATCAGGAGAATAGATTTGCTGTAGGGATCTCTCCATATTCCCCAAAGTTTACATATAGATTTTCATATGTAAAGTTAGTCTGGTTTCTTTACATATAGTTCGCGTTATTGCAGCGATAAGTCAAAAACAGCAATATGAACTTAACAACTGTCTCTATATTTCACTTATCTACAATAAAAGCTGATTTTTTCTCATCTTATTGTGGAAATTTTGCAAAAACGACAATAAAAGCGTATAAAGTGTAACTATGTTATATGCAACTGCAATAATATCGAAGAAGCAATGAGAGCGGGTCGCTATATTCAACAAGTAAGTAATTACCGAGCCTTCATACCAACGCCGCTTCCTCCGGAACCGCCGATCGCCTATGACACCGAACTTTCATTGCTGCTCTCAAAGGCGGATCGATGCCTTGGACGGCTTGACGGCGTCACAACGGTTTTGCCTAATCCGGATCTTTTTGTAGGGATGTATGTGCGGCACGAGGCTGTACTTAGCTCTCAAATCGAAGGAACTCAAAGCACGCTGGAAGACATTTTACAGTTTGAGGCTGATGCAGCCGGTTCAGATGTTCCAAAAGATGTAGAAGAGGTTGTCAACTATGTGCGGGCATTGAATTATGGGATCGAGCGCTTGTCGGATTTTCCGCTAAGCCTGCGATTGATACGCGAAATTCACCATCATTTGCTAAGCGGCGTTCGCGGCGAAACGCGACTACCGGGAGAATTTCGCAGCAGTCAGAATTGGATCGGCCCGGCTGGAGCAGACATTTCAAGAGCAATATTTGTCCCGCCGCCCGTGCATGAGATGAAAGAAGCGTTGGGCAACCTGGAGAAATTTCTGCATGAAGATGCATATCCGGTTTTGATTCAATGTGCCTTAGTCCATGCCCAGTTTGAAACCATTCATCCATTCTTAGACGGCAACGGACGCATTGGGCGATTATTAATCACGCTGCTTCTCTGCCAACGTGAAATACTGCATAGGCCGTTGCTCTACTTAAGCCTATATCTAAAAGCTCATCGGGCCGAATATTACGACCGGTTAATGTCGATAAGGAATGACGGCAACTGGGAAGGCTGGATAAAGTTCTTCCTCCGCGGGGTAATTGACGTAAGCCAGTCAGCCACAGAAACGGCTCGCGCGATATTAAAATTGCGGGAAGATCATAACCGACGAATTATGTCTCGCGGCGGATCACGCAGCGCGAGCGCCCATCGAGTTTTAGATCATCTTTACATGCAGCCGGTCATCACGATCAAAAACGTTCAATCACTCCTCAGCACTACATTTCACCCAGCAAGCAATGTAATCGATACACTAGTGAGCCTGAATATATTGGACGAGACGACGGGCCAGAAAAGAAACCGGGTTTACCGTTACACGTCGTATCTAGAATTGTTTGCTGAACCTGAGATTTTAAGAAGTGGCGACAACAACGCAGTAATTAAATCGAACCGAGAACTATAACACTATGCTCACGATAATAGCTGTTGCGGTGATCGTCTGGCTCGTATTTGGTTATTTTGCCTACGGGCGTTGGGTCGAGCGCCAATTCAAACTCGATGACAGCCGAACGACGCCGGCTAATGCTGTTAATGACGGCGAAGATTATATTCCGACGCGGCCATTCTATCTTTTTGGACAGCATTTTTCCGCGATCTCGGCGGCGGGGCCGATAGCCGGGCCGATAATTGCGTGTCTTGCGTTTGGCTGGCTGCCGTGCCTGTTGTGGATTGCGCTCGGCGTAGTATTGATCGGCGCGGTGCATGATTTTAGCGCGCTTGCATCATCCGTGCGCCACGGAGCACAGAGCATCGCCGAGATCACTCGTGACAAACTTGGCGGCGGCGCAGGCCGGGCGCTGATGATCTTTATCTGGATCGCTCTCGTTTACGTATCTGTTGCTTTTACCGACATTACGGCCGGCACATTTGTTTCGGGCGACGAAGCTCTGGTTGGAGAAACGAGTTTCAATCCCGGCGGCGCTGTTGCAATGGCAAGCGTGCTCTATCTGGGCCTCTCGGTCACGCTCGGCATGGTCGAACGCTTTCTCAAACCGCCGCTGTGGCTTGCGACGATCATCTTTGTGCCTGCGACATTCGCTCTCTCGTATTTGGGAACACAATACTCGCATCTCCTCATTTTCAGCCACCAAACATGGGCAGTGCTGATCCTGCTGTATTGCGTTGTCGCGTCCATGCTGCCCGTGTGGGCATTGCTTCAGCCGCGCGGTTACCTGGGCGGGTTTGTTCTCTATTCGGCAATAGCGGTGGGCGTGATTGGTATTTTCTTTGGAGGATATTCGATCAATCAGCCGGCATTCAAATCGTTCGATGTCGGCGGAATGACGGGAATGCTGTTTCCGTTTCTATTTGTGACGATCGCGTGCGGTGCGTGCTCAGGTTTTCACGGCCTGGTCTGCTCGGGCACTACATCGAAACAGATCGACAAGGAATCGCACACGCGGCCTATCGGCTATGGCGGAATGCTCGCGGAGGGATTTGTGGCATTCATCGCGCTGGTCACGGTTATGGTCGCTGTAGGTGATTCGCTTGTAGGGCCGGACGGCAAAAATCTGCCTGCGGGAAAGATCTACGGCAACGGCATTGGCAATTTTCTGTCGCTTATTATCGGTCAGGAAAATCTGAAGTTTGCCGTAACATTCGGAGCGATGGCGTTCTCCACATTTGTATTTGACACGCTCGACGTGACGATGCGGCTCGGCCGCTATCTCGTTCAGGAACTGCTCGGCATACCCGGACGTTTTGGTGCGCTGATAGGAACTCTGGTAACCGTCGCTCTCCCGCTCGCGCTGATCTTTCTCGCAAAACCGGGTAGTTACATCGAGTTTTGGACGTTGTTTGGCGCATCAAATCAACTGCTCGCCGCATTGACTCTGCTCTCGATCACGGTTTGGCTCTACAAGGCGCGAAAGCGCATCGCATTCACGCTCGTGCCGATGCTGTTCGTGCTCGTCGTCACGCTTTGGGCGCTCGGCTCGATCGTGGTTGGCAATTTCCGGACGACGACAGGCTTCGACATAAAACTTATCAACGGCATCATGTCAATAGCACTTATCGGCCTGGCGATATATCTTGTCGTGACCGGTCTGTTGAAGCTTCTTGAAAAACAGGACGACGATTTGACGGGGCCGAGCGAAATTCTTGCAGAGGTCTAATTATAAAGCTATTGCTTGGGACTGATCTTTTCCTCAAGCCAATTGGTCAGAGTATCAACGGATTCGATATGCACGGGGCGGCCTTTCCAAGCCTTGAAAGCAAAAATGATCATCATCACGCTCGTCACAGCGGTAAAAATACCGCCTAGAGCAGAAGCTAATCCGGTAAATCCCGAAAAACCGCCGAGAACGGCCGCGACGATCCAAATCGCCACATGCGCCGCTAAACCCTGTGCGGCATGAAAACGCACCTTCGCCTCAGATCTTGGCAACACAAAAAGCATTACTAAAGCCGCAATCATTCCGGGATACCAGGGAATGTAAGGCACAGCCGTCATGATATTTTCAGGCAGCCCGACCTTGTCAACCTTTCGTGTCATTGATTGATCAACGCTCGCAAAACCGGCAGGAACATATTGGCCGGTGTAAGGCGGTGTATAGCCGGACGTGTCCGTCGGGAAAAATCTCCGAGTTTGTTCCTCGCCAGCTTCGGCAAACGGCCGGGTCTCAACCCTCGAACCATCAAGCACGCGAGTCGCAACGTCAGCCTCGGCAGCGGCTTTTACCTTCTCCGGAAAATCGGGATCGAGCGGATTTGTATCGTATTTCGTCGGCATACTATGTCCTTCTACGACAAAATAGAGAAAATAGTTCGTCAAATGGGATTTTTGCCCGCGAAACACGCGAAACACACGAAATTAAGAACTATATTTTTCGCGTATTTCGCGGGCAAATTCTTACTCAACAACTCTAATACCTAACTCTTTCAACTGCGAAGCATCAACTTCGCCCGGCGAATCCATCATTAAGTCTTGAGCCGACGCAGTTTTTGGGAAAGCCATGACGTCGCGGATGTTTTCGGTGCCGCAGAGGATCATGCAGGTTCGTTCGATGCCAGCGGCAAAGCCTCCGTGCGGCGGCGTGCCGTATTCGAGCGCGTCGAGAAAAAATCCGAACCGTTCGCGCGCCTTTTCCACTGAGAGGCCGAGGGCCTTGAAATTGAGTGCCTGAATATCCTTTTGGTGAATTCGGATCGAACCGCCAGCGCATTCGTAGCCGTTGATGACAGCGTCGTAGGCCTTAGCCCTGACCTCTCCGAGCAGATGGTGCTGCGAACTATCGTTGACAGCCGCCTTGAATTTCTCAAGATCTTCGTCCATCGGCGACGTGAACGGATGATGCGCGGCTGCGTACATATCTGTCTCTTCGTCGTGCTCGAACATCGGAAATTCTGTGACGATCAGTGGTTTATAGGCTGAGCGGTCGATCAAGCCTTCGCGTCTGGCAATTTCTACCCGTAAAGCTCCGAGTGCCGCTGCAACGACCGATTTGCGTCCCGCCACTATTAGAACAAGATCACCGCTTGTCGCACCTGATGCCGAGACAAGCTGTCCGATCTTTTCCTCGCCAAGAACCTTCAACAGCGAAGATGTCGTCTCATCACCAACCTTGATCCACGCCAAAGCTCCGGCGCCGTATCGTTTTACAAAATCCTGTAGCTCGTCAAGCTGTTTACGCGAATACTCGGCTTTGCCTTTTGCGACAATGCACTTGATCTCGCCTTTTGCCTCCAAAATGGAGGCGAATGGAGCGAAGTCGGTGCCGACAAGTTCGCTGCTTAGGTCAACAAGTTCCATTTCAAAACGCAGATCGGGTTTGTCCGAGCCGTACCGCCGCATTGCCTCGGCGTATGTCATTCGCGGCCATTCGGCCGGCAGATCAACGTCTATCAGCCTTAAGACATGGTTAAACATGCCCTGCATCTCGCGGTATGCCATCTCCTGATTTGCAAACGACATCTCCATATCGAGCTGCGTAAATTCCGGCTGGCGATCCGCACGAAGATCCTCATCGCGAAAGCATCGGGCGATCTGATAATACTTATCGAAACCGGAAATCATCGTTAGTTGCTTCAAGATTTGCGGCGATTGGGGCAATGCAAAAAATTTACCTGAATGTATCCGCGACGGCACGATAAAATCTCGGGCGCCTTCGGGTGTCGATTTGAGCAGGATCGGCGTCTCGATCTCGATAAAACCGCGGTTGTCAAAATACTCGCGGATCGCCGCGACAGCCTTCGCACGCATCCGAATATTGTGCTGCAATTGAGGCCGACGCAGGTCGAGGTAGCGGTATTTCAAACGCGTTGATTCGTCGGCCAGATTTTCCGACCCTGCAACCGCAAGCTGAAACGGAGGCACTTTGGCATCGTTTAAGACAAGAATTTCGGTAACCTTGACCTCAATGTCGCCGGTCGCAAGTTTAGCGTTGTGCGTCCCTTCAGATCGCGAAACGACCTCGCCCATGACCGCAACTACAAACTCACCACGCAGATTGTTTGCTTTTTGATGTGCTTCCGGTGCAGTCTCTTCACTAACAACCGCCTGCGTTAATCCCTCGCGGTCGCGCAGGTCAATAAACGTAAAAACCCCAAAATCGCGCTTCTTCGCAACCCAGCCCATCAGAACGACCTGCTTGCCGGCATCCGCTTCGCGCAGCTCGCCGCATGTGTGAGTTCTTTCCAAATTTCCTAAAACATCGAGCATAAAAATAAAAACGCCTCTCGGTTTGTGACAAACGAAAGGCGGCACGCTAAGCAATTAACGCGACCGCGAGTCAATTATTGTCATTAAACCGAATAAAGGCGGTCATAAAACCTTAAAAATAGAACCGAGCAAAATAATACAAGATTGGCGCTCCCAAAAGCAAACTATCGAGCCTATCGAGAAATCCGCCGTGGCCGGGCAAAATGCTTGCCGCGTCCTTTGTTTTTGAGCCGCGTTTCATCGCGCTCTCGCAAAGATCGCCGAGAACGCCAACAACGGTCAGCACTATGGCAAGCGGTATCGAGTATTGCAAAGGCAATTCAGGAAAGAACAAGAAAGTGGCGGCAGCGGCAGCAGCAGCGGCAGCCAAAAGCCCGCCCATAAGTCCTTCAATTGTCTTGCCCGGTGAGATAACCGGAGCCAGCTTGTGCTTGCCAAATGCGCGACCGGCAAGGTAAGCTCCGATGTCCGATCCAAATATAACGCAGAAAAAATACCCTAGCAATTTAGTTGACAGATTTGGATGATTTTCAAAACCCACTCTCGTCGCCACCAGAAAGCCACCCAAAAATGCGACATAGATGATTCCGAGCATTGTAACGCCGATGCCGGTCAGCATTTTTGAAAAGTCCTTTTGAAAACGAAATGTTTGCGAGATCAAAACAGCGATCACTATCAACGCCAGCGTGGCGATCAACAAATCGGGTGATCTTGCCGGGGCGTCGAATACAAATCCGACGAACAACGCTGCGGCCCCAAGATAGCCAATCGCTGCGTCTGCCTTTAACTCAAGTTTTTTTGTAAGCGAATAGAATTCAAACAATCCTGCGGCAAGCGCGAACGCCGCTATACCGACAAAAAGCCATTTTGTGTCCGGCAAATACGACGGCAGGATTATCGATGCGATTATGATCGGCAGAGCTATGGCGGCTGTTAGAAGTCGTGTTTTCATATTTTTTTCACCGCAGAGTCGCGGAGACGCAGAGAAGATAAAACTGAGATTTTCTACTCCGCGTCTCCGCGTCTCGGCAGTTTAAATCGCTTTTACGTCACCGTATCGCCGCTCGCGTTTTTGGTAATCGATGATCGCCTCAAAAATCTGCGGCCGGCGAAAGTCGGGAAACAGCGTCGGCGTCACATATATTTCGCTGTAGGCAAGCTGCCACAAGAGAAAATTTGAGATGCGAAATTCACCGCTCGTGCGGATGAGTAGATCGACTTCGGGCAGACCGTATGTGTATAGATTGCGTTCGATGTCGGCTTCGGTTAAATGGTCTATCACGTCATTGCGGCGTTCGATGTCGGCAAATGCAAGACGTGCTGCGCGGACGATCTCGGCCCGCGCTCCATAATTGAGAGCGACGCTCATCACCATCCCTGTATTCTCGGCCGTGGTTTGCATCGCCACCTCGATCTCTTTTTGGACATCATCGGAGAGGCCGTAAATGTCGCCGATAGCCCTAAAGCGAATATTATTTGCGTTGACCTCTTTTAATTCGCTGCGGATATAGCGTTTGAGCATCTGCATCAGGCCTTTGATCTCTGTGCGTGGCCGTTTCCAGTTCTCGGTCGAAAAAGCGTAGAGAGTAACCGCTTTAATTTCTAGTCTTCTACATGTGTCAATGATAGCCCGAACAGATTCCGCGCCGGCCCGATGCCCGAATATGCGCGGCTTCCCACGCTGCTTTGCCCAGCGCCCGTTGCCGTCCATTATCACGGCTATGTGCTGCGGCAGACGAGATTCATCGATCACCGCAAGTAATTTGGCCTCGGCAGAATTAGGCTTAACGATACCGTCAAAATTCTCGCGCATAAGAATTATTAACCGCAGATGAACACAGATAAACACAGATAAGAGATGCACCGGACAATATATCTGTGTTTATCTGTGTCCATCTGTGGTTACATTTTCTTAATCTTCACACTAACTATCGCGTCGCGATTGATCGGTCCGTAGATATGCGGATAGATCTCGCTATTGGTTGATGGCTCTTTAATCATCCGCGACATCAACCGTTCAGGGTCTATCTCAAGTATTACCATCCGATTTTCGCCTTTGTAATATCTTCTAATTACACCGTCTAATTGATCTGCAAAGCTGCAATGAATAAAACCTTCTGTTTCCAGACTTTTAGCTCTGTAAAGCTCAGTGTCAAACGCCGCCCAATCTTCCGGTAAAACTATGTGATAAATGAGCATTTTACTTGCCCGCGAAATACGCGAATGGACACGAAAAAAAGGAATTGAATTTTGCTCTTATTTCGCGGTGTTTCGCGTATTTCGCGGGCAAAAAACTTCTTCCAATCTGTCAATCATAGTCAACACGAAGCAAAGTCAACCCCTGTGCCGGTGCGGTTTTGCCCGCAAGATCGCGGTCGCCGGTCACTATCGCCGTCTGAATTGTATCAGAATCTTTTTCCCCACGCCCGACCTCGAGCATCGTGCCGACAATGGAGCGGACCATGTAACGCAGAAAGCCGCTCGCGCTAATGCGGAACTCGATCAGGGTAGCTTGTGCCCTGTCGTCCCAACGCGATTCAACGGTGAAATCAAGCACGTTGCGCACGCGGCTTTCGCCATCCGATTTTGCCGATGCGAACGCAGTCCAATCGTGCTCGCCTAAAAACAGCCGCGCCGTTTCATTCATTCGCGCGATATCCAATGGCCTCGATTCGTGGGCAGCATACCTGCGCCAAAACGGCGACATCACCGGTGCATTGACGACGCGATAAATGTAAGTTTTCCTTTTCGCCGAAAACCTCGCGTGAAAATCATCCGGCGCTTTCTCAGCTTTCAAAATCCGAATGTCACGCCACATATTGCCATTGATCGCATGTTTGAGTTTCTCGGGGGTGAATTTGCTTCCGTTTAGATGCACATTTGCGACCTGTCCCTCAGCATGAACACCAGCATCCGTCCGACCCGAACCAACCACAGCAACTTCAGTATCGGCAAGCATACCGATCACACGCTCAAGCTCGCCCTGTATCGTCCGGTCATTTTCCTGTACCTGCCACCCGTGAAAATCCGTGCCGTCGTATTGGATGAGAAGTTTGTAATTCATTTCGGATGCAAAAGTCGAAACCGTTCACAGCAAACGAGTGAACGTTTATCAAAATCAAGGCCAAGCTCTGCGGCTTCACGCAAAAAGTAACGCCAATGCACGTCGCGCCAATATTCGAGTGACTGATCTCCTTCGCCTTCGTCTGAGGCAAACTGAGAGTCAACTTCTTCAAATGGCAAATGCCGAATCTCAATGGTCTGTATCACACACATTGGAAAGCCGTGAAAATCTGTGATGACACTGTAACCATCTGGTATCGGAGCTTCTTCGGCTTTGATCTCGTTGACAGCAGCTAGACTGGCAGTTGCAAACTTCTTGCCTTCTATAACAAGTTCCGCAAGCTCCAAAGCCATCTCTACTGTGTTACCAAAAAACCAAACCTGATAAAGTGTGTCCTTCGGTATCGCCGGATTTAGTATAAGGAATTCATCCCAATATTTCTCAATGGCGGCATTCATGACTTACGGCTTCCCGGTTTTATCGCTTCGATGCCTGATTTGCACAACGGACAGTTCTCTGGAGGGTAACTCGGAACATCAAGACTGACGAGCGAGATACGCGAAACTCCAACATCTGCCGTTCCGTTCGACCTGTCGATGATCGATGCCGCAGCGACAACCTTGGCTCCGTGTTTTTCCAGCGCGCCAATGCACTCGCGAGTTGATCTACCGGTGGTTATCACGTCTTCGACAACCAAAATTCGCTCGCGTTCTTTTACGGAAAAGCCGCGTCTGAGCGTCATCACGCCGTTTTCTCTTTCCGTCCATATGAATCGAACGCCCAGAGCCTGAGCCGTCGAAAAGCCAATAATAAGGCCGCCGATTGCTGGTGAAGCAACAGTATCAATGTCCATCGGAACCCAGTCGCTATCGCTCCCGGTTCTGACAAGACGCTTCGCGATCTCGCCGCCATAATCAACCGCATCCGACGGATTTTGTAGGGCCAGGGCGCATTGCAGATATTTTGAACTGTGGAGTCCGCTCGACAAGATAAAATGCCCGTCGAGGAGCGCTCCCGCGTCATGAAACTTCTCTAAAATATCCATCCGAACTCTTAACTCACCAAACTCTGCAAACTCTGCTAAACTATTGACGATGACACCGTATCCTAACCTAATTTCCGAGTCATTGCTAATAAACGAGACGGTCGCGTTGCTGCGTTCGTTTGGCGGCAAGGCATCGGCGGTAAGCGTTGTTGATTTTGTGATGAAGATCAGAAAGCCCGAGCCGCGCTTAGCGCGAATGCTCGTCGCAGACCTGATCGAACGCGACCCGCGTCTCACGTTAAATCAAGACATGGTTGAGCTTGCAGACGACGGATTTGAAAATCGCGAGTTGGCTGTGACGGAATTTGTCGTCTTTGATCTTGAGACAACCGGTGCCAAGGCTCCGCCGTGTCGGATAACCGAGATCGGTGCCTATCGTGTCCGCAACGGCGAGGTAACCGATGAGTTTCAGACACTTGTAAATCCTGAAACGCCCATTCCGTGGTTCATAACCAACCTGACCGGAATAACTGACGAAATGGTCTGTGATGCTCCGAAATTTGCCGACATTGCTCATGATCTTTTGAGTTTCATCGGTGATTCGATTTTGGTCGCGCATAATTCGGGCTTTGACATGAGGTTTCTGAACGTCGAGATCGGCCGCGTTTTTGGCGATTATAAATTAGCTAATCCGTGCCTCTGCACCGTTCAGCTTTCACGAAAACTGCTGCCCGACATCTTAAATCACAAACTTAAAACCGTCGCCGAGCATTACTCCATCGATCTTGTAAATCATCACCGGGCAAGCGCCGATGCTTATGCAACCGCACACATTTTTGTAAACCTGCTCATCCAGTTGAGCGACCGAGGCGTCAACGACCTCGCAGCAGTCCGTAAACTGGGGTCGAGAAAACACAGATATGTCAGATGATGGTCTTATTTCCATTAATAATTAGTAATTAGTTAATTAGTAATTATTAATGGATAAAATCTTACCGCCTAAAAAAATGTCAGAGAATACTAATATACAACAATTGGATATCCGCCCGACACCGCGAGCGGAAATGGAACTTTTCCCCCTTGATACTTTCGCCTACGAATTTCCCGGCAAAGCGATTTGGGTCGAATTTGAGATGTCTGAGTTTACGGCGATCTGCCCGTTCTCAGACTTCCCCGATTTCGCGGTTATACGCTTGAAATATGTCCCAAACAAACTCTGCATCGAGCTAAAAAGCCTTAAGCTCTACATCAATTCGTTCCGTGACGTAAAGATCTTTCACGAGCACGTCATCAACGTAATTCTCGAAGACTTTGTCGCCGCATGTGACCCGCTCAAGGCCGAGATCGAAGGCGACTTCCACGTCCGCGGCAATATCAAAACTGTCGTCAAAGCGAGTTACGCATCTCCAAATAAAGGCTGATAGAACTCTTCCAATTTACAATTGTCCAATGAACAATTGAATTGTTAATTGTAAATTGGATAATTGTAAACTGGAAGAAAGTTTCTCTTAAAAAAATCTCAGCGTATAACTTACACGAACGCCACGTCCGATCTCGGGCGAAATGTCCTTGATAAACGAAATGTGGTTGAAATACAGTTTGTTGTTCAGGTTGTAGCCGCTCATCGAAAAGATGAGTGCGGCATGTTGGCGCGAAAGAATGTAGGAACCGGTGATATTGACAGTTCCATAACCTGCGGTCGGCGTCTCGTTTGTAAAGACCCTGTCTTGTCTGCCGACGGCGACGAACTCAGGACGGACGCTAAGATTTTTGTAATGGGCGTCGAGGCCGAACCGAGCACGGAACGGAGCGATTCGCGGCAGCGGCTGGCCGGTTTTTAATTCTGCATTTACATAATCGAGTCCCGTCAGCACGTTCAAGTATTTGTGAGCAGAGACGTCGAGACTTAACTCCGTGCCAGTAAAACGGCTGTCGCCCTGCACATAATTTGCTATCTCAAGCCCGCTCTCGGGATCTGTCACTCCGGTCGGGACGAGAAAAACAAAATTTCTAAGATTGTAATAATAGAAATTTGCTTCTGCCCGGACGCGATTGCTCTGCTGCCGGAGCGAAAAATCAACTCCGTCATTTACCTCAGCTTTCAAACCGTCGTCGCCGACCTCGAATGAAAGCGTTCCGTCATGCGGCCCGTTATTGTAAAGTTCTTCGAGTGCCGGTGCGCGAAAAGCGTGCGAGTAATTTGCGACGAATGCGCCGCCTTTCCACAATGCAAATCTTGCTCCGGCTGCGCCGGAAAAGCCGGTAAAATCGCGCTTGAGTAAAGTGGTATCTGTCGGATCGTATCTATTGTTCTCGACGCGCCCGCCAAACTGAAATGTCACGCGTTCATACTTCACTTCCTCAAGCGCGAATACTGAGAATGTGTTTTGCTTGACGGGGCCGTTGATCAGAGTTTCATCGCCAACTGTTGAATAATTGCGCTGAAAACCCTCGAACCCGAAGCGTCCGGTTAATTTGCCATACTGCTTTTGGTCGAACATTCCCCTATACGAAAAAACGTTATTCTTGAAAGTCGTGCCTACTTCCTCTTCAACCAACTCCTGATGCTGATAACGGCTTACATCAAGCGTGAATTTTATATTGCTTACAAATGAGTCAATATTGTTTGAGCCAAAGTTGAATTTTACGTTATTCCGATGCATTCGAAGCGAACGAAGCTCCGCGTCCGGATCGTTGAAATCGAGCGGAATCCCATAGCGGTTTTGATAGTAGCTGTAATTCGTCGTAAAAAATGCCTTAGGCCCGAAATAACCAAATCCGCCGTTTCCGCTTCCGCTGCGCGTAAAGGAATTATTAACCGTGCCAAAGTCGCCACCCGCGCTGTAATCGCTCGTTCGCTGTCCCGTTCCGTTTCCCCACAGCATCCAGTTTCCGGTGCCGTATTCAAGGCCGCCGCTTACGGCTCCCTGGTTGCTGTTCGTGCCGCCGATGCCGGAGAAATAACCGCGAAATCCGGGATGCGAGCCCTCTTCATGCCCGCTGATCGCGTTAACCACGCCGCCGATCGCGTTACTTCCATACAGCAGCGTGGCCGGGCCTTTAACGATCTCGATGCGCTCGATCGCAAGGACATCAACCGGCTCAGAGTGGTCACCCGACTGCGACGCAAGTGAACCTTCGCGCACACCGTCTGTCGAGACCAAAACACGGTCGCCATCGAAACCACGTATCACGGGACGCGCGTTACCCGGGCCGAATGAGCGTTTGGACACGCCCGGTTGATTGTCAACCACCTCGCCGAGCCCGACGGCGGCACGTTCGCGTATCGTATTTGAATCAACCGTGCTTACCGAAGCTATCGCATCAAAGGTGGACTGCTCTGTGCCGCTCGCCGTCACAGTTACACTTTCCCTAATGCCTGTGATCTGAAGTTGAAAATCGATCGTTGCGCTCGAGCCGGCAACTAAAACAATCGTTTTGGATAAATTTGAAAAGCCTTCCTGATGAGCTACAAGCGTGTAACGGCCGGCCGGAATATCGGTGAATGTGTAAGTGCCTTCATCGTCTGTCACGGTTGTTCGCCGCAGTTCGACGATCTGAACGGAAGCGTCATGCAGAACCATGTCGCCGCCGCCGATGGTTATTTTGCCCGTGATGCTACCGTTACCCTGTGAAAAAACAGTGATAGAAAAGAGAAATAGGAAAGAGAGTGTTTTTATAATATTTTTCATTTTGCCTCGCATATCAGTTTAGAATTTCCGAAATTCTAAAAGATCGTCTGCGGCAAGTCGCCTGTCAGCGAAACACTTGCCGTTTGTGAATGAGATAATCAGCGAGCAAATATGCCCGCCGCAGATCAACTACGTAGTTTGGTGATCGTTATGCGAGGAAGAGCGGAGGAGCGCGCCCGGAATGACGGGCGATCGGACAGGAAAGAGATCTATTTAAGTAATAAAAGTCAGCCGGTAAAGATAGTGAACCGGTGTGAGCAAATGTCCCGACGATCAATGACGGCGTATGAACGGTGCCATGCGAAAATTGCCGATGCAGCACGCAGATCAGACATTCCTGTCCATCGGTCCGGCCTTGAAGCGGCACATCCGATACAACGCCAACTTGCCCGGTTAAATTATGAGAAATATTTTGCGCCAGGCCCGTTGAAGTTATACTGTGGCTGTGGACAGCGTTGAAAGTCGCCGAGTAAACAATGCCGACAAGCAGAACACAAGACAACCCCCGCGCAAAAAAAGCGCGAATGCGGCCTGACATTGTTCTATTCCCAAACTCCATTTACTAAATATTAATACGCGCGCGTCAGATCATAGGTTTCAACAACACGACTGGAGCGGCAAGCATCCTGCTTGCCAACCGAACAAGAGCGGGGGCAAGCCCGCCTTCCAAACTGCAAGTATTACAGGTTATTGCTTTACCCCAACTTGATAATTGCACAAGCTGAAAAAACACCACTCAAGTCCCCAAAAAACAGTCAGGAAGGTTGGGCTTTGCCCCCGCTTCTTCAATTTGAAATCACAACCTGCCCCTCAAATGTCATAACTCGCGCCTCGCCCTCATTGAATATCAAATTCTCAAATTTCAAATTTGAAATTGATCCAACACCGCCAACCGCCGCAAATCTAAGCTTCAAAAGTACCCCGTCACCATCTATCGGCATTGCACCATAAACAACGACCCTCAAAAGCCCCGGCTCAGTCGCATTCGTCACCACCGAAAGCCCTCGACTGACAGTTCCGGCCACATCAACAGGATTCTCCAAAGGCTGTATCACCGAAGGGTCATACCTGAGATCGAACTCATACGAGATAATTCCCCTATCCGCCGTACCCTGCACCGAAACCGGAACAACAATCTCCTTCTCCGCCTGCGTGTTTAAAGTTGGTGCGCTAAGGAGGATAGAGCCATTCGCCCGGCGGTCCTCTTCATTTTCCACTTTCCACTGTCCACTATCCACTGGCCTTGCGCCTGTGTTGTTCCAATTTCCCGAAACCTCTCCGATGAGCAGCGCCGAAAAGTCTTCACCTGTGACACTGGAAGTGACTGACGCATAGTTTCTGTTCACAGGGCTAAATCTCCAAGTTCCAGTCGCTCCAATTCCCGGGGGCGCATACGGCGGCCCGGCGACAAATTTTGCGATCATTCCGGCGTCGAATGAGGTAACGGAATTGTTTCCGCTGACATCGGCCACGATCAACTGATTGCCGCTCAACTGCGGATTTGGCGGCCCGGCGACGTGAAGCGCTATCCTGCCAGCATCAAACGAGCTTATGGCGCCGTTCACGCCCCCGACCTTCGTTGGCGTAACTGTATAAGAACCCGCTCCAAAACCGGTCAGCGTATATTGTCCCGCCGAAGCTCCCGGAGCAGCCGTAGTCGTCACAACATTCGGCGAGCCCGTTCCCGCGATCGTCACATTAGAAACAAACCGCGGCGTCGGAGCTCCTATCGCGTTACCGTAGGTCACAGTCCCCGAAATAGCGGGTGGAACCGTAGGTGTTGTCGTCGGTGTATCTGTCGGAGTGTCGGTAGCAGTTGCCGTAGGCGTAAATGTATTTGTTGCAGTCGGAGTAGGTGTGAATGTGGTCGTTTCTGTTGCCGTCGGCGTAAATGTGCTCGTCGCCGTGGCGGTCGGTGTAAATGTCTCCGTTGCCGTCGGAGTAGATGTATTTGTTGCCGTATTACTCGGAGTATCCGTCGCTGTTGCAGTAGGTGTAGGAGTATCCGTTGGCGTGTTCGTTGGTGTATCCGTCGGCGTTGCCGGCGGCTCGAACAAATTGCCGATGCTCCAGTCGGAGAAATTCGACACGCCCGTCGCGGTTGCCGTGTTGGCTGCCGTGTCGATAGAAAACGATGCATATTGTGTGACGAGAGCGTTGTTATTTACCGGACGGCGGTAAATTTTGTAATCGCTTTCCGTGCCGTTGACATCGGCGTCCACATAATTAAACGTCAGATTTGCCGTGATGCCCGCGCCTTCGAGCGACCAGTAGCGCGATAGCGAGCTTGCCGTGGCGGGAAGACCGGGCATAAAGACGTCTGAAACCGTCGCCGTCAGATTTCCCGTCCCGTTAACGTTTGAAGTTGTCAGCGGCGAATAATTGTTCGCATCGCCGATCGGATAAGGAAAACTCTCATTCGATGCCGCACAGAAATCTTTGCGCACACTGCCGACGATATAAGCCGAACCCGAACCGCCGGTCAGATTTCCGCCGCACTCGACGCGGATTTGCCCGATGTTCATCACGGAACTAATGCTCATCGTCCGTCCGTTCGGAATGATTCCCGTCAGCAACCCGTTCGGCACACCGTTATCCCAATTTGCCGCGTTGTTCAAATTGCCGTCGGCAATGGCGGTCGTGTTAAAAAAGATGACGCTGACGGTGTTATTCGCTCTGCGCCCGACGAACAGACGATTGCGCGTCGCATCGAAGGCGAAGGCATTTGTGCCGCCCGCTACCGTGCCGACGACGCTATTGGCAGAACTGACCGGCCCGCTCGTGCCGCTTGCGCCGTTGCCGAAGCTGACGGCGCTTGCATTGGCGGCAACCGGCGATGGATTATCCCAAAACGGACTGCGGAGGAAATAGTTGCCATTCGTCAATGCCGTGACTCCGCTGCTACCAACCTGATCGCTAGCCGTGCCGCCGACAAGTGAGTTAGCGGAGGTGACCACGCCGCTCGTGCCGCTTGCGCCGTTACCCCACGTCACTGCGCCGGCATCCGTGCGGACTGGCGAGGGATTGTCCCAACGCTGACTGCTTACGACATAGTTGCCGTTCGTTAGAACCGTGACTCCGCTAAAACCGATCTGATCGTTTGCCGTGCCGCCGATGAGCGAGTTGGCGGCGGAAACGGTGCCGCTTGTGCCGCCTGTGCCGCTGCCCCACGTTACCGCGCCGACATCCGTGCGGACGGGCGAAGGATTGTCCCAACTCTGACTGCGGACGACATAGTTGCCGTTCGTTAGAACCGTGACTCCGCTAGAACCGACCTGATCGTTTGCCGTGCCGCCGACAAGTGAGTTAGCGGAAGTGACCACGCCGCTTGTGCCGCTTGCTCCGCTGCCCCACGTCACCGCGCCGACATTCGTGATGACGGGAGAAGGATTGTCCCAACTCTGACTGGTGACGACATAGTTGCCGTTCGTTAATGCCGTGACTCCGCTAAAACCGACATTATCGTTAGCCGTGCCGCCGACAAGTGAGTTAGCGGAAGTGACCACGCCGCTCGTGCCGCTTGTGCCGCTGCCCCACGTAACCGCGCCGACATTCGAGATTACAGGCGACGGATTGCTCCAATTCTGACTGCTGATCACATAATTGCCGTTGGTCAATGCCGTGACTCCGTTAAAACCGATATTATCGCCAGACGTGCCGCCGACGAGCGAGTTGGCGGAGGTGATCAAACCGCTCGTGCCGCTTGCGCCGTTGCGCCACGTTACCGCGCCGACATTCGAGATAAAGGGCGACGGATTGCTCCAACTCGGACTGACAATGACATAGTTGCCGTTCGTTAATGCCGTCACTCCTTTATCGCCAACCAAATCGCCAGCCGTGCCGCCAACGAGTGAGTTGGTGGAGGTGATCACGCCACTTATGCCACTTCCGCCGTTACCCCACGTCACCGCGCCGGCATTCGGAGTGAAGGGCGACGGATTGCCCCAATTCGGACTGCTGATGACATAGTTACCGTTCGTTAATGCCGCGACTCCGCTAAGACCGACCTGATCGCCAGCGGTGCTGCCAATGAGTGAGTTGGCGGAGGTGATCAAACCGCTTGTGCCGCTTGCGCCGTTGCCCCACGTCACCGCGCCGGTATCCGTGCGAACAGGCGAGGGATTATCCCAACGGTGACTGCGGACGACATAGTTGCCGTTAGTCAAAGCCGTGACGGCCTCAAAACCGACACTATCGCCAGCCGTGCTGCCGACGAGCGAGTTGGCGGCGGAAACTGTGCCGCTGCATCCGGTTGTTTGACTACACCACGTCACCGCTCCGGCGTTTGAGGCGGCGAACGAGGGATTGCGCCAACTCTGACTGCTGACGACATAGTTGCCGTTCTTCAAGATCGTGACTCCGCTAGAACCGACTTGATCGTTTGCCGTGCCGCCGACAAGTGAGTTGGCAGCGGTGATCACGCCGCTCGTGCCGCTTGAGCCGTCGCCCCATGTCACTGCGCCGACATTCGTGATGACGGGCGAGGGATTGTCCCAATCCAGACTGCGGACGACGTAGTTGCCATTCGTCAAAGCCGTGACTCCGCTGCTACCAACCTGATCGCTTGCCGTGCCGCCAGCGAGCGAGTTAGCGGCAGAAACTGTGCCGCTGCATCCGGTTGTTTGATTACACCATGTCACCGCGCCGACGTTTGCGGCGGCGGGCGAGGGATTGCTCCAAAACTGACTGGTGATGACATAGTTGCCGTTCGTTAAGACCGTGACTCCGTTACTGCCGACCTGATCGTTTGCCGTGCTGCCGGTGATCGTGCTGATAAGTGCAAGTGTCGTGCCGTCATAAAGATAAACCGCCCCGACATTCGTAGCACCCGCCGGAATATCATAATCCGGCGCAGTTACGACGATGTTGCCGTTCGGCAAAACCGTTACCGTGTTGCCAAAGTTGCTGCTAGACGGACCCGTAATGTTCGTCTGCGTCGCCAAAACTGGCAACACCGATAAACAAATAAAAAAAACAAATGAAAAGATTAGACTTAAAGAATGGGGACGAATAAACGAGAGTATTTGCGGCATAGACCGATCTCCTTTGTGGTTTTGGAATTACACAAATCAAGAACTGTAGGTGACAGTTTGAAAAGTATGGAAGATTAGCCTGAGACGCTAAATCTGCATATAGCTTACCCACAGAACCCATTTATTGCAAACAAAACCGGACATCTTCAGTTGCTACTAACAGAAAATTTGCGGGTGGTGTCAGTTGTCAGGGACGGTTGCGAATCTAGATCAATTTCAGATCGGCGATCTTCTGAAAATGGCGGCGATTGAGTGTAAGTAAATCTAAATTGTGAATCAGACTGGTTGCGGCAATTAGGCTATCAGCTAATCGTAGGCCATCAGTCTCGCTATGAATTTTGATAAGCTCGACTGCAAGGTCACAGATGGGCTCATCTAATCGCAAATGATGATATTGATTCAACCATTCTATAGTCTCATCTTTCTGACGACGATGTGCGCCCTGAAGGACTTCGATATAGCTTACAGTGCTTAAACATGCAACGCTGCTCTGGAGTTCAGGCCATGCAGATTTGCCCCGTCTCCAGATATCTATGATGATACTCGAATCGACCAGCACCCGATTCATAGTTTATAGCCACGATCATTCCATTTGCGGATGCGCTCGGCAACTTTTGCGGCAGAATTCGGTTCTAGGTTTTCAGATTTTTCCATTTCATCAACTTTTGCTCTTAGCGCAATAATTACCGGGTCGTCATCCCATTTCTTTGCGCGTTTTTTGTGGCCGTTGGGTTTATTCAGCATCTCAACCAGCTTGCGGCGCTCGGCAACAGGCAGAGCTTTTGCTTGTTTCAAAACGATTTCAAATGTCGGCGACATAAACTTTACCTCAAAATCAATTCTATCATTAACGTATTCCGCAAAAAAGAAAAAACACAATAATTTTAGCCACGAACATACACGAATAAACACGAAACGAGGCATTTCTAATTCGTGTTTTTTCGTGTTAATTCGTGGCAAACTCTTATATGTTTACCCGGAAAACCACGTCATATTCGGAAAACAACGTCATATTGAGAAAGTTGGTCTTCCAATTTGTCAGAGAATGCGCTAGCTTGATGCGGGAATAGATATTTGACATAAGTTCAGAGTGCGGGCTTCAGCCCGTATTTACACGGTAAACCGCGCACTCTGAACATAAAAAACGCCGGGACAGCGTGACACTGCGGTCGGAAACGCGACTGTTAAGGAGCGTGCACATGGTAATAAGTCCGCACGCTCGTTCACACTCGCGTTTCCGCCCGTAAGCCAGATGTTGTCCCAGCAAAGATGAAAGCGTTCCAAAAAGCAGTTCTGACGTAACTACACTATTTATTAGAGTTATCCGTTTTGAAAACGATATGGTGATTTTTTTTCAAAAATCGTGGAACGCAGCCAAAACCGGGCTCCCAAGCGTATTGTTTGCAACATTTAGACTGTCCCACGCCGGTTTGGGACAGTTTGGGACACTGATCTGTCAGAACCGGGAGCGGTAGAGACTGGCCTTCAGTGCATTACACAGAGAAATGACGAATAATGTATGACGAACAGGTGAGATATGAAAACTCTTTATATCCTTCGGCACGCTAAATCGAGTTGGGATGACGCAAACCTCTCGGATTTTGAAAGGCCTTTGAATGATCGCGGGCTGCGCAACGCACCGTTCATGGGCAAATTGATGCGTAAAAAGGGTTTCGAGCCGGCGGTAATTATCAGCTCACCGGCGGAGAGGGCAAGACAAACGGCTATGCTGGTAAAAGACGCGAGCGGCTTTTCGCGTGACATTCGCTTTGACGAGCGCATCTACGAGGCTAGCCCGCACAGCTTGGCTCAAGTTGTCTCCGAGATTGCCGACGCGAATTCGTCCGCAATGCTCGTCGGGCACAATCCGGGCATTGAGGGATTTATCCGCTTCCTCACCGGCGATCTCGAACCGATGGCGACCGCCGCTTTGGCAGTGATCGATCTGAATATTGATAAATGGAATCAAGTAGATGACGGTTGCGGTAAATTGCAAGATGTTTATAGGCCGAAAGATTTAACAGCCTTGTAACATTATGTTAATACCCAATTAAGTCCTGCCGCGTAGAGTGGTCGCAGAACGGTTAAGGATTAATTACAATCTTAGCAAGATATGATGCAAACAATTCTGATCATCGAGGATGATGCGGACATCGCCGAGGGTTTGCAATACAACCTGAAGCGCGAAGGATTTCGC
>JAYVFJ010000006.1:0-6675 GCA_043773225.1 Chloracidobacterium sp.
GATATGAATTCTTACGCGACCGCCGCACGGCAGATCGCGGGATCACATCTTTTCAAAACAAACCGGCAGATGTTCCGATCGAGACATTTTATGGAAATCCGAATGACAGCCATGTTAGGGCAAATGTGAATCTGTTTTCCGCAACGCTTGATCGTCAGTTCGGACGTTTGAGCCTGCATAACCAGACAACCTACGGCGACTATGATCGTTTTTATCAGAATTATGTGCCTGGTGCGGCGAATGGCGAAAATCCAACTCCGGTGTGTGTGTCGCAAATTGGATTCGTATGTCTTTCTGCCTATAACAACGCTACGAAACGTAAAAATCTATTTAGCCAAACAGATCTGAATTATTCGCTCACAACAGGCCGGGTAAAACACAATCTGCTCGGCGGCTTTGAATTGGGAAATCAGCGAACAAACAACTTTAGAAACACTGGCTATTTCAATATCACGAACACGCCAACATCAATTCAGGTCGCTTATGACAATCCGACCACAACGATACCGGTTACGTTCCGGCAAAGCGCGACTGACGCTAACAATCATTTGAAAGTTAATCTCGCGGCCGCGTATGTGCAGGATCAGGTGGAGCTTTCGCGTTATGTTCAGATTATCGCCGGTGCACGGTTTGATTATTTCGACCTGAGATACCGCAACAATCGAAACGGCGACGAATTTCGAAGAATCGACACACTGGTCTCGCCACGAGTCGGTTTGGTGATCAAGCCCGTGACTGAGCTTTCGCTTTACGGCAGCTACAGCATCTCATATTTGCCAAGTTCGGGCGATCAGTTTTCATCGCTGACGACTATCACACAGCAGGTGAAGCCTGAGAAATTTGAGAATTTCGAGGCCGGTATTAAGTGGGACATTCGTCGAAATCTTTCATTTACATCTGCTCTTTATCGGCTGGATCGCACGAACACAAGAGCGAACGACCCGAATAACGCAGGTGCCATCGTGCAAACCGGCAGCCAACGAACAAATGGCTTTGAGACGGGATTAAACGGACTGATAACGCCGAAGTGGACGGTTACAGGCGGTTATTCGTATCAGGATGCGTTCATTACAAGTTCGACAACAAACGCCATCGCCGGGAAACAGGTGGCGCAGGTTCCGCAACACAATTTTTCGATCTGGAATAAATATCAGTTCCTGACAAAACTCTCGGCCGGATTTGGCGTGATCAGACGCTCGGATGTGTTTGCGGCTATTGATAACACGGTCGTTCTGTCGGGCTACACGCGTGCGGATGCGGCGGTGTTTTACACTTTCAATGAAAATTGGCGCCTGCAGGCAAATATCGAAAACCTTTTCAACACAAAATATTTTCTTAATGCCGACAACAACACCAACATCACGCCCGGATCGCCGATCGGAGTGCGTATCGCGTTAACCGCAAGGTTCTGATCACGCATCAGATATTTTAAACGCAGAGAACGCTGAGGACGCAGAGATAAAAAATGATCGACTCTGCGGTCTCGGCGTTCTCTGCGTTGAAATTGATTTTTTTGTTTACTTACCCGTAAAGTTCGGAGGGCGTTTTTCAAAGAAAGCGGCGACGCCTTCTTTAAAATCTTCTGCTTTTCCTGATTCGATCTGGCATTCGTGTTCGAGGGCAAGTTGGGCAGTTAGATCGTTCGAGAAAGTTGCGTTGAGCATTCGTTTGATTCGGCCGATTGAAGCTGTGGGGCCGGCTGCGAGTTTGGCGGCAATTAGTTCGGCTTCTTCTATGAGTTCGTCCTCGGGCACGGTCGTGTTTATCATCCCGATTTGCAGGGCTCGCTGCGCCGTGATCGAGTCGCCTGTCATAAACATTTCGGCTGCCACTTTTTCACCGACTGCACGCGGAAGAAAAAATGTTCCGCCGCAGTCCGGAGAAAGGCCGATGCGGACAAACGCCTCGCGAAATGTCGCATCTTCAGCCGCTACAACAATGTCGCAGGCAAGGGCAACATTGACGCCAGCACCGGCGCAAACGCCGTTGACGGCAGCAACAAATGGGATAGGCGTTTCGCGGATAAGTTTGATCAGGTCGTGCAGAGCACCGAGCGGTTCCTTGAGAAAAGCTTCGATCCGGCCTTCGCTTTCCCCCATCGAATTCATTTCGCGAAGGTCGCCGCCGGCACAAAATGCGCGGCCATTTCCTGTCAGGATCACAGCTCGCGCGTTATCCAAAATTGCCTGCCGCAGTGCCGCGCCGAGATCAGTGATCAGTTGCTGTGATAGAGCATTAAGGGCGTCGGGCCGATTCATAGCGACGGTCGCGACATTTTTGTTAAGTTCGTAGGTGACGGTTTCAAAACTCATAGAAATGATTTAGCCACAAAAGGCACAAAAAACACAAAATGGAACACTTAGCCTTTAATGGCAATTTCTTTTTTGCGCTTTCTGTGCCTTTTGTGGCGATTTCTTAAGCATGGCGCGCCCGCGAGCGGCCTGCCTCAAAACACTCCTTGCAGAGTATGGCACGGCCAACCTTTGGCTGAAAAGGAACCTGGTCATGCCTGCCGCAGTTGTCGCAGACGATCTCAAAGCGCGTGGGTGCATCGTCGCGCAGCGCAGCCTTTTTCGAGCGGCACTTGGGGCATCGCTGCGGCGTCATCATGTTCCGCTGGTAAAATGTTTCCTGATCTTTTTCGCTAAAGATAAATATCTCGCGGCACTGAACACAAGGGATTTCAACGTCCGGCATACGTTACCTCCTTTCCGGTGAGTTACTGTTTGAAGGTAATCTTAACACAAAGTTCGTCAACGGCTTAATTCAGCAACGTGGTTTTTTACAGTTTCTCCGAGAGTTTCGAGATTGTATCCGCCCTCGAGGCAGGAAACTATGCGTCCGCCGCACACATCGTCAGCCCATTGCTTGACCGTGCGGGTCATTGAAATAAAATCGCGATCCTCCAGCCGAAGCTGGCCTAGCGGATCGGTCAGATGAGCATCAAAACCAGCCGAGATCATTATGAGATCGGGCGTAAATTTTTTCGAGATATCTTCCAGCGCACTCTCAAACATTCTCGTTTGTTCGTCTGCCAAAGTGTTTGCTTTGACCGGAATATTCATCGTAGAGCCAAGCCCTCGCCCGTGGCCGGTTTCGCCGCGGCTTCCTGATCCGGGGTACCACGGGTATTGGTGCATCGAAAAAAAATAAACGCTCGGGTCATCGTAAAAAATTCCCTGTGTGCCGTTGCCGTGATGAACGTCCCAGTCAATAACCACGACGCGATCTATCTCTTTGTATTGATTCTGTGCATGTCTGGCGGCAACGGCGACATTATTAAAAAGGCAAAAGCCCATGGCGTTTTCGGCAGTCGCGTGATGCCCAGGCGGACGGACGGCAACAAAAACATTCTTCGCATCGCCCTGCATCACCGCGTCAACGCCCGCTATTACCCCGCCCGCCGCAAAAAGCGATGCGTCAAACGACTGCATTGAGATAACTGTGTCCGCGTCCAAGCGGTCAATGCCAATTTCTATCGCGCTCTCGACACGCTTAAAATGCTGCGGCGTATGCGCGGCTTGTATCAATCCTTTTGATGCTTTTTCGGGTGTGATCTCATTGAGGCTTTCCCAAAGTTTTTTATCGCCGCGGAGAGCATTCATCACAACCTCATAACGCATCGGCGACTCAGGATGGCCGGGACCGGTGTCGTGTTTTTGATAAATGGGATGATGAACTATTGCGGTGGTCATGGTAGGAATTTACCACAAAGACACAAAGAACACAGAGAAGAACAAGAATTCTTACCTTACTTTGTGTTCTTCGTGTCTTTGTGGTGAAAATTATATGAACGCGGTCTCGTGGAGTAGTTCACCTTTTGCAAAGCGTTCAAGGTTTAGGCATGAGACGTCGAGAAAGCTGGCTTTCCCGTCGAGAATAATCTCAGCAAGCGCGCGGCCTGTTGCAGGCGAATGCATAACGCCGTGGCCGGAGAAGCCGTTTGCAAAATACAAACCTTCGATCTCGCAGCCGCCCAAGATTGCGTGATGATCGGGCGTGTTCTCATACAAACCGGCACGGCATTTTTCATAAACGATCTTTGCTCCGTTCAGGAAAGGCGCTCGGTAAGCAGCCTTTTCGCCGACCTTATCGAGAAACGCTTCATCAAATTCGGTCGAAAAACTCGCGGGTTCATCCGGGTCGGGATAGGCGAATAAAACGTCGTGGTTAGCAAAAGTGCTGGTCTCTGCATCGGGGCTTTTAAATGCAAAATCTCGCGCCGTACGAAAGTGAAATCCGTCCGCCATATCTATCACCATCGGCAGGTCTTGCGGCAAAGGCTTTGGCGCTCGAGCCCAGACTATTTGCCGACGCTGCGGCTCGACCGGCATTTCGACTCCGGTAGTCGCAGCGATGTGCTGAGCCCAGGCTCCCGCGCAGATGACAACTTTTTCGCATTCGAGCAGGCCATCTGAAGTGCGAACGCCCGTCACGTGTCCCTTTGCGACTTCTATTTTTCGAACGGTTACGTCACTTATCACACGCGTTCCGCTAAGAGACGCCGTTGTCACAAAGCCCTCTAGCACGGCCAGCGGATTTATAAACCCGTCGCGCCGGCCAAAGCTGCCGCCGAGAATGTCATCGCAATTTAGGCCCGGCACCATCTCAGCAATGGTCTTTGTATCAACCATTTCGACTTCGTTGTAGCCAAGTTCACGTTGGCGTTCGCCCGTTCGCTTTAGATATTCCAGATGCCGTTCATCAGTCGCGAGAAAAAGATAGCCACGCGGCTCGTATTCGCAATCAAAATCCCAGTCGCGAAAAAAATCAAGCGAATAGAGCGAGAGTTTGATATTGATGTCGGTTTCGAATTGGGCGCGAACACCGCCCGTCGCCTTGCCCGTTGAACCAAGGCCGAGCATTTTCTCGCGTTCCAGGATTACCACATCGCGGCAGCCGCGTTCCGTCAGATGATAGGCAACCGACGCCCCAACAACGCCGCCGCCGATAATAACAATCTCAGCATTTTTCATTAGGATTATTCACCACAAAGGCACAAAGAACACAAAGTTTTACAAAATTAATTCTGGAGTCATGTTGCCTGGAATTTGAGTTCGTCTGTGGTCAAGAATTCTTTCTTTGTGTCCTTCGTGACTTTGTGGTGAAAATTCCTATTTCGCAAAGACAAGTGAGAGGTTATTAAAACCTTTGAACTCCAAAGCATTCCCGCTTGGGTCGAGGAAGAACATTGTCGCCTGTTCGCCAACCTCGCCGGCAAATCTTATTTTTGGCTCGATAATAAATTTGACGTTCTTTGTTTTGAGTTTGTCGGCAAGCGCGTGCCAGTCGTTCATTGGGAGCACAATGCCGAAATGTGGTATAGGCACATGATCGGCGTCAACATCATTTGTTGCCCGGACACCGGCGGACTCAGGCGACAAATGCGTTACGATCTGATGCCCGTAAAGGTCGAAGTCTATCCAGCAGTCAGAACTTCTTCCCTCCGGACATTCGAGCACGCCTCCGTAGAATGCACGGGCTGCGTCTAGATCGTGAACCGGAAACGCGAGATGAAATATATTGTTCATATTGTGCTAACCTTTTCTCTAAATGATAGAAAACACAGAAAAGTTTGTCGCCGAATTTGCGCGTGCGTTGCACGAAAGCACATTCGTAAAAATGACCCTTGGCAATTATAAGGGCGCGGACGAGCATCTGCAAAAAATCCTCGTGCGGCTTGTAAAAACAAAAAAAGGGACGCGCCTCTATTTTCTTTATCGCGGCGACACGCGGGACACGGCAAAGAATTTCGATTTCGATACCGGAGTTGCTTTGATCAGCGAGGCACTCGACGGCCAGTTTTTCAGCGGGCATCTATTTACGACCGACCATGACTTTCAGCTCGACATCGGCAAAAAGGGTAAGTCTCGTCTGAATATTGCAAAACCCACTCTAAAGGCCGCTTCGTCGCTCGATCACGACCGCGAAAAAAAGGAACAGGTCGCTGCCGACAGTTTTTATTTAAAGGCTCTTGGAGTCACCGACGACACGGGCCGCGTCCGCGACCGGCAGCGTGACAAATGGCGGCAGATAAACAAATTTGTCGAGATTCTCGCCGCCCTTGTCGATAAATCAGAACTCCGCGACAAACGCGAATTGAAGATCGTTGACATGGGTTCGGGAAAAGGTTATCTAACTTTTGCGGCTTATGATTATTTCAAAAATATTCGCGGTGTCGATGTTCGCATGACCGGCGTTGATACAAAGAGCGAGCTTGTCGAACAAGGCAATGGTGTCGCTGACGCTTCGGGGTTCGACGGCCTGCATTTCGTCGTCGGCAACATTGCGGACTACGATGTCGGCGATGTCGATATTCTGATCGCTCTTCACGCCTGCAATACGGCTACTGACGACGCAATATACAAAGGCATTATCGCCAATGCCGACCTGATTGTCGCCGCGCCCTGCTGTCATCAGGAAATTCGTCCGCAGATAACGCCACCTGAGATGTTTCGAGACATTCTGAAACACGGCGTCATGCTCGAACGCACCGCCGAAACTATCACCGACGGACTGCGTTCGCTGCTGCTCGAACGCAGCGGTTATTCAACAAAGCTGTTCGAATTTGTCTCGACCGAACATACGCCAAAAAACAATATGCTCGTCGGCACACGCCTGAAAAGATCGACCGAAGCGGAACCATTTGACCGGCAGATCGCCGAGGCCAAAAAA
>JAYVFJ010000007.1:0-4126 GCA_043773225.1 Chloracidobacterium sp.
GGAATTGCTTATGCAAAAGCGGGACGGCGCGACAAGGCGGAGGAAATGATAAACAGGTTCCGCGAGATCGCAAAAACCCAATATGTGCCGCCAAGCCGGATCGCGGGTATATACGTTGCTGTCGGTGACAAGGATAAGGCGTTTGGAGAACTCAATAAAGCCTTTGACGTGCGAGATTGGGAATTGTATAGATTGCGCACCGACACATTTTGGAATTCACTCCACGACGAACCGCGATACAAGGATCTGCTGAAACGCCTGAATCTGCCGAAATGAATATTTCATTCTTGGGAAATAACTGGTCATATGACTGGTCATATGTTAATCTAACGTCGTTATGAAGACTAAAACACGAACAATAAGTGCGACGGAATTCAAGGCAAAGTGCCTGAAGATATTTGACCATCTGGGGGCAGACGGAATAATTGTCGAAAAACGCGGTAAGCCCGTAGCAAAGGTGATGCCCATCAGGGATGATGACTTTGAGATCATCGGTTGCATGAAAGATTCGTTAAAGATACATGGGGACATCATGTCAACAGGGATCAAATGGGATGCTGAATCTTGATACCCATATTTTGCTCGCTACTTTCTTCGGAGAGCTAAGCGTCCGCGAACGAAATTTGATCCACGGACAAAGTTTGGCTATTTCCGATATCGTTCTCTGGGAGATGACCAAGCTCGCCCAGCACGGGCGGATTGAAGTTGATTTTGACGGTTCTATATTCCGTAGTGCGATGCGGCAGCTCACGATCTATCCAATAACAGTAGAGATCGCCCGAAAAAGCACTGAACTCGACTTCACATCTGATCCGGCAGATGAGTTGATCGCGGCAACGAGCATCGTCGAACGTATACCGCTGCTTACGAGAGATAAAAAAATTCTAAAATCGCGTATGGTGCCGCTTGCGAAGTGATATTTTGCGCTGGCGGCGATCACAGCGAGGCAGTTAATAGATTTAATTGGAGAACTTATGATTCGAAACCACTTTCAAGTGATAGGACTACTGATATTGTTCTGTCTTTCAGTCTCAGCACAGACCAGCAGTGACAATAAGTTAAACGCCGCAGAAACCTGGAAGCAAGGGCATTCGCGGCACGGTGAGGCCTTTGACATCGGGCCGCGCGAAAAGCCTTGGGTGATGTCGGGCATCGGCAAAGTCAATTTTCCGATCACGACTAAAAATCCTGAAACCCAACAGTGGTTCAATCAGGGCATCGCGTTGCAGCATTCATTCTGGTTTTTTGAGGCGGAGCGTTCGTTTCGTTGGGCGCTCAAGCTCGATCCTGAATGCGCGATGTGTTACTGGGGTTTGTCGCTGGCTGCTGCAGATGAACGCGGCCAGCAGTTTTTGAAGGAAGCCGGCAAACGGAAGGACAAGGTTAGCGACCGCGAACGCCTCTATATCGAAGCATGGGAGGCTCGCGGGCCGACCGATCTGCCGGCGGATGCGGGCGGCAACGATCCAAGCGATGAAAAGCGATCTAAACGGTTCATTTATTTGCTCGAGCAGATCATTCTGAAATATCCCCACGACGTCGAGGCCAAAGCGTTTTTTGCTCTCGATCAGATGGGTGGCGAGCATCGTTACGGCGCAGAATTGATCCTGCAGCGAGTTCTGGCACAGGAACCGAATCATCCCGGCGGCCACCATTACCGCATTCACAATTGGGACAGCGCCGAGGGCTATCAGGCACACGACAGCTGCGCGGCATACGGAAAGATCGCGGCGGGCATCGGCCACGCGCAGCACATGCCCGGCCACATTTACAGCGGTATCGGCATGTGGCACGAGGCGGCGATCTCGATGGATTCGGCCACGCGCGTTGAAAAGCAATACATGCGTCAACGGCTAGTCTTTCCATTCAACACCTGGAATTACGCGCACAACCAAAATTATCTCGGCTACATTCAGGAACAGCTTGGGATGCCTGAAGCCGCGATCAGCGGTGCAAAGCAATTGCTCGCCGCACCGCTTGATCCGAAATACAACAATCCGTCCGGCAACAGCGCACACGCGCAGGGCACGATCGCATTGTCACGGGCGCTTGTGAGATTCGAACGCTGGAAGGACATTCTCGATCCTAAGATGTTCACTTGGCAGGATCACACCCGCGACAAGTTGACGCGAGCTTACATCGAAACGCTCGCGCATCTCGGCCTCAACGATCTGGAAAAAGCGGCGAAAAGCTATGCCACGCACGCTGCTCTCAAAACAGAAATAGAGAAGCCCGAAAATAAATACTTGGAGCATCACCACACGATCCAATCGCTTGAACTGCGCGGTCGTCTTGCTCTGGCGAAAGGCGAAACGCTCAACGGCCTAAATCTTCTCAACGACGCAGCCAAACAACAAGCCGAAAAGTTCGATGACGAAGACGATCCGTCGCCGTGGCCGAATGTTTTATACAACACGCTCGGGCGTGCTTACCTTGATCAGAAAACTCCGTCGCTCGCGCTCGCGGCTTTTGAAAAGTCTTTGACTATTGTGCGCAATGACGGCTTTGCTCTTGCAGGATTGGTCGAAGCGTATAACGAGGTTGGCGACAAGGGCAAGGCAGCCGAAGCGTATGCGCGCCTTCTGCACGTCTGGTCTGACGCCGAGCCCGGGCTAAAGTGGCTGGCACAGGCCAAAGCCATCGGCGTGAAAGCACAGCCAAAAGATATGTCGCCGGGGCAGCAGCGCAGCTACAAACGCACAACGCTGGAACAGCTTGGGCCGAGCGTTTTTGAGCCTTTTGATGCGCCCGAACTGAACGCCGTCGATGCTCAAGGAAAAACCGTTTCGCTCAAAGATTTTCGCGGCAAGAATGTGCTTTTGATCTTCTATCTCGGCGGTTACTGTGAGCACTGCCTCACGCAGTTGAAAGAAGTTATCAAGCGCAACTCGCGACTCAATGAACTAGATACGACGGTGCTCGCCGTAAGTGCGGATCTCGATGCTGGGCTAGCTCAAACAGCAAAATCGCTAGGAGTGCCGTTCCCCTTGCTCTCCGATCCAAAGAATGAAAACGCGCGCCGCTTCAAAGCCTATGATGACTTCGAAGAGATGTCTCTGCACGCGACGATCCTGATAGACAAACGCGGCCGCGTCCACTGGTCGCGCACTGGCGGCAGTCCGTTCAACGAATTCGATTTCCTCGTCAAAGAAATAGAGCGATTGAATAATTCAACTAACGTGCAAGCAGCGAAGTGAACGCATCTCTGGCGATCCTTAGACAGTTCGGCCACACCAATAGAATTTTATGAAACGATGCCCTGAATGCAGGCGGGATTATTACGACGACACGCTGCACTATTGTCTCGACGATGGAAATGCGCTGCTCGAAGGCCCGGCGTCCGCCGATGAACCGGCGACGGCGATCTTGTCGGAGCCATCTGCGGTAGCGGGTGGTTTAACGCAGCCGACCAAGATGTTCGACGAATCCGCGACCGCTATTCTTCGCGGAAGAGCGGAGGCGCAGCCTCAAGGAAAGTTAGGTGAGTCGACGGAAAAGCGTAGTTTCTCCGCAAATAGAGCGGCAAAGCCGCTGATCGCGGTCGTGGTTACTGTTGTTCTTTTGGTCGGCGGGTTCTTTGGTTATCGATATTTCTCGGCGTCGGGTTCCAAGCAGATCAATTCCATCGCCGTGATGCCGTTTGAGAACAGGAATTCGGATGCCGACACGGATTATTTGTCTGATGGTTTGGCGGAATCGTTGATCTTTCGTTTGACGCAGCTTCCTGATTTGCGGGTCAGTCCGACGAGTTCGGTGATGCGTTACAAGGGGAAGGAGACTGATGTTGCAAAGATCGCCAACGAACTTGGCGTCGATGCGGTGATGACCGGACGCCTTACCAAGCGGGGCGACAATCTGAACATCACGGTCGAGCTCGTTGATGCCCGAACCAACAAGTCGCTGTGGGGCGAGCAGTATGAACGGAAACTCTCGGAACTATTGACCACCCAACGCGAGATCGTGGGCAAACTGCATCTGAAACTGTCGGGCGAAAGCGAGCAAAAACTGGCGAAGAAATACACCAACAATGACGAGGCCTATCAACTTTATCTTAGGGGCCAGTATCATCTAGCCAAACGATCAAAAGACGACATTTACAAGGCTATTGATTACTACGAGCAGTCGA
>JAYVFJ010000008.1:0-2426 GCA_043773225.1 Chloracidobacterium sp.
GGTTGCGTAATTTGGGTTTAATTCTATTGCACGTTTGGCTTCACGTTCGGACTCCGCCCATTGCCACGAGATCAAATTCGCCTGTCCAAGCGATGCGTGCGGTTCACCTAATTGGTCGTCAATCGCTATCGCACGCATAGCAAAAGCCTTCGCTTGGGGTATTGTTTCGCTGGTCGGAACTCCGGCGTATTCCGGCAGTAGAACGTAGCAATCGGCGAGGCCGGTGAAAGCAAGCGCGAAATTTGGATCTCTGTCTGTAGCGGATTTGAATTGTTCGATTGCTTTTCTTAGGTTTTCCGCAGTTCGACGGTTCCAGTAATAACGTCCTTTTAAATAGGCTTGATACGCCTCATTGTTATCGGTATAACGCTTAGTTGTTCCTTTTGCGGCATCGCCTGATAATTTCAATTGTAGTTTTTCGGTAATCGCGGACGCTATCTCTCGCTGGGTTGAAAGCAGATCGGACATCTTTCTATCAAACTGCTCACCCCATAGAGTTTTTTTATTTCTAACGTCAACAAGATCAACGCTAATCGTAAGATTGTCGCCCCTTTGCACCATTCGCCCCGACATGACCGCATCAACGCCCAGTTCGGCGCCCACTTTCTCAGTGTCGATCTCCTTACCCTTGTATCGAAAAACAGAGCTTCGCGGGCTTACTTTCAGATCGGGAATCTGCGATAGCCGATAAATGAGCGATTCAGCGAGGCCGTCCGAGAGATACTCGGAATCAGAGTCGCCGCTTTTGTTTTCAAACGGAAGCACCGCGATGGAATTTATCTGCTCGGATGTGCCTGGTTTAAAATATCGATAACCAAAGAAGCCACCGACAAGGAGAATCAAAGCTGCGACAACTGCGATCAGCGGCTTTGCTCGCGGAGCGGAGAAGCTGCGTTTTTCCGTCGAGTCAACCAAAGACTTTTGAGGTTCCGCTTCCGATTCTCCGGGCAAAACCGCAGTCTGTTCGGTCGTGTGTATCTGCGCGCGAGTCGCCACTTCGCTTGGCGGCTCTGTTGAGTGGAGTATCGCCGTCTTCGGCTCGTCCATCGACGCCGGGCCGTAGAGCAATTCTGCTCCGTCATCGAGACAGAACATCATTGTATTGTCGTATTCGCGGCCGCACTGCGGGCATCGTTTCATAGGCTTAGTTTTCTGGCCGATTTCGGGTTATTCTTTGTGATTTCATTATGCCTTTTGCTACCTTGTCAAAATCACTTTCGATCTCGTCGGTTCTCGTTTTATTATACTTTTCGTATTCCAATTCCGCTTTTTCGACGGCGAGTTGGTGCGAGACCTTTCCGGCGTGATCCAGAATATTGCGGTCGTTTAGTTGTAGAAAACCGTGCAGTTTTTCGATCCAGTCGTTCATATACATCGGTATCCGCCTCATCGCCTGGCCTTCGGCAAAGACGAGGTATTGCTCGGTCAGATTGTTCAGCGCCGACATCTCCGTTTCGTCGAGGTAGTTTTTGGCAATGCTCACATCTTGTTTTCGCGGTTTTGTGCCACGCCAACTGGTCAGCCCCATATTTGGCTTGCTGCTGTCGGCCCGCTCGGCGATTATTTCCGCGGCGGTCTTTCCGGTGATCGCCCAATGCATTTTGTTTTGCACGGTTTGAAAAAACAGAATGCTGCGTTCGTCGGTCGGGTCGTAATCGGTGCTCGTCGCGTAAATATCGGTTATCTTTTGATAAAAACGCCGCTCGGACGTGCGGATGTCCTGAATCCGCCTGAGCAGCTCTTCAAAATAATCAAACGGATGATCGGGATTCTTCAGCCGCTCGTCGTCAAGCACAAAACCCTTGACGATGTATTCCCTAATATGCCGCGTCGCCCACTGCCGAAACCGCGTGGCGACCGAAGATTTAATTCGATAACCGACTGATATGATGGCGTCGAGGTTGTAGAATTTTTGAAGGCGCTCGACTGTCCGTCCACCTTCAATTCGAACTTGTAAGAAATCCTTACAAGTTGCTGCTTCGGTCAACTCACCTTCGTCAAAAATGTTCTTTAGATGAATGGTAATGTTCTGCGGCGTCGTCTGAAACAGCTCAGCCATCAATTTTTGAGTCAGCCAGACCGTCTCGTTCTCAAGACGCACCTCTAATTTCGTCTCGCCGGATTCGGTCTGATAGATCATGAGTTGCGACCTATTTTCCATGACTAAATATTCTATTCCGGCAAACCCATTCGTTTCAGCAGATCCTTGAATCGCGGGTCGTCGCGGAGAGTTTCAGGCGGTATTCCCCATCTTAAAGCTGGCAACTCTCCGCTATGGTTTTGAAAGTCTTTTTCCAACCATTCAAACGCCTTGTCTTTTTCCCCTAAACCTGCATAAACAGCGGCTATCTTTCCTCCGCTAGCTTCCTTTCGTGCATATCTATCCTCCAACTCTTTAACAATACGGACAGCTTCCGTGCGGTTTC
>JAYVFJ010000009.1:0-10447 GCA_043773225.1 Chloracidobacterium sp.
AAGCGGGTCGAGTTCTTCTTCGCCCAGATGTTTCATCTTCTCGTTGTACGCAAGCCGCAGGAATTGCGAATTCGACACGCCCGGCACTTCGACCGGATACTGAAACGCCATAAACAGACCTTCGCGGGCACGTTCGTCGGGTTCGAGTTCGAGCAGATTTTTGCCTTCGTAAAGCACCTCGCCCGAAATGACCTCGTAACTCGGATGTCCCGCGAGCACCTTCGCCAAAGTCGATTTACCCGATCCGTTCGGTCCCATGATAGCGTGAACTTCGCCCTTATTGACCTGTAAATTCAGGCCTTTCAGGATTTCTTTGCCGTCAATTCCGGCGTGCAGATTTTTTACTTCTAATAACATAATATTTTGCCAGCGGGATCACAGAGACTAAGAGAATACAATTATCTATGTACTCTCTGTGAACTCGGTGGCTGATTCAAAAACTTTTCCATTTCCAAGCCCGGAACGCCATACCATTCCTCAGCGGTGGTATCACGAACCCATGTATAACCGAGCCCTTCGTAAATCGCCCGGGCGCCTTTCTGAAAAGGCAGCGTAAATAGAAAGATCCTATCGACCTCGCTGTTTGCGGCGTGCTCATGAAGCGCATCGAGCAGCTTGTGTCCGATTCCGTGTCCCTGAGCCTCCGGCAAAACGGCCATGCTCCGCACGTAAAGCCCCTCCGGTTCGGTTGTGAGCGAAACAGTGCCGACGATCTCGTCGCCGAGTTCTGCAACCCACATCGGGCCTTCCGCAAATCGTTTTTCGACCTCATCGGGAGCTGGCGTCACAACTTCGAATGCCTGGACTGTGTAATGCTCACGAATTCCCCCGAACGCCTGCAGAAGCACCCACGCGATATCTGGTGAATCCGCTTTCGTCGCAAATCTGACCGCCACATCATGCGACGGCTCGCTTTTCATTTTCGGCTGTGACATAAATTTCGCCCTTCAAATACAAAACGGCGTTGCCGCCGATCTTAACCCTGTCGCCCGCAAGCTCGCAAAAAAGCTCGCCGCCGCGTTTCGAAACTTGTCGTGCGAAAAGCTCCGTCTTTCCAAGTTCGCCTGCCCAATGAGGTATCAGCGAACAGTGGATCGCGCCTGTGACAGGATCTTCAGGAATGCCAAGACGCGGCGCGAACATCCGCGAGGCAAAATCGCAATCGTCGCCTTTTGCGGTGACAATTACTTCGTCGTAAGGCAACTTCAAGACGTCTGGCATATCGGGTTCCAGTGATTCCACAGCCTTCTGATTTTCGAGCAAAAGAAACAACATGTTACCCTGCGATTCCCAATATTTGAGCGGCGGCACTTCTGCCTCAACCAACATCTGAATAGGCTCGATCTCTTTCATGGGATATGCCGGAAAATCTAGCACAAGCCTGTCGCCGTCTTTTGTCACCCCGAGATCGCCGCTTTTGTGTGAATGAAATTTGATCTCGGAAGATGCAATTTTCAATTCGTTAAAGATCACATACGCGCTCGCAAGAGTTGCGTGCCCGCACAAATTTACTTCGACCTTTGGCGTAAACCAACGAATGTCGTAACGGTCGCCGTTCTTCACAAAAAACGCGGTTTCGGCAAGATTGTTCTCGGCCGCTATCGAGAGCATCGTCTCGTCAGGCAGCCACTCAGTCAACGGAACGACCGCCGCCGGATTTCCGCCAAACGGTTTGCTTGTGAATGCATCTACCTGAAAGATCTCTAATTTCATAACATCGAATCCACCTTTGCTTCACGCCGCCACTTCACCCAGCCGCGAACGTGGAGCGAAAAGAAAACCGCACTGCCGAGGATCAAAGCCAAGCTCTGGATCAAAAACCCGACCGTCATCCAACTAACGCTCGCGATCATCATCACAAGAAAGCCGTATTTATTCTTGCTCCCGATCAGATAAACGCCCGTCAACCCGGCAACCGTCGCAAGCCAGTCAATTCCGTAATATTGCATTTCTACTCTTAATGCCCGCGTCAACTATAAATCGTCCGGTTGGAGTCCGGTTCTCTTCGCAATTCGCGCCATCATTTTTGGGCCGATCTCATCGCCGTCATGAAAAGCGAAAACATAATCAGGCCATCCTTCCCGCGACAAAGTTTTGTGAGAACTTTTTTGGCGTTTAATTCGCCACCCGATATTTTCAAGCGCCGCCAAGACACGTTTTGCCTTCGCAGATTTCCAATTGCTCATGCAGCTTCAAATATCAAACTCTCAACTTGCTGTGGTAAACTTTCGCCGTTTTCCAGACGATCAGCGACGACGCGAAGCGCAAGCGTTTTAACGTTCCTTATTGCTTCTTCGCGAGTTGCTCCATAAACCAATACCCCGTCCAACTCATCGATTTCCGCAATCCAACGGCCATCATCTTCTTGTTCTAGTTCAATTGCTAAATTCATATTGCTTAATGTCTATTCAATTTTTTTAGAGCTGTTTCAAAAGTAAACCAGCCAAAATAGACGCGATGTCTAGGCTCTTCAAAGTTTGTTCTTTTTTCGGAAGTCTCCCATTCATAGCTATATAAAACAAAAACATTCAAATATTTCTTGAGATGTTCTCGTCTGACAGCAAAAATCAGTGATTTTCCTGACTGAATGAATACGGACGACAGCATTCCCGGGCGGTTTATTTTCGGAGCAACTGCGTCCCGAAACTTACAAGGTTGGCCGGGAGGAGCTTCTTCGTGGAAATCGCATCCGGTCTCGGCCTCAGTATCGTAGATCACGTCAACCTCCGCGCCATCAGACGTTCCAGTCCTAGTTCTATTGTCAGCCAAAGTGACCGGACCTATAACAGGCTCAATAAAAAGGTTTTTAACATCCACCTGAATAGCCCATTTACTGTTATTTACGAGACGAACCCAAACTGCGTCGAACTTTTCAATAATATCAGTTCGCTTTGATTCGCACGGTTTGTAATTGATAACACTCAGCGTTTCCGTATAACTACATTCGCCCATCTTGACGAACTCGGTGTAAATCGTTGGCTTAGTTTTATTGATTCGAACAGATTCACTAGTGTCCTGACGCTTCCCGCCTTGCGCGAATGAAATGCTAAAGGAAATAAGAAAGATACAAATGGCAAAAATTGAACTATTAGACCTCATAAAGTCCCAAGAAATTACCCTACGCTTCCCTCAAGTTTCAAACCCAAAAGTTTCGTCGCCTCAACCGCGTATTCCATCGGAAGTTCGCGGAAAACTTCTTTGCAAAAACCGTTGATAATTAATGAAACCGCGTCTTCCTGCGAGATGCCGCGTTGCTGAAGGTAAAAAAGCTGGTCCTCACTGATCTTCGATGTTGTCGCTTCGTGCTCGACCTTGGCGGTGGCGTTCATCACCTCGATATACGGGAAAGTGTTCGCCTGAGAATGGCCGCCGATGAGCATCGAATCGCATTGCGTATAGTTCCTCGCCCCTTCCGCCTTTGGCATTATTTTTACGAGGCCGCGATACGAGTTGTTCGACTTGCCGGCGGAAATTCCCTTTGAAATGATCGTTGACTTTGTGTTCTTACCGAGATGGATCATCTTGGTTCCGGTGTCAGCGATCTGAGCATTGTTTGTCAGCGCGACCGAGTAAAACTCGCCGATCGAATTGTCGCCCTGCAAAATGACGCTCGGATATTTCCATGTAATCGCAGAGCCGGTCTCGACCTGCGTCCACGAGATCTTTGAATTAACGCCTCGACAAGCTCCGCGCTTCGTCACAAAGTTATAAATACCGCCTTTGCCGTTCTCGTCGCCGGCGTACCAATTCTGCACCGTCGAATATTTGATCTCTGCATCATCGAGAGCGACAAGCTCGACGACTGCCGCATGAAGCTGATTAGTATCAAACTGCGGCGCCGTGCAGCCTTCGTTATAGGCAACATAGCCGCCCTCCTCGGCGACGATAAGCGTCCGCTCAAACTGCCCGGCTTCCTGCGTGTTGATGCGAAAATATGTCGAAAGCTCCATCGGACAGCGAACGCCTTTGGGAATAAAGACAAACGAGCCATCCGAGAAAACCGCCGAATTCAACGCCGCGTAATAATTGTCATTCACCGGAACGACCGAGCCTAGATATTTCTTGATCTTGTCAGGATATAGCTCGACCGCCTCGGTAAACGAGCAAAATATCACGCCGGCCTCAAGCAGCTTCTTCTTATACGTCGTCGCCACCGAAACCGAATCAAAAACGGCATCAACAGCGACATTCGCAAGCATTTTTTGCTCGGTGATAGGGATGCCAAGTTTCTCAAATGTTCTGATCAATTCAGGATCAACCTCGTCGAGGCTGGCTTTTTTTACTTTTTCCTTCGGGGCCGAATAGTAAGATATATTCTGAAAGTCAATTCGCGGATAATCGAAATTTGCCCAATAATCCGGCTCTGTCATCTTCAGCCACTGCCGATACGCCTTAAGTCGAAATTCAAGCATCCATTTCGGTTCGTTCTTTTTTGACGAGATTAGTCGGACAGTATCTTCTGACAATCCACGCGCAATGGTCTCTGTCTCAATATCAGTGACAAAGCCGTATTTGTATTCCCGGTTAGTTAATAATTCTGCTGCTGTTGACATAAGATCTTTTCACCACAAAGGCACAAAGAACACAAAGATAAATTCAAATAGCTTGAATTTTCTGTTGTCATTTTTTGAAACCTAAATATTTCCTCCTTTGTGCCCTTTGTGTCTTTGTGATTAAATCCTCTGCGGTTCTATGGTGCGGTGAATGCCTTGAATGCTATGAAACATCGCGTCAACCGAGCTTTCCGACCCGACAAGCTGGGCCAGCGTGATCTGTGACAGGGCATTCTCGACTATCTCGTGCAGCCCGACGATAACCGGCCTGATGCCGCAATCGCCATTGTGTACGCACGAATCAAGCACGCCTGTGTAACTCTCGCAATGTTTGGTCAGCACATCCTGATCCAAAACTCGAATAATCTCGCTCAGCCGAATGTCACCCGCCGGCCGCGCCAGAAAATAACCACCCTTGGTCCCGCGATTCGAATTAACGAATCCCGCTTTGTTCAGCAGCCACATCAACTTGCCGGCGTTCGCCGTCGAAATACCTTCGCGCTCGGCAATCTGCGGCAGAGTCAAGCTTTCGCCGTCACCTAGATTTGCAAGCTGAACCAGACACCGCAGCCCATATTCCTCTTGTGCCGAGATCTTCATAAACTTAATATTCTCAAATCATTACTTTTATGTCAAGATTGTGGGAAGTTAATAACTAAAAGCGAAAAGTGAAAAACAAGGTCGAAACCCGATCTTTCACTTTTCACTTTTAGCTTTTAGTTGTTCGCTGTTCTAATTATCGAGGCCCGAAATTCTGGGCATCGAAAACACGCCTTTCACCACGCCCCAGTTTCCGTCCGAATCGCGTCCGCGGACATACAACAGATGCGACACGGCAGAAATGGAGATATTTGCAACCGCAGCCTCGTTTGGGCTGTTAAAGCTGCCGTCCTCGGCCGTCATCGCGATGGCCGTTCCGCCGCGCCATGGCGGCACGTCAACATAAACCTCGGCAGCCGTGACGTTTTGCCCGCCGTTGCTCTGATCGCTGATCTGTGCCCGCAGAGAAAACCGGTTAAACCGCATCCGCAAAGATGTGAATGTTTCAGGCGTCGGGCCTTCTGACGTCATGTAAGGCGTTCGTGCGAGTTTAGAAAGATAAAGCAGAACCGGACGGTTCAGATTCCAAAAATTCCCGTTCGTGCCGCCGTCAAGACAGGTAAATGCCGGCATAAATCCGCCGCAGGTTCCCGAACTCAAGCCGGTTTCCGTGCTCAATGCGGCAACGCCAAGTTCGCCGTATGCCCAGTCTTTTGACGACCCGCTCGTTGGATAAAGCTGAATGCTCTGGATCGGGTTATAGCCGTTGTATGACGCCATTTTTTGGGCGATCGTCTGAAGCTGCATATTTGGCGGCGGCGTTTCATCCTCGCCCCACGGATACAAAACAAGATTGCCGTAAGAGTGCATGTCGAGAAAAACGCCGGTTGCATCCGGCGGCGCGGGCGTGGTTCTGTCGTTCGGACGCTGATCGGGAAACAGCGAAGCTAAAAACGCCTGCTCATACTGAATTTCAGGCTCTGATGCAGCGGTGAGTCCCGGCCAGGTTTCGCCGCACGGCGGATCGGTCGGCATATTTACCGTTCCCCACCAGAAAGAATAATTACGATTAAGGTCGATCCCCGTAAATGTCCCTGTGCAGCCTCCGGTCAGATTGTTGGTGTTTTTACGTTTCAACAGGCCGGTCTCGGCGATCTTGCGGCCGTCGGGATTGATGAGCGGAACGACAATTATTTCGTGCTCGTCGAGCAGCCAAGTCGCGTCGGCATCAGTGCCGTAATTCGCCAAAAGATATTGTATGAACCGCATCGCCATCTCAGGCGGGACAAGTTCACGGGCGTGTATGCCGGCCTGCAAAAAGAATTTTGGCTTGTCGCGGACGGTATTTTGATTTGAAAGTTTTATGCCGGTAAGGTTGTAGCCGTTGAGCGGATTTCGCATCTTTTCCCAGCTTTGGCCGTATGTAAAAACCTGGGCAAGGCGCGGATACGTCGTCGCCATCTGATTCAGAAATGCAAACGTTTCCTCGACCGTCCGATAGCCGCCCATAAACGTTTCAGTATCGCCGGGTCTAGGAAGTTCTGCCGTGAGATGCTCATCGAGGCGCACGTTCCAGCCCGCGTTTCTCAATTCGTCAAGCTGTTTCTGCGTCGCCAGAAATATGAGTTCGTCGCCCTCGCGGTATTCCATCAGGTCGAGACCGAGTTTCGATATACGCTGCATATCAACGTCGTTGCTGACCGTAATGCGCGCCATGATCTGCTGCTCAGCAACAGACTTAAAATCCTGAGCTTGCAGCGGCATCACAGCCGCAGCCAAAAGCGTTAATACTAATAAAATTCTCATGGCAAAAAACCTCATCTCCATAAAATACGGGCAGACAAGCACAATAACAGATTATTACCCATTTGTTAAGCGAAAAACATTCACCACAAAGTCACAAAGAACACAAAGTCTTTTACTTTGTGCCCTTTGTGCCTTTGTGGTTAATTTCTTATGTATTTTCCACGGATCTTCACCGCCCGCTCGATCACATCCACATTCTCAAGTATCTTCAACCGCAGATCTTTATCGAGACTAGGATTGTTCGCTAAAAACTTATTAACGATCGCCAGAGCCTTTTCATCTCTCTGCCCGCCGATAAACTCAGCAAGCCAGCCGTTGACAAAAAATATCTTTCGATCGCGTTTGAGCTTAGGTAATTCGGCGAGTGCTTTTTCAAGATACGGTAAGGTCAATTCGGAATGTCTTATCGAATTAAAAGTCTCAACTGCATCTTCGATCCAACTTTCAGAGATGTCTTTGTTATTGATGAAGTCATTCCAAAACTTCGCCTTGTTCTCAGCGGTCGCAAAAGCGGCGTGCGCGGCATAGGCATAACGCTTGGCGTCGTCGGAGGTCTCAGTTTTCTCAAGACCGGCAAGCAGCTTCGGTGCGTCCGGATCGCCGAGAATCGCCAACCGCGTGACGATGTCGAATTTGTCTTTGGTCTTAAGGAACGCCGGCACCTTGCCGGCAGTCTGGTTGGCATTTTTGCCGGCAGGGGTGCCGGCGTTCCATCCTAGTATTTCCTTAAGTATGCCGCGCGCTTTTTCGGTGGAGGCGATGTTCAGGAATGCCCGGTAATAGGTTATTCGCTGTCCGGTAGTCAATGCGTTTTGTATTTTGTCGATCAAGAGGTTTTCAAGATTCGAGCGCAAGTTGCGTGTCTGTCGGGTTAAACCACCCGCTACCGCAGGTGGTTCCGACAAGTAGTAATTCATCGCCGTCGTCACACGCGACAGCAGCGTCTGGATCGTGCCTTCGTCTTTTTCGGGGCCAATATTCTTGATGACAAGTTCGACATAATCCTTCGGGTCAAGCTCGCTCTCGCGGACGCTGTCCCAGAGGCTGCCCCAAATCATTGTGCGGAGGAAATCGTCCTTTTCGTTTTGGATATTTTTCAGGACGTAATCGCGGCTTTTGTCGTCAAGCAGAAAGATGCCGTAGCCGTAGTCTTGGTAGTTTGGGAAAGCGAAACGTACTCTCGAATTCACATGTAACCACTCATCAGAATAGGAAGCGGAAGGCATTATCTCGACCGTCCGAACCTCCCTGGCACCATTTTCGAATAATGCCAGAAGGCGAAAGCGTTGTTTAGGTGCTTTCTTCGTCATTGTCGGAGTTATTTGTACGGCCTGTATTTCCTTGTGACCAGTGCCTTCGCCCTGAAAACCCGGTGATGATTTATCGGTAAAAATGTGAACGCTTGGCAGGCCTGGTGAGGTTATCCACCGGTTTGCCCACTCGCTCAGAACTTCACGACCAGCGACGTCTATACGAGTTTTCATGGTCGCACTCAATTTCTCAGTCCAATCCGGTTTGGACACATTTTGAAATTCCGTCACCAGATCTTCCCAACCGGCGTTGGCAAACTCGTGTTTCTTCAAAAACGCGCGGACGGCGGTTTGGAATTTGTCTTCACCGAGGTAGAACTCGGCTTGGCGGAGGAACGCAGGAGCCTTGTTGTAAACGATGTTGCCGTATGCCGATTTTGCGGCAGAGAGGTTGGCGATCGGCTGGTAGATGGCGGTCGTCCCTCGTGTTGAGTCGGTCCGGTAGGCGGCCTGTTTGACGCGTTCGTAAAAGACCTTCCACGCGTTGGCCTCAGGCATGATCTTGTCCAAAGCCTTGTATGCCATAAAGGTCGCAAAGCCCTCTTTCAGCCACAGGTCGTCGAACCATTTCATCGTGACGGTGTCGCCAAACCACTGATGCGCCGCCTCGTGAAAGATCAGGTTCGCCCGCGTGACGATGTCGTTCTTGGTCGGCTCCTGCGGAAAGATAACGGACTGCTCCCTAAGGAACGTCGCCCCGGCATGCTCCATCCCGCCAAACGGAAATTCGGGGATCAGGACGAGATCGTACTTCGGAAACGGGAATTTGTAGTCGAAGTAGGTTTCTAGATATTTGACGGCTTCGCGGTTGAGGCGAAAGACCTCGGCGGCGTGGGGTTTGAACTTAGCAGCTTGGGACTTGCGGACGTATATCTTTGACCAATTCCTTGTTTGCTGTATCTCTTGGCCAAGACTCTCAATTTCCATGCACCTAATGGCATCTTTAGAACCAGCAGCATTGGAAATGCACTCCCTAAAAACGTTAAATGGGCCAGCTGCGAATGCAAAAACGTAAGGGCTTATTGGCTTAGTTTCGTTGAAACGATATTCGTCATGGCCACAGCAGCCGTGCGACACTTCCCAGTGGCCTACGTAGAAGACTTCGGTATTAGAAACGGCCTTCCAATCAGGCGGAGCATTTACGGTTAGGGTAAACCTCGCCTTCAGATCCGGCTGGTCCAAGACAGGGAACGCCGTGCTGGCGTCGGACGGGACGAAGAGCGAATAGATGTATTCCGCGCCGTCCTCTTTATCGACATACCGCGTGATCGCGCTGCCGCTGGTCAATATCGGCGACGTAAAATTGAGCTTGATAACATTCTCGCCCATCCGAACGCCGTCGCGGAAGATGAGATGGTCGTTAAAGTCAGAACCACCTGCGGTAGCGGGTGGTTGAAGATAGATATTTGGCTCGTTGTGATTGAGCGGCGACTTTAACTTTTCCGCGGCAGTGGTATTGGGTGTTAAACCACCCGCTACCGCAGGTGGTTCTGACTGTATCGAGACTGCTTTGCCATTTAACGTGACATTCGAGATCGTCGAGTCGTTCTCATGCCCTGGAATCTTTCGCCAATCAAGAATGATCGCCATCGGCGGGCAGTTCGGCTCGGCACAGGCGTAAGCGGCCTGTGTGACGTGTATTTCCATACTGCCGCGAAGAACCGGCGACATCTTTTCGAGCGTCAGGTTGAGTTTGTAGCTAATGTTCGAGTATTGCGAGACACGCCACTTTGCCAACTCCTGCGAAACGCCGGGCTCGATCGGTGGAATCTGCGAGAACGCGGACGACGCGAGAATTAAAATAAAGAGGATAATTAACCGCACAAAAAGAATTTCACCACAAAGACACTAAGAGCACAAAGATTTTTTTGACTTTGTGTCCTTTGTGCCTTTGTGGTGAAAATTCTGAAAATTCTTACAAAGCGAAGTTGAAGCTCACAAACCCCGTTGCCTTGACCGGCTGGCCGTCGCGGACGAAGGGTTTGAACTTCCACTTTTTGATCGCGTCTTTTGCCGCGCTCTGCAGCATCATAGGGCCGCTGGCCTTTTGCACCTGTGCGACATCGCCGTTCTCGCTGACCGTAACATCTACGCGAACAACGCCGGTCGTCCTCGTGCTCTTTGCGGATGACGGATAGACCGGGTTGGACTTGCTGGTGGCATAGGCTACAAGCGAAGAACCGACATCGACGGGCGAGCCGTCATTAACCGGTGCGGCATTTGGCGTCTGCATTATCG
>JAYVFJ010000010.1:0-12856 GCA_043773225.1 Chloracidobacterium sp.
TCAACCGCCGCTTCTTCGGCACGAGAATAATAGCCCAGAACCCGGATCGATTGCGAAACATTTCGCATTCAATCATTTAGACGATGAAGATGTGCGAAAAGTCGAAAAGAAGTGCAGCCGCTGTCGTGACCGCTATGTTGCTGCTATGTTGCTTACGATACGAGCTTAATGCTACATTTCGGTCTAACTTAACCTCATGAACAAACTATATTACGGTGACAATCTTGATGTGATGCGGAAGTTTATCCGCGACGAGACGGTTGATCTTTGTTATATCGATCCGCCGTTCAATTCCAAACGCAACTACAACCAGATATACAACAACATCGGCACCGAAGACCGCGCACAGGCGCAGGCGTTCATGGACACATGGACTTGGGACGACCACGCCATTCAATGTTACGACGACATATTGACGAATAAGAACGGCGTGCAGACGCAGCAGTCGATCGCTCTTATTAGCGGCTTGGAGAAAGTCCTCGGCAAAGGATCGCTATTTGCATATCTCGTATCAATGACAGTTCGGGTTGCGGAAATTCATCGCATCTTGAAACCAACAGGTTCCTTTTATCTACATTGCGATCCCACAGCATCGCATTATCTTAAGATCGTTGTTGATGCAGTATTTGCAGCCGGAGAGTTTCGCAGCGAGGTGATTTGGCAGAAAATCCGTTCGTCAAAGGGTCAAACAGAAGGCTTTGGGTCGGTGCACGACACGATCTTTTTGTATACAAAAACCGACAAAGCTGTCTTTAACCACTTATACACGCCATTATCCGAAGAACGCATCAAGACTCACTATGGTCAGGTTGAACTGGACACGAAAAGACGTTTCGGTTTATATGATTTTACTCAGAGTGGGCAAGGCGAACCACGAACCTTCGGTGACCGTATTATTGCTCCTCCAGCAGGAAAACATTGGATTTGGGGACAAGACAGGGTAGATGCCGCTATGAAGGAAGGTCGTCTAGTTCAGACGGGCGAGAATATGTTTAGGGTTAAGCGCTACCTTGATGAATCGCGAGGAAATCCACTGGAGGATATTTGGATTGATATTCCCCCGATCAACGCAGTTTCCCAAGAACGCCTCGGCTATCCCACACAAAAGCCAGAAGCACTTCTTCAACGCATAATCGAAGCGTCCTCCAATGAAGGCGACATTGTTCTCGATGCATTCTGCGGTTGCGGAACTACTATTGCTGTTGCTGATCGTTTGAAGCGGCAATGGATAGGAATGGATATTACCTATCAAAGCGTTTCACTCATACTCAAACGGCTGAAAGATCACGGCGGACAAGAGGCGATTGATAACGTCGAACTGCACGGCGTTCCGAAAGATATGGAATCGGTAGATGCGTTGATTCACAAGAAAGACGACCGAGTTCGCAAAGAGTTTGAAAAATGGGCGGTGCTTACTTACTCCGACAACCGAGCCGTTATCAACGAAAAGAAAGGCGCGGACAAAGGTATCGACGGCATTGCTTACACTCGAAAGTCCAAAGAAGAAGTTTTGCCGGTCATTATCTCTGTTAAGTCGGGCAACATCGGCAGAAAAGAAGTTGCGCAATTACACGGTGACGCCGAACGCGAAGGCGCGGCTTGTGCGATTCTCATAACACGAAACGAACCGACCAAGCCAATGATCCAGGAAGCAAAAGAAGCGGGCAAGTTCCAGCCCGATATGTTCCAGCCGTTTGACCGTTTGCAGATCGTGACGGTTCAGGAAATCCTCGACGGAGCGAGAATGAACCTTCCGCTTGTGGAAGAAGTCACCAAGAAAGCCCAAAAAGCCAAAAAAGACGACCAGCCAACGCTTTTATCAGAGTAGTTCGCGCAAACGGCGAGATGTTCCCGTCCATTGGATGCAAAAAAATGCTTGCCTATTACTGGTATATTGTGCTATTATTGAAACGTATGCCGATGTGCTGCACGACCATCGACCAGGCAGTAAATCGGATCGTTCTTTGAAAATTCAGACAAACTTGTCCCACGCTTCACGGCGTTTGAAAAACGATAAACTCAACGTTTTCAATAGTTTGAGTTTTTAAAACTTTTTTTGAAAAAACCGTGGGACAGAGGTCAAAAAATGCCGTAACATCAATCAAATGAGTGAGTTACACTGTCCCACTTGGGTGTGGGACAGCTTGGGACAAAAAAAACGCTGGGACAGTCGGGACAGTTTGAAATGCGTCCAAATGCCGGTCTATGGCAAATACGATATAGTTATTGACAGTGTGAATACTTTACCGATAGGCATTTTCGATTCCGGCGTCGGCGGTTTGACCGTATATCGGGCATTGCACAACCGTCTGCCAAATGAGCATTTCATATACCTTGGCGACACGGCCCGCGTGCCGTATGGGACAAAATCGCTGGCGACGGTCGAACGTTATGCGATCGAGAATTCACAGTTTTTAGCCTCGCGCGGGATCAAGATGCTAGTTGTTGCGTGCAACACGGCGTCGGCACTTGCCCTGCCAAAGATACGCGAGAAGATCGGCCTCGATGTCGTCGGCGTGATCGGCCCGGGCGGGCGAAAAGCGGTCGAATTAACAAAAGACAAGCCGCAGCCGCGTATCGGCGTGATCGCGACCGAGGCGACGGTTGCCAGCAACGCGTATTTTGAAGCGATCCGGCGTGCGTCCGACACTGCTGAGGTTTTTCAGGCCGGCTGTCCGCTCTTTGTTCCGCTTGCCGAAGAGAATTGGACGACAGAACCGGAAACAGCTTCCATAGCAGCTAAATATCTTGCGGATATGAACGAATTCCGTCCCGACGCTCTTGTTCTCGGCTGCACGCATTATCCGATCCTGAAAGGTGTGATACAGCAGATCGTAGGCGAAAATGTTAAGCTAATTGATTCCGGCGAGGCAACCGCTGAAGAGGTCGAAAAGCTTTTGGCCGAAAAAGGTCTTGCAAATCCGAACGCTGTCACCGGCAAACGCGAGCTTTGCGACGACCTCGATCATTTTTACGTGACCGACGCCGCCGACAGATTCGCCCGCGTAGCCGAACGGTTTTTAGGAACAAAACCGTCGAAACTCGAAGCGATCGAAGTTTACGGCGGCGATGAATTGAAGAAGAGTTAGCCCGCGAAATACGCGAAACATGCGAAAATAAGAAATAAAAATTTTCGCGTCTTTTCGCGTGTTTTGCCGGCAAAAAACAAATGAATTATACAAGAACAGACAAAAGAACCCACGACCAGATACGCAACACAAAGATCACGCCGAATATCTCGCCGTATGCCGAAGGCTCGGCGCTTATCGAGGTCGGCGGGACTAAGGTCATTTGCACAGCGTCGGTCGAGGACCGCGTGCCGTTGTTTATGCGCAACAAAGGCCTCGGCTGGGTCACGGCCGAATACGCAATGCTGCCGCGTGCAACAAATACTCGCACACAGCGTGAGACTCAGCGGCCTTCGGGCAGAACGCAGGAAATTCAACGACTCATCGGTCGCAGTCTGCGCGCGGTGGTCGATACTAAACTATTGGGCGAGCGCCAGATCTATCTCGATTGCGACGTCATCCAGGCCGACGGCGGCACACGCTGTGCTTCGATCACCGGTGCTTATGTTGCTCTGGCACTAGCCTGCCGGAAACTTGTAAAGCAGGGAACGATAAAGACTTCGCCGATCCTGAGCGAAGTCGCGGCGGTCAGCGTAGGTATTATCGAGGGTACGGCGATCCTCGATCTCGCCTACGAGGAAGACTCAACCGCCGATGTCGACATGAACGTCGTTTGCACCGGCCTCGGCAAATTTATCGAGCTACAGGGAACCGCCGAACGCGAACCGTTCTCACGCGAGCAGATGGACGAAATGCTGATCCTCGCCGACATCGGCGTTAACAAACTTTTTGAGGTCCAGCGGAATGCGCTGGTGGGATGAGTTATGAGCGAGAAGGAATTTGAAGGAAGGTCAGCGATCGTTACCGGTGGCACACGCGGCATTGGGAAGGCGATCGTGTTGGAATTGGCGCGGTGCGGTGCGAATGTGGCGTTCAATTTTTCAAAGAGCGCCGATGAGGCCGAAAAGCTGAAAGCCGAGATCGAGGCATTGGGCGTGAAAGCATTTGCGGCGCAGTGTGACGTTGCCAATACCGAAGCTGCTGCCGAATTTGTCGGTCAGGTCAAAGATGCGTTTGGAACGGTTGGTTATCTTGTCAATAACGCCGGCATCACCCGCGACCAACTCATTTTGCGCATGAAAGAAGAAGATTGGGATGCTGTCATTGACACCAACCTGAAAGGCGCGTGGAATTTTTCAAAGGCGGCCGTGAGGCCGATGATGCGGAATGAGAATGGCGGGTCGATTTTGAATATTACATCCATCTCGGGCGTTGTCGGGATGCTTGGGCAGTCGAATTACTCGGCGTCGAAGGCCGGAATGATAGGCCTGACAAAATCGCTAGCCAAAGAAGTCGCGAGCCGCAAGATCACTGTCAACGCGCTCGCCCTCGGCCTCATCGAAACAGAAATGGCTGCCGAGATGAACGCCGAGTATCGTGAAAAATATCTCACAATGATACCGCTCGGCCGTCTTGGGAATGTAACAGAAGTCGCCGAGATCGCCTGCTTTTTACTTTCTCCTGCCGCCGCCTACATTACCGGTCAGGTCATCCAAGCCGACGGCGGCCTCGCCATGTAAGAGAAATTCAACGCAAAGACGCCAAGGCGCAAAGACGCCAAGTAAGAAAGATTAATAAAAATATTTGCGACTTTGCTTCTTTGCGACTTTGCGTTAAAAAAAATTCATGTCTCTGCAATATCAACCTGAAGCCGACGAGCCGGAAGTTCAAGACACGCAGGCTGAAAATACAATTCAGCATCAAACGCCGATTCCGTATTACACCATAATTCTGATCGCTTCTATCATCGCAGTGGCCACCGCACAACTCGGAACCGGTCTTGATGAGTCAATATTGGCGGCCGGTTTTGTAAAGCCGGCATTCATCAGCGGGCACGAGTATTGGCGCATCCTGACGGGTGCGACGACGCATGGCAGTATTTTGCACGTCGTGATGAATTGCTACGCGTTTTATAGTTTTGGAAAGATTTTTGAGATGCTGTCGAACCGCGCTCATTTGGCGATCGTATTTCTGCTCTCTGCGATCGGCGGCGGCGTTTTGAGTTTGATTTTTGTTCCTGACGGAATTTCGGTCGGGGCTTCGGGCGGAATTGTTGGGTTGATCGCTTACCTTGCTGTTTACGCTTTTCAAAGACGAAAATTTATTTCCCCTGAGTTTCGTAAAAGCTTGTTGGTGAACATCGGCTTCATACTTATTTTTGGTTTGGTGCTTTTTCAGGTGATAGATAATTACGGACACATCGGCGGCCTAGTTACCGGAGCCATTTATGGCTTTGTCCAAATACCGTCAGATGAATATGTTGATCCTAGAGCGGCCGGTTCCGCAGTGAATTTAGCCGGAATAGCAGCTCTCGGCATTTATCTGGCGGCGTGTTGTTTTAGCATTTTGTTGATCTTGCGAGTCGTTTAGTTATGCCGCGCGTTCGAGTTCACCAGCATGTAAATCCGCTTTCGCCTTATTACACGGCTCAGCCCGAACCGATAAATCTGACGACAGTTTTTGCCGATCCGTCGTTGCCTCTGCACCTCGACATCGGCTGTGCTCGCGGCAGATTTATTTTGCGAATGGCCGAAGCAGAGCCGCAATGGAATTTTCTCGGCGTCGAGATACGCGAGCCGCTTGTGATCGAGGCAAACGAGATAGCCGCAGAGCAGGGCCTCAATAATCTGCGTTACGAATTCTGCAATGCAATGATCTGGCTGGGGCGGCTTCTCGACGATATTCCAGAAGGGTTATTGCAGACCGTTACTATCCAGTTCCCCGATCCGTGGTTTAAAAAGAAGCACGCGAAACGGCGAATGGTCAACGCCGAATTGGTTGAGACGGTGGTGAAGAAACTTTCTGTCGATGGACAAATCTTTGTGCAGACGGACATCGAATTTTTGGCGGAGGAAATGTATGCCCTATTCCGCGAGAGTAAAAATTTGAGCGAGATCGTGATCGGACACAATCCATTTCCCGTCAAAACCGAGAGGGAACAAGCGGTAGAAAATAAAGAGATGCCAATCTATCGGGCGATGTTTATAAGAAAAATTTAGCCGCAGATAAACGCGGATAACACTGATCACAAAAATCCTATCGGCATCATCTGCGAAAATCTGCGGCTAACGATTCCGTTGATTTCACCAGCTTATGTCGACCTCATAATTATCCGCTCCGCCGCTTGGATCAAAAACCTGCACGATCGCCGTAAAGTCATTGTCCCACGACGGCTGCTGCAAAACGCTCACCGAACCGCGCCCGTTTCTTTTGCTCGCTCTGACATTTCCGGGACGCCTGGCAAGATAGCCGTTTATCGAAAAATTGATATTCGAGATTCCCGTTCCGGCCGCATCCTGTGTCTGAACATCGGCGCCCGTGATGACAATGTTTGCCGTCTGGTCAACACGCCCTCGCCACCTTACGCTGCCCGAGCGGTAGGGCTCCTCGACATTCGCCGCCGATGTCCACGACATCTCGATCGCATAATTATCCGCACCGTTCTTACGGTCATATATCTGGACGATTGCGGTGTAATTATTTGAACGGTTTGGCTGCTGTATCACCGTTACGTCGCCGCGCCCGTTTGTCCTATTGGCGGTGACCGTTGCGGCGCGACGCGGCAGAGATCCGTTGATGTTCTGATTGTTTGTTTGAACTCCGTTGCCGCTGACATTTTCTGCGCTGATTGAACCGCCGCGAATGATGATGTTCGCTCTGTCATCAACGCGGCCGCTCCAATTGGCCGTTCCAACGCCGCCGCCGCCGCCACCGCCCGGATTTGGGGGATTGTTATTTAGAGGAACATCGTATTGTCGCGCGCGATTGTTAAAACCGTCGTCATAGCCCTGTTGGAAATAGAGTCCTATAATCGGATCGTACCCGCGCAAGGCACCTTCGCCCGACCTGTTCTGGCCGCCGTTCCGACGGGCGTTTTGTCCGATGGTATAGCCAGAATCGTATGCGCTTCGCTGCGAATTTGTCCAACGCACCGTTGGACGAACGCTGTCATATCCCGCCGCATATCCGCGACTGTAAAAACTCTCATACTGCGAATCGAGTTTGTCACGATAGCGCCGGTAATCATTGCTTCTATTGCGGTTAGCGTCCTGCGTCCCGTCCTGAAAGCCCTCATCGTAATATCCGCATTTTATCGGCGAATCAATATTTTTGTCACACTGGGCCGAGACGGAAATGCTGCCAAATGCGACTGCGAAAAATAGTGTTGTTAAAAGAAATAATTTTTTCATTTTTCTGTCCTCTATGCTTGAAATCCTCAGTCCCAACGTTTCTCTTTCTGAAACTTTTTAATAACCATGCTGCGGCGCAATTTTGGCAAATGGTCTATAAACAATTTGCCGTTGCAGTGATCCGTTTCGTGCAAAAAAGCGCGGGCGGCGTAACCCTCAGCCTCGCGTTCAAACCATTCGCCATTTTCGTCCTGAGCTTTTAGACGCGCTTTCTGCGGACGAACAACGACCGCCGGAATCTTGCCAACCGACAGACAGCCTTCCTGCCCCGACTGCTCGCCTTCCGTAGATATTATTTCAGGATTGGCGGCGATCAGTTTTACACCTTCACAATCCATTACAAAAAGCCGCACATTCAACCCAATCTGCGGAGCAGCGAGGCCGACACCCTCGGCGTCATACATCGTCTCAAACATATCCGCGCAGAGACATGCGAGTTCTTTGTCAAAGTTTGTCACGGGCTTGCCAACTTCGGCGAGCACCTTTTCGGGATATTCCGTGATCGTTCTAACACTCATCAAACTATCTCGGAATTACGCCCGAGCGAGCATCGCGTCGGAAATCTCGCTTTGCGTTAAAGCCTTTTTCTTCGCGTCCGAGGCATTCCCAGCAAACTATTCGCAACTCGTTCGTCGGCGAAAGAAATGTGTTGTAATGCTCAGTTTCCCGGTCGCATTCCGAGCACCGCACGGTTGGTTTGTCCATATTCTTTGGATCCATAGCTTCGATCATTGTGTCTTTTTCCTTAAGAGGAATAGTTTCTCAAGATAGAATTCCTGTTCCTTTTCTATAGTGTAGTTTGCCTCGACATATTTTTCCAACGGCCGGCACGCATCGGTAACGAGACATTTTTCGCTGACGACGAGCCATATAGCATCTGCGTCAGTCGGGATCTCGGAGATGACAAAATCGATCTGCCGTTTGTAGCTGTTCTCTGTGCCAAAAGCGTTCTCCAAATCAAACACAAAAAATTTCTCGTCCGGCAGGATCCGGTTAACGCCGTGATAATGATACGGCAAAGCGAGAGATTCAAAGACCGTGAAAACAATTATAGGCTGTCCCGGAGATTCGTTTTGCTCGATAAATGCACCAATGCGCGCCCAGTCGCCGCGCTTTGTCATATTTGGATGCAGCTTTATAAGAGCATGTGAAAATGATGCGAGAACGATAATCCCACAGGCGAATGCTGCAATCTTCCCGATGGCTTGCTTCTTTTGCCCGCCGCCAAAAAGATCCGAAAGCAGCGATGCCAAAAAAAGGAGCAGCGGCGCGAATGCGACCGAGGCGTGACGGATCGCGATATATTCGCTCCCGACTGCGAAATATGCAAAAAGCAGGCAGCCAAAAATTACCGCGGCAATAAAGCCTAACGACAACGTATGCGACGAAATAAGTTTGGGTCGTTTTACGGCAAAAAAGCCAATGACGAATATTGCAGCACGCGCGACCCAGAGCCTTATCACGTCCGCAATCGAGATCTGAACATCGGGCAAAACTTCGGACGGCACGGTAAACGTCAAAAAATGATGCCACAAAAGCCGGATGCCATCGATAAGCGATCGCTCTTCTTGAAAACCGCTCGTATTTGCCACAAACTGTGACTTGAGCCCGATCAATTGCGGCAGAAAAACTATCGCGGCGACGAGCATCAATCCCAAATAAATACCTGCCTCACGCCATTTTTTTGCGACAAGCAATGAGGAAAACAAGCCGACTAGCAAAAAACCAAGATAGTAATTTGTATAGAGAGCAAATATCGCCGCAACCAAAAACAAGACTATTGCTTTTCTTTGCGGTCTTTGCGACTCTGCGGGAGACTCCTCAAAAAAAGCATCGAAAAAGAGCGTGATAAGCAAGAGCGACAACAAGATGACCAGCGAATAAACGCGAATCTCAACACTCGCCCAGATCAAAAAAGGATGAAACGCAAAAAACGCAGTTGCAAGCAAAGCCGCTCGCGGCTCAAAAAATCGTCGCGCCAGATCGGCAAATAACTTGATCGCCACAACGCCGCAAATTATCGAAAATAACCGTGCAAAAAAGATCGAACCGTTTATGCCACGCCACAAACTCATTATCCAAAAATACAACGGAGCCTGCTTCTCATCCGCAGCCGCATTTTGAAACGCATGCCAAAACCCACGCTCCGTCGTATAAAGCGTCGAAGCCTCGTCCGCCCAGATATTCAAAAAATAAGCCAGCGGCAAAACGATCAACAGATGCAGCACGATCAGCGAAGTGACATTAAAGGCACCTGAATTTTTGTATCGAGCGGGCATTGCTTGGTTTACCAAACCAGAAGGTTTCGTGCGAGATAGAAAGAAACTTCAATTTTAACTATTTGAGCAATCGGATAAAGCCTTCCTGGTCGAAATGTTCATCAGTTGTCAGAGCTTCTAAAAGGTTTCGTTGTTTCATAACCAAGAAAGCGACGGCATCACATAATGAATAGGTCTTGTCCAGACGTTCGTGCAAAAGCTGAACAGCCTGACGATGGAGACTTTTATCAACCCAAATGACTTCAATCTCGTCATCATCTAAAACCTGTCGGCTAAAATTAATCGCGTCCTTGCGCGAAGACCGACGTGCATCAGCCAAGGCAACATATTCGGCTAGAACGTAATTCGTAGTGATGCGAATCCGTGCCGAATCGTAAAAGACAATTGACGCTTCGTGGTGTTTTTCGTCCCGGTTATAAAGACAATAAATGCCTGACGTATCGACAAACATCTGTTATTTTTCTTCGTGTGTATCGAGGTAAGAGCGGGCGAGGTCGGCATCAATTCTATTGTTGTCAGAGCCGTTCGGGTCGCCGCTTTTGCCTTTGCCAAAAAGCTCACGAATGCTGCCTTTGCTCTTGGTTTTAGCACCATTCTCCAGCGGCTGAACCGTTATCAAGTCCATATCCGCCATATCATCAAGCAGCTTCTTCGCCCTCGGCTCTAAAATTTCGATCTGATAGGTGTCCATAAAACCTCATTTCAATGCCGATTATAGCATAGAGCACACGTCCGTGAACCTCAACTATTTAGTAAGGTCAAAGACCAGAAATTCTTCACATTCGGCTATGACCTTATATCTCCCGCGAAGGGACTCTTCAAAACCTGCTTTTTCTTTTAGCATCGACTTTTGTGCGACGAAGTATTTTGCACCTTTGGCGGCGTAGGTGTTGATCTTGTCGATCGACTGGTCTTCGATGCAGATGTTCCAGCCTTTGCGGTCGAGCCAGTAGAACATGAACGAAGCGTTGTAGGCTAATGCGTAACCGTTCTTGTCAACGCAGTGGCCGCCGGAGGCGACGATCAGTCCGTCAGTTTTCATCGCGGGCTTTATTTTGTCAGCGCAGATGCGGGCCTCGTCCGGGACGCGTTTGCCGAGGAAATTTGCCCTGACCTGTTTGGCTTCGAGCAGCAGCGAGGCAAAGATCGCGGCGATCACAAACCCAAATAGGAAAACCTGCGAGAGGTTTGCGGGCGGCGAACGGCTGCTAAAACTATCGGCAAAATCGTGTGCATAGTCCAGGAGTTTTTTGATGCTGAAACCAAAAATCAACGCCACCGGCGGAATGCTAAAAACGTGATAGTAATTTGCCCAGTCCTCGGACGTCGTGCGTGCGGCCAAAAGATAAAGCGCAAATATCGAGGCGAGCCACAGCAGCGAATGTCGGGCCGCATCTTCGCGGTAGCCTTTCCAGACCGCAAAGGCACCGACGATCAGGCCGAAACTGACCCAGACATAAATAAACTCAGATCTCAGTATGCCGCCTAGAAAATTTGTGTCCGTAAAAAAATCGAGGCCGATCCAATGATATTCGTTTGAGACGCCGAGCGAATTACCGTATGTGAGCCACAAGCTTTTGGCATGTAGATACCAAAGCGCCGAAGGCAAAATGCTCAATATTCCGAAGAGCCAGACCTTGCCTTGTCTGAAGATGTTCCAACCGTATTTGTCGAGAAGCAAGACGCCAAAAAACAAGCCGACGTGAGCCGCCGGAGCTTTGGCAAGCAGCGTAAGCGCGGTCATTGCTGCAGCGCCAAATAGGTGTTTCGTTTCATCGGTCTTGTGCCAGCGAAGAAAGAAATAGACTGCGGCAATGTATGCAAAGAGCATCAAGCCTTCGGGTTGAAGAGCCGTAGATTGGTCAACGATGAGAGGATTAAAGGCGAAAAAAGCGAAAGCAACCAACGAGGCGTAATAACTCAAATACTCTCGTGCAAGCCGGAAAAAAAAGAACAGCGCGCCGAGCGAGAATAGAAACGCCCAAACGCGCCCCAATTGATCGTGAACGCCAAAGATCTTGTAAGTGATTGCCGTGAGAAACGGAAAAAGCGGCAGCTCCATTTCGGCAAAGCCGGGACCGTCTCCGCGCCAGTCTATGCGAGGATAAAGCGGATTCATGCCTTCCTGGGCAAAATTGCGAGAGATCGCTCCGAGATCGCACTCGCGCCAAGAGGCTTGGTTTATTGGACGAAAAACATCGGCGAACCGAATAGCGGCTGCGGCGAGAAACAATATTGTGATAAGGATATTTCGCCTGCTCATCCGACTCTGCACCTAAACTGTCTGCGTTCGCGGCTGTGTTGCTACCGAGCCGTTTCTTACAAAATCGGCGTGTTCACGCATCGTGACAGCGTCAAAATGTTTTGTGTAAATCGTCAAGGCATCACTAACAAAGGAAAGTTTTCTATTGGATGGAACATTCATTCCGGGAAAGAATTTGAGTTCCGGCGCGTCGTCGCCGCTAAGAAAATCGAGCGGATGCAGCAACAGCGAAGGCTGAACGCCCGTCGCACGACACATCGCAAGTGCGACTCGCCAATAAACAAGCGCCGCAGCGCGCGAAAATGTCGAGAGATAAAGCAGGTAGCTCAAATGGATGGGAGTTTTGAAGATCGGAAATGTCGTCACCGGGATTTCGGCCATGTCGCGCCCGGCGATATTCATCATTCGAGGTTTCAGGCTTTGAAAACCATCCGACAATTTACCAAAAAGCTTCTTACGTTTTTCGCGCTCTTCATCGGTCATTGTCGGCGATTTGAAAAAATAATAGGCTCGTGCAAGCGGCGCGATATAGGTCGGCAGCGTCGAGCAATCATACGCATAACCGCGTTCGGCCAAAACCTCCAAGACAGTCGGACTGAGACTGTAGCCTGGTCCGCGAAAACCAATGGTCCGTTTGCCGGTGACATTTTCAATCGCAGATTCTGTCTTTTCAAACTCCTCCGTAAGTTCAGCTTTTGTATAAAGGTGCAGCCACGGCTCGTGATTAAAACTGTGGTTCCCGATCTCATGCCCGGCCGCGGCTATCGAGGCTATCGCTTCACGATTTTTTTCGAGAGCAGCGTCTTGACCGACAATAAAGAACGTGATATTCAAGTTTCGCTCTTTGAGAAATGCAAGCGCGCGCGGCACGACAATATCGAGATACGAAGGGAAAGTTTTCCCAACCCGCATCACCGTGCGTCTTCATATAAGACCATTTATTGTCGAGGTCGAGCGACAAGCTCGCTATTTGTTTCATAAAAAACTGCCCGCGAA
>JAYVFJ010000011.1:0-2785 GCA_043773225.1 Chloracidobacterium sp.
CGTTACTTCCTCAGCGTTGCATCAAGCGCAAACGCCCGGCGAATTTTGAAGCTCATCCTCAAAGGCGGAAACCCAAGCGGTAGCGAGGGTGTTCTCAAGGTTGGCGACAAGAACACACTCCCTACCGGTCGTGTTTCCGCCTCCATGCCCCGGTCGTCTCACTCGACAAAAGACCGGTTTGACATCGTCGCCCGTCTGATAATTCTGGGCGATCCAGAAGCGCCGAAACTTCTCGCCGATCTCGAGAAAACCGAGACATCGGACGAAGCAAAACGCTACGCCTACGCCGCAAAAGCGGGAATAGCGACTGCCGAAAACAAGGCAAAATACTGGAGCGATTTCACAACGGATAAAGACATCAGCGAAAGCTGGATCGAGGCGGCGTTTGGCCCGTTCAATTCGGTTCGGCAGAACGAACTAACATTGCCATATCTCGAAAAAGCCCTCGCCGAGCTGCCAAACCTGAAGCGCAGCCGAAAGATATTTTTCGTCAACGGCTGGCTAGGCGCCTTTATCGGCGGGCAGAAAAGCGAGGAAGCCCTCGCAATCGTCAACAAATTTCTTGCTGACAACCCGAAACTAGACAACGATCTGCGGCTCAAGATACTGGAAAATGTTGATCTGATCGAGCGGGCCGTGAAAATTCGCGCTACGTTTGGCAAAGCGTGACGAGTGTTGGTCACGAAGAGGTCCGGCGATGTCAACATGAATCAAAATAGGGCCTCAATCCTTGATAGGCATAAAAAAAACGCCCCGATATATCGAGGCGTTTTTTCCTTGTTTTAACTCAAAGACTAAGGTGCAAAAACCTGAACGGTTCTGCGTCCAAAACGTCGAGCTTCCGAACAATTTGGCATCCAGATGTCGAGGCGTTTGCCTTTGATGCTGCCGCCCGTGTCGGAAACCAGGTAGTTTCCGCTGTAGGCGCCGCCGTTGACCATGATGGTGGAACCGAGTCTTAGCACTCTCGGATCTGCTGCGATGATGCCGCGACGAACGCCGTGGCCCATTGCGGTTCGCCCTTTGAGGCAATATGCGGTTGCGGAAAATGCTCCGCGGCTTGCACCCGCGCCGACGGCTTTTACCGAGCCGGTCGTCTTTACTAACTTTTTTACGTCGTCCGTTTTATCAGCCAACGTATTGCCTTTAACATTTATATTATTAACTAAAGCTTTATTAGAAATATTATTTTCAATTTTATCCAGCGAATCAATCGCTATGGCGAGAGTGGATTCCGTCCTGACTTGTGCGTAAACAAATACGACAAGCATGCTCGAAAGCAACAGAATCGCGCCTCCTCTAACGAGATTTTTCATTAATCATTTCTCCGTGTTATGCGACCTCGTTTAAATGCAAAAATAGTGTCTGAGATTTGGGTCATCAGCCACTATTCGCGTTTAACGAAGACTGTTTCGGGGGATTTATTTCCACCTGTTTTCGTGCCGCAGTCGGCCGAAACATTTTATGAGGTTATCACTTTCGGCCCTACTTGTCCAACGCACCTAAAACCGGAAGGCCTTATTCTATATGCAATTGCTGAATTTGAAGGCGCTTAGGCGTGTTAATTTATTTCGATTTTGATAGACTTTAGGTGTCTGTTTCGGGTATATTCACGAGTGAGTTTGCTGCGGCAACTGCGACATTTATTAGGGGAAAATCTTATGCGGGAAAGACGCCAGGGCGCGCGGCACGTAATCTCATTTCCGATTCGTGTTCGCTGGAAAGACGAATCGGGCAAAGAAGTTGTTCAGGAGGGCTTGACCGAAAATGTCGGGCTGCACGGAACGCTGATCTATCTGCCGCGGGCACTGCCTCTGGTCGGCGGCAAGGTTCACCTGACCGTGACGGAAAATCCGGAGGATGAGGTGTCGGTCACGGCCGAAGTAATCCGCCTCGAACGCAACGCCGCCCACCCACAGGCTGCGTTGATGCTTACGGAAAATTTGCGTGAATGGAAAAAGAAGGTGTGGGAAGCCGCCGGAATTACGATAGCCGCGCAGGAGCCTGAACCTTTGGATGACTCCTGGTAAAAACCTTTACCGCGCTGCGGCGTAGATGTTCAACCTCCATTGCGGCTTCTTTGAAACTCTTTTCCGGCGAGTGCACAAGCCCGCGCGTGAGCAAGGGCGAACCACGCAACTTGAAAGTATCGCCCTTACTCTCGAGGCCGTGTCAAAAGTCGCCACTTTCAGAGAATTAGCCACGAATGCACGAATAAAAACGAAAAATTCTCTTATTTATTCGTGCATACGTGGCTAAATTCTCGCTGTCCCAAGTTTCATCGTTGTATCCGCCGTCGCAGACGGGCTGGGTGCTTTGTGGGAGTTTCTCGCGACCCGGATTTGTATCAGCTTGACATTCGTTTGACAAAACGACACATTTTAACGTGCCGGAGAGACACTTTCCGGCGCGTTTTATGGAAGTTGGAACAGAACCGCCAGCACTCTCTAACGAGCGTCGGATAAGCATGCGCGAGGCTCGTGAGGCGATAATTGATCGGCTGGCCCGCGATCTGCCGACGGACATCGATCTGGAAAGGTTCTTGAACGTCGTGGTGTCTGAGATCGGGCGGATGCTTCATGCCGACCGGTGCGATCTGCTGCAGATGAAGGACGGCCATGACCTCGTTATCAGCCATGAGTGGCGAAAGGACAAGTCGGTGCCGAAGAGCCAGGGAACGACGATTCCGTTTGACCCGAAAAAGCTCGGCGAGCGTTTTGATCTGACAAAGCCGATCCGCATTAACGACATCTCGAAGACAAAAGATGCGACGCTAAAATTTTTT
>JAYVFJ010000012.1:0-5486 GCA_043773225.1 Chloracidobacterium sp.
GTGGCCATTGGCCGCAAAAATTATTTGTTTGCAGGCAATCATGAAGCTGCCCAAAGAAGCGCCATGTTATACCCCGAGCTCGACCCGGCGGAAAAACGCAAAAAAGCGCAAGAGATACTTGATCGGGCCAAAGCGGGCGAGGATTTTGTTGCCTTGGCCAATGAGTTCACGCAGGATCCGGGAAACAAGGGCCCTGACGGATCACTGCAAGGCGGAATTTACAAGGATGTCCCAAAAGGAAAGATGGTGGTTCCGTTTGAAGAGGGAGCCTTGGCAGTGGAAGCCGGACAGGTAAATCCCCAACTTATCGAGTCGGATTTCGGTTTTCACATCATAAAGCTGGAGCGAAAACTTGGGCCAAGCCCGAATAAAGAAGCGAACAAGGACGCAAAAGCAGGTGAATCCGGAGACACTTATGACGTTCGCCACATCCTGATCTCGACCGGCTTTAAAGACCCGGAAACGCCAAATGCACGCGAGATGCCGGTCAAGGATTACGTCAAAAATAAACTTGAGGCCGACAAGGAAAAGAAACTTATCGAAGATCTGGTCGCAAGCAACAATATCCGCGTGCCCGACGATTTCACTATTCCCGAGGTCACCGACGAACAGATACAGCAAAGCAACCAAAAAAAGCAAGGCCCGCCGGGAATGCCGCCGGGAGTTCAGGTTGGCGGCCCCGACGGCCAGCCGCCAAAACCGGACGCAAAGAAACCGGAACCGAAAAAGAAGTAAATAGTTAATCGTAAATCGTAAATAGATTTTCTATTCACGATTTACGATTCACGATTCACGATGCAAATAGGTGATTACCGCATCGAGATAATTCCCGATTGCGAATTCAGTTTAGACGGAGGGGCGATGTTCGGTGTCGTCCCTCGCGTTCTTTGGGAACGTGTCTGCCCGCCCGACGAACTAAACCGCATAAAACTCACCTGTAACTGCCTCTTCATAGATACCGGCAAAGAAAAAATTCTGATCGAAACCGGCATGGGCGAAAAATGGTCTGAAAAAGAAACTGCGATCTACGGCATTCACCGCAAAAAACCATTTGCACAATCGCTGCACGAAATCACCGGCTGCAAACCTGAAGACATTACGATCGTCGTCAACACCCACCTCCATTTCGACCACGCCGGCGGCAATACGTCTGAACCACCTGCGGTAGCGGGTGGTTTAACTCAAATAACATTCAAGCCGCAATTCATAAACGCTCGTTATTTTGTCTCACAAAGCGAACTCAACGCCGCAGAAAACCCGCACGAACGCGACCGAGCAAGCTACCTGCCCGAAAACTGGCAGCCATTGATCGACACAGGCCAGCTTGAACTAAAACCCGACAATTACGAAGTAGTCGAAGGCCTAATTGTCGAACAAGTCCGCGGCCACTCTGAAACAATGCAGACCATAAAACTCACCCGCGGCGGCGAAACGCTCTACGGCTTTTACGACATGATCCCAACTCGCCACCATCTACCGCTGCCGTGGATAATGAGCTACGACCTTTACCCAACCGAAACATTGGAATATAAGAAAAAGATCCTCCCCCAGGCGGTCAGTGAAAATTGGATATGTTTGTTTTATCACGATTTCGAGATGCCGCTTTGCAGATTAACGGAAATTGATGGCAAAATAATCTCAAATAAATATGTCGAAAACTGAAAAGATTCGTGAAAAAGTCTTATTAGGCCATTCCGACGCAAATATAGATTTTGATGATTTGCGTTCATTGCTTAACTCTCTAGACTTTATAGAGCGAATCAAAAGTAGCCATCATATATTCACAAGGATGGGGATCGAAGAGATAATTAACATTCAGCCCAAGCAAGGCAAAGCTAAACCGTATCAAGTAAAGCAGATTCGTAATATAATCTTAAAGTATCGTTTAGGAGTTAGAGATGAGTAAATACGAGATAATTATCTATTGGAGCGAAGATGACGCCGCATATGTAGCTGAGGTGCCTGAATTACCAGGCTGCATGGCTGACGGCTCTTCATACCAAGAAGCTCTCGCGAATACTGAGGTCATTATTCAAGAATGGCTCGAGACAGCAAAAGAGATAGGTCGTAATATTCCTGAACCAAAAGGGCGATTGGTATTTGCTTAATTAAAATAATTTTAGATTGGAGAGGTGAACATGAAAAAACCAACAATTATTCTCATATTATTTTTAGTAGGATTAACAGCTCAGATCGGTCTCGCACAAAACAAATCAACCGATAAAGAAACGCTTGTCAAAGCAACTCAAATCCTTGAGGCTCAACCTTTTCATGAAAAGGCGAAAGATTTTAGGACTTGGGCAATGCGATACATTATTGAAACCGACGATGTCAGCATTATCGTTTGTGCGCAAATGTTGTCTTCAGTAATGGATAAAAAGAACAAAAATGCCGACGAACTTTTGGCTCAGTATTCAATGGCTATGGCGGCCTTCAAATTGTCCGTCCCGGATAAGGGAAAGAATGAAAACGCCACCCAATTAGCAGGAATGGAAAGCATGCTGAGAGCATATGAAAACATGGTAAAGGAAAAACCAAAAACCAAATTTCAAGCCATCAACGACTTAATTGCCAAGCGTGATAAAGCCGAACTAAAGAAGCTAGTCGAAGATTCTAAATGCGGTGAAGGTGAAACCGAGCCGATTAAGTAACTTCAAATTAATGGAACAAGTAAAAATCGGAATCATAGGCGGCAGTGGTTTGTATCAGATGCCGGAATTAGAGAATGTGCGAGAGGCCGTCGTTGACACGCCGTTCGGCAAACCATCGGACGCTTTTATTATCGGCGAATTGGACGGCGTGGCAGTGGCGTTTTTGCCGAGGCACGGACGTGGACATAAGTTGACGCCAAGCGAGCTTCCCTTTCGTGCAAATATCTATGCGATGAAGCTGCTCGGCGTCGAATATATTTTGTCGGTGTCGGCCGTCGGAAGTTTGCAGGAAAAATACGCACCGACTGATTTCGTTATTCCCGACCAGTTTTTTGACCGGACTAGAGCGAGAGCGCGTGAATCCACTTTCTTTGGCGAAGGCATCGTCGGCCACGTGACCTTTGCTCATCCTGTGTGCAATGAGCTTGGCGACATTCTCGAAGCATCGTGCAAAGCCATAGGCGTCAACACGCATCGCGGTGGCACTTATCTCTGCATGGAAGGCCCTGCGTTCTCGACCAAAGCCGAATCCAATGTCTATCGCCAATGGGGCATGGACATCATCGGCATGACCAACCTGCAGGAAGCCAAGCTCGCCCGCGAAGCCGAGATCGCCTACGCCACGCTCGCCCTCGTCACCGATTACGACTGCTGGCACGAAACCCACGACGCCGTCACAATCGATATGGTCGTCGAATACCTCAACAAAAACGTCCGCAACGCCCAACTCGTTCTTAAGGACGCCGTTAAACGAGTCGCCGCCAAACAAACGCCAAGCCAATACCGCGACGCCATAAAAAACGCGATCTTCACCGCACCCGACCACTGGCCGGCAGAGACTGCGAAGAAATTGGATGCTATTGTTTCAAAATATGCGATAAAATAGTGACATGAGAAAAAAAGTGATAAATATACCCGCGAGGACGGTAGGCCGACATTCGCTTTCTGGCGCGAAATCAGCCGAATGCGAAAAAAACTCCACGAAGATGTGGAAGCAACCAAGGCGATTTACAAGGAAATAGACGAACTGAAAATCAAAAATGACCAGTCCTATGGGCGATTGCAGCGAACTATGCCAAGATTCGATTCTGCTCAATCGGATGAAATACTTAGTAAATATCGTTCGTAAAGAAAAAAGTTGCCCGCGTGCGAACCTTTTTCGTGTATTAGGCTACAAAGTATGAAATGCTCGGTTCGCTTAATACGGAGGAAACATGGATCGAAGAACTTTTTTAGCACTCGCGTCTGTTGGACTTGCAGGCTCAACTCAAATTTCAGAACTTTTTTCACCGCGTTCTCAGGCGATGACAACGTGGGCACCACAAGACTTTAACTGTCCCGTATGCAAGACAAAAAATACATTTCAAGTGATTATGTCTTACGGAACGTATATCTATTGGTGGCCGTCAAAATACCAATGGGTGTTCTGGCCGTTCACCGACTCACCGTCGGTTTACTTGTGTAAGAAGTGTCATTTATCGACTTTTATGGGTGACTTTGACACATTGCCAAAGGACAAGATTCCCGTAATTCAAAAAGAGCTTGAAAAAATACCCTTTGAGCGAAAATTTAAAGACTACACGGAAGTTCCTATGAGCGAACGATTAGATATTCTTGAAAAGATATATCCGCTGCTGCCAGATAATTCTGATTCTTTTTGGAGTTTCTTTTATCGTGTAAAAGGCTATCACTATGGTCAGGAAAAGCAAGCTAAAAAGGCTGCCGAAGCCCGAACAAAGGCTCTTGAATTGAACAAGAAGATGATAATCGATCCTGCGAACAAAAAGCCTCTCAAAGAGTTACTGTATATCTCAGGCGCATTGAAGCATTTTCTAAACGATGACAAAGGAGCGGTAGAAGATTTTAAGAAAGGTTTAACTACGAAGTTTGTTAATCCCAACTCCAAACCCGACGAAATTAAGAATGCCGAAAGCGGGATGAATGAACGGTTTAATGACTACATAAAACAAATTGAGAGTCCTAAATCGCCTCGCTCAACAGAGTTAGCTCAGTGATAGGCAAATAATGCACAAACCTAATAGGGTTTGATACATCTAACTCAACATGACATATAGTTTTTTTCGACGCCTCGCAATAATTATTTTTTTGAGCGTGGTTTCTTCTAGCTACGTTTACGCCCAGCGCAATGTCACGCCTGCTATTGACCGTGATCCTGTGATGGAGCAGGACGCAAAGCACAACCTCGACGTAGCCTGGAACGCTTTCAAACTAAAGAAAGCATACAAGGGCGTGCTGATGCGTTTTGAGGAGACCTATGCCGCATATCCGGAATTCTCAAAGATAGACGAATTTCTTTATCTTGCCGGTATGAGCAGCTACTACTTATCCAAAAATAAAGGCAAACAAAAGGTTGATCTAAAGCTGGAAAAAGAAAAAGACAAATTTGCTCCTGCCAAGCTGCGCGAAGACGCCGTCGCATATTTATCTGCCATCACAGAGAAATATCCCGACAGCAAATTTCTCGCCGACGCCAAGAAAACGCTTGCTTTATTGCAACCGCAGAAATGAACCTAAATCAGGTCACAATTTACTCCGACAAAACAGTCGAAACGGTCGAGTTTTTTGAAAAGCTCGGCCTGCGCCGCATAGTTGATTCGCTTCCGAGATACGCTCGTCTTGAGTGTCCCGACGGTGATGCAACGTTGTCTATACTGGAGTTTGGCGAGTTGACGCCGGTTGAGTCGTTGAATAATGTCGTGCTGTATTTCGACTGTGCCGATCTCGACGCCGAATACGAACGCCTCGTCGCTGCGGGTCTCGAATTCATCGAACCGCCAACCGACCGACCGTGGCTCTGGCGTCAAGCGTTTCTCA
>JAYVFJ010000013.1:0-6788 GCA_043773225.1 Chloracidobacterium sp.
TCGATCTTTTATTTTTCCTGCCGATTTTTTCGTTGTCATATTACCTCTCTAAAACATGGACTCTTTAATACTGCTGCAGCATATACTTTGAATTTCTCAGCGTGACTTCTGACGTAAAAGTGACATTTGACGGATTTGGCTGGCCGTAAACAGGGTCAAGGTTAACTCTGACGGTTATTTGAACCCGGCCTGTATTATTTGTCGGCGTCACAACCTCAGTTCCGGTTGAATTTGTGCCTACGTAATCAAAATACTTAAACGAGACGTTACTAACCCGATTAACGATCGATGAGGTCGTGGGCGTGTCGTTGGGGTCGTAGCGGACGATCGATTGAGAAGCGGCATCGTAGAAGAACGTAATATCTTCGCCCGGGTCGAGCGTCGCCAAAACGGTCGAGCCGGTCGGCGCAGCGTGCGGGCCGATATTGTTAAAGTTTGATCGAACGTGTATCTGACCTGCATTCGAATCGGCTGCGATGATGCCGTTGTTGGCGATTCGCGGGTCGCCGGGCGTCGCAAGTCCGAAACCCGAATTTGCGATTTCACGTGACAAAACATTTAATGCCGCCTGCGCCGACGTCAGGGCGTCGGTGCGCGACCTTTCGCGGGCACGGACGCTGAGCGATCTCGAAAGCAGTGTTGAAACGATCCCCATAAGAATCATCATCATCACCATCGCGATCAATAATTCGATTAACGAAAAGCCGCGTTCAGTTGCTTTTATGGTTCTTATTTTCATCATTGGTGTTAGTTGCCGCGTGTGCGTCTTAGAACTGCAACCGCCGGTATCGCCGTCTGCCATCCGGGGCTGGGCGATGAGAGAGTTACGGTCACGGTTATTTCCTTTAGTGTGCTGGTTGATGGCTCGGTGCTCTGAATGCCCGCCGCAAAAGGGTCGTTGTCAACCGTTACCTGGACATTAAACGAAGCTCCGCCGTCTATCGGCGTTACAAGGAACGGAGCCTGTATGCCGCCTCTCAGATCGGCGCCACTTGCACTGCCCGTAATTGTCGGCGTAAATTTCGCCGCCCGCAGCCGCTCGACCTGCTGCTGAAGAACCGCAAGAGTCTGAGAACGGGCGTTGTTGCCGGCGTTATAATTGACTACGTAAGTGAACGAAAACACGACGCCAAGCAGGGCGACCAAAATTACCACAAGAGCGCAGGCGACCTCGATGAGAGTAAAGCCCGCCTCGCCGGAGCTTCCGTGTTTAGTTTGTTTTGTCTGGCTGGTGTTTTCCATATTTTCAGTATCCGCGGATAAGTTGAGTAAAGTGGATGCCATATATATTCTCGTAGGTCAAATTCCGGCCAGCGGCGTTACTGACATTTTCCGTTGTTTCTAACCCACATCGGAGCCATGCAGACGCAAGGAGGGCGACCGTCAGGCCTTTGGCCGTAGGCACAAGCAGTCACAGACGGCGTCGCTGTGGCTGACGGCGAAGCCATCGGGCTTGAATCCGGTGTTGCCGTGGGAGCCGCACTCGGGGTTGCTGTCGGCGTCGCTGTGGCCGTAGCCGTGAATACGGCCGTTGCTGTAGCCGTAGCTGTCGCGGATGGCGATGGTGAAGGAGTCACTGACGGCGAAGGAGTAGGCGTTCCCGACGGTGACGGCGACGGCGAGCCGGCGGCCGGGTCGGTCCAGACGGCGAGATAAGGGTTAATGACGTCAGATGGGGTGACCGCAGTTACGGCCGGAGCCGCAAAAGTCGGCAGCACGTCGCTGCCGGTCATCATTATCACTGTGCCGGTTGGCGACACGTAAATTTTATTGGCATTCTCAGCATTGGCTGTCGCTACGGTGCAGGGGCCGTTGCAGAAATAAAATATCGGCGATATTTCAGGCGGCGTAGTGCCGTTTGTGACGGTTATCTCGCCGCGAGCGTCAAAACTGATGGTTATCGGAAAAACGAAATTTGTTCCGGTGAGCTTGACGTTGCTGCGGTTTGCAAAATTAACCGTTAGGGTTTCGCCGGGATTGTCGAGCCTGCCGTTTTGATTAAAATCGGTCGTATAGCTAAACGAAGTCTCGCTCAGTATCGTTACCTTTGACTGGTCCGCCGGAGTTGCCGGACGCCGCTTGACCGAGTCAAAACGGGCACGCTCGAGGCTGACCTTAAATTCGCGGGCGATATTCTGACGGATCAAATTCCTGTCCGACTGCCCAAATTGAGTCGCCGCGGCGGTAAACAATATCGAGGCGATCACCAAAATAACTAATAATTCAATCAACGAGGCACCTTTTTGGTAAAATCGTTTTCGTTCGTGCATTTTCTAAAACCCTCCGGAAAGCCCTGCTGTAATTTAATGTGTCTCGCAGCCATTTTGGGCAATGGCAATAGAAAGTTTAACAGTATTGAAAAACAATATCAAGCATTTTTATCATTGTTTAACTGTCATAATAATTATAAATATGTAATAAGATTGTATTTCATTTAATAATTTTGTAAGATATTCTTGGAAGGGGTTGAACATTCCCTCTTTTATCCCTGTGGTTAATACCGAACCTTCTATCGGTTAGCCACCTCTCACAGGGGAATGTATGAAAAACAAAAACCGACCGGCGAGCAGTTCTGAAGCGGGAACGTCAATTGTTGAGATCGTGATCGCACTGGTAATCATCGCCATTCTTTCGGCGATCTCGCTGCCTTATGTAGTCAATTACAAAAAGCTCTATAAATCGGAAGATCAGGCTTTGAAGATGATGGATCTGATGCGCGAGGCGGCACAACTTGCCGTTACCGAGCGAAGGACGATACGGTTTGAGATCGATCTGACCGACAACGCCGTTTTGTTGATAGACCAAAGCCTAAGCGCTTCGGGCAATCTGATAAAGAAAATTCCGCTGGAAGAAACAAAAGAAGTCCGGGTTGATGTAATTCCCGACGGCATAATCAAACCCTATCCTAACTATAATGACATCACATTTACAGTGGACACCGTCGGGCATCTTGCCGGAACGACAGCCGTCAACGGCCACAACATTTGGGCGGCAAGATTCAAGCGGGACGGCTCGGTCACAAACCTCGCCGAGACGCCTATAAGCGCGAACATTTATGTTTGGCCGCCAATTAGCCCTGGAACTACCGAAGCGAGACATGATACCGAAATAAGAGCGATAACAATGTTCGGCGGCAGCGGAGCGGTCAGATATTGGAAATATGACTCGAACGATTTTGTTCCAAATCAGTAACGCAAAGATATGAAACGCAGTCTCGAATCAGGATTTTCTTACATTGACGTGATGATCGCGCTTGTCATCCTGATGGTCGGCATTTTGGCGTTATTATCCGGCATTTCGAGCTCGATCCTTGCGGCAAAAGGGCAGGAACAGCAGTTATTGGCAAAGCAATATGCGACCTCTGCGATGGAGTCGCTTATGTCGGTTAAAGAAACAGACCCTGATCGGCTCGGATGGAACGCGATCGGAAATGTCGGGAGCAATCCAAATCCGAGCGGCACTCCGCAGGGAATATTTGTCACGGGTTTTCAGCCGGTCTATCAAGATGCCGGGCCGGACGAGGTTATCGGCACGGCTGACGACACCGGAACCGAAGTAGAAGGTTTGCAGCGTGAAATTACGATAACAGACATCTGTGACCCCGACCGACCGTCGCCGATCTGCTCGCCAGCGGGAACGATGGACGTCAAGATGAGGTCGGTCACCGTGACGGTTGTTTATTTTGTTGGCCTACTTGAAAGAGAAGAGCAGGTGGCCACCGTTTTGACCAATTACGAAGCTGCAGACTAAGGGCGGCATATGAAAACCATTTTGATGGCAAACAATTCAAAGGGATTTACGATACTTGAGCTCCTGGTTGCGATGACGATCTTTATGATCGTGACCGGCTCGGTCTGGGGCGTGCTGCGCATCGCGCAGCAAAGCCGCTCGGTCACAAACGAGCAAGTTCCGCTGCAAAAAAATGTTCGCCTCGCATTAAACGTAATTGGCCGCGACACATATAACGCGGGATTTGGTTACCCGCTGCGAAACACGGTCGTTCTGCCTGACAACAGCATTTCGACCACTCTAGGCATCGCCAACGATTTTGATGCGACCCGCGATACGGTGCCGCCGATCATTGCGGGAAACGATCTCAACATCAACGACTTTAATACGACGCCGAACACTTATACCGACCAGGTCACTTTTCTCTTTAAGGACTCAACATTTAATCCTGTTGGAACCGGAGGCGACGTTGTTTCGACGCCTGTTTTCATTAATGCTGCGACAACGACCGCCGGCGGCATTGACGAGATCGTGCCTTTGTCGGGGAGCAATGCAGTTTGTCGCGTAAACGACATTTACCTGATCACCGGCAACACCGGTTCGACGATCGGCGTCTCGACCGGGCTGAACGGAACGACGGCGGTTCAATTTTCTAACGGCGACGTTCTCGGCTTTAACCAAACTGGCTTAACCGGCCCCCTTAGCACGATCACGACTCCGGCGAGCATGATCCGCGTCAAGATGGTCACGTATTTTGTTACAGCAGACGGCACACTGACGCGAAGGGAATTTGCCAACGCTCCGCCTGTTGTTCCGGCTGTCGCTTTTGTTGATGAGCCGCTGGTTTACAACGTCGATGATTTTCAGATCCGCTATGTAATGGACAACGGAACGGTTTCGGACAATCCGAGCGCCGGCCCCGACGGCATAGCCGGAACCGCAGACGACACGCAGGCAAATCTGGCAGCGGTGCGGCAGATTCGCTTTACGGTCAGCGTTCGTTCTGAGGAACACAATTCTATGAATCAGCCGTATCGCGAAAAAATGACCTCGACCTTTAGCACTCGAAATCTCGGCTACGACGTAAATTAAAAATATGCATCGGCAATGTGACATGATGACAAAGAAGATCAAACAAAAAAGTAATTTCGGCGCAGCGGACAAGTCGAACCAAACAGGTTCGGCAATCGTGATCGCGTTATTTGTTCTGGTTCTCATCAGCGTCTTTGTGGCATTGGTGTTGTCAAGGACCGCATCCGAAGCGTTTGCCGTCGGCAACGAAGCAAAAGAGGGCCGCGCTTTTTATGCCGCGCAGGGAAGCCTGGAAGTGATGACCCGAAATTTTAACAAGAAGTTTGAGGTAAATCTACGGCCAACTTCGGTAGATTTCGATGATGTGCGTAATGCAGAAGTACCCGGACTTTCGACAACGGCGGGCGGCGGATTTACGTTCGATCAGGAAGTTTTGCAGACATCAACCGGCGCTCCGGTCGTTCTGAACGGCGGGCCATACGGCGGCCTCTATGCAATACGGGATACATGGCGTCTGCGAACGACGGCGACTGACAATGTCGGGGTTCAGGTCCAACTCACGCGCAACATTTTGAACAACCTGGTGCCCATTTTCCAGTTTGGCATTTTTAATGACGACGATCTCGAGTTTCATCCGGGGCCGCGATTTGATTTCGGCGGCCGTGTGCATTCCAACGGCTCGCTGTTTTTACAGGCTAGCACCGGAGTGTATTTTTCTTCAAAGGTGAGCACTGCAAATTTCATTCACACCGACGTGTCTAAAAACGGCAGCCCGTGGACGAATTGGAACGATAATGTTTTTGTAAAAAATGCATCAGGCACATTCGTCAGGCTTCGTCACGACATGGGCAGCGTTCTGGCTTCGACCGTAAATGGGGCGCCTGTTATCGCAACACCGCCGCCGCTAATTCCTCTCCCGACGGCGTATAATTCGGCAAATTGGGCAGCAAATGAGGCTTTGTTTGACGGCAATCTCATCGCAAATGCAAACAAGCTGAATTTGCCGCTCAAACTCAACAGCACTAACAGAGGGCAAAATCTCGATCTAGTCGAACTTGTAAAGCGCGGCAAAAATGTCGGCGACCTTTGGAATGCAGGCGGAGGCACGACCGCTGCTCCGAACATCATCGCCGTTGACGATACGGCTGCTGACGATGCCATTACAACCTCTGAGAGATATTCCAACAAGACAGGTATTCGCATCTCACTTGCCGATTCAAAGGCGAAATTACCCGGCTGCGCCGAGGCTACAGGAGCGCCTGTCACGACGGATTGCGGCATACGACTTGACGGCGATGGCGGCGGCTCCGGCACATATACCGGCGGAGCGCGCGGCTATCAACCGCTTGCGCTTCAGGCGACGACTTATCAGGCGACAAAGATCAACGGCGAGCGTTTCAATTCCGGCACGACCGGCCCTAACATTAAGGAGAACTGGATCAAGATCGAGACGGTGATTTACGATCCTTCAACCGAATCCTACGAAACTTACGACATAACGCAGGACATTCTCGCCCTTGGCGTGACGCAGGTTCCGGCCTCGTCAACCGACATCTCGTTTCGCATCGCGGACGCAAACTACTACTCGAACGGCATTGACTCGCGTTCGGTAGTGAAACTTCAACGGTTTGTGATCACGGGAGCGCCGATCGTTGCCACGAGCAATTATTTATCTAATGTAAATAATTCATATAACTATGTTTCTCCGGGCACAGTGCCGGTCGGAAGCAATTGCAATAACAACCCCGCGTCCGCGCTTACGACCACCGGTGCCGATACGGGTACGATAACGTCGGGCTTCGGCAGTCCGTATTTTCCGAACGGTTTTACGGGCGACAACCGCGCGTCAATGCGTAACGCCATAATCAACAACGACTTTATCGGAGATACTCCCTGCGTCGTGCCGTTTCCGATCAATATGTTCGACACGCGCGAAGGCCTCTACAACGACACTTCGGCCGTGTTCAATCCTCTGACGAGTTACGGAACCAACGTGCCTTGGGCCGGCGTTATGAGCATGGTAGATA
>JAYVFJ010000014.1:0-8924 GCA_043773225.1 Chloracidobacterium sp.
GATAAATTCGAATGGCGTCGCGGCTACAAATTCTCGACATACGCAACGTGGTGGATTCGCCAGGCGATCACCCGCGCCATCGCCGACCAGGCCCGCACGTCCGCATTCCGGTGCACATGATCGAGACGATCAACAAGCTCATCCGCACCTCGCGTCTGCTCGTGCAGGAACTCGGCCGCGAACCGACGTCTGAGGAGATCGCAAAGCGGATGGACATTCCGGTTTCGAAGGTTCGAAAGGTCCTCAAGATCGCTCAGGAGCCGATCTCGCTCGAAACGCCGATCGGCGAGGAAGAAGACTCGCATCTGGGCGATTTCATCGAAGACAAGTCCATCCTAAACCCTGCGGAATCAGTCACTTTCTCCAACTTACGTGAGATAACGGATGAAGTTCTCGCAACGCTCACTCCGCGAGAGGAAAAGGTTATCAAGATGCGTTTCGGCCTCGGCAACACCGGTTCCGAGCACACGCTCGAAGAGGTCGGCCAGCACTTCGCAGTCACACGCGAACGCATCCGCCAGATCGAGGCAAAGGCACTCAGAAAGTTGCGGCATCCTTCGCGCTCACGACGATTAAAAGCTTTCCTCGAAGGCAAGGCTTAGTCAATTATCGAGGTTCATGATTACCGCTCAGACAACAGTGTCTGGGCGGTAACTGCTTAACGGCCAGAATGACGAGATCAGCCAATTCACAACATAAGCCACGTGGCTGGCAAAGGCTGCTTCGCGGATTCCTCCTCGTAGTTGTTCAGCTTCTGATTGTCCTCATTCTGCTCGAGATCGCGGCTAGAACCTTTGACCCGCTCGGCATTTCTTATTACCCGGAAACCGCTCGGTTTTTCGACACGATGATCCGCGAGGAACCGATCTCGTATAAACTGCGTCCGGGCCTTGATGCCGATTTTCATAACGCCAGATACCATGTTAATTCGGTCGGTCTTCGCGGACCGGAAATAGCGCGCGACAAACCGGTTGGAGAATCGCGAATACTCTGGCTCGGCGATTCGGTAGTCTTTGGCATCGGCGTCAATTACGAGCACACGCTTCCGGCGATTGTCGAACGCATGGCGAATGACAACTCGTCTGGCGTCCGCACGCGCGTTGTCAATATGGGCGTGCCGTCTTATAACACCGAGCAGGAGCTGATACAACTTGAGACTGTCGGACTCAGTTTGCAGCCTGACGCAGTGATGCTGCTTTTTGCGGTAAACGACATCGAGGCAAAGGGCTGGGTGTTTGACAAGAGAGCGTCGTGGATTGCCGATTTTGCTCAGCGAAGCTACGCTCTCTCGACCCTTTTCATCCTCACGCGACTTACCCGGCAAAGCACCGGCACCGGTTCGCAACTCATAGCGATGGATAACTATGAAAAAGGCAATCCGCGCTGGCGTGCGATAGCCGATTCCCTTGCGCGCATCAAGCAGATTTGCGATGCGAGAGCGATTCCCTTCATCGTCCTCGTCCAAGGCTCCGTAGAAGACGTGCCCTACAACATGGTTGCTGCCGAAGGGCGAAAACACGGTTTCGAGGTTCTTGGCCTGAGACCGGAGACCGATGGCCGATGGCCTGACGCACAGTCGCCGCGTTACCGCAATTCCCTTGTGGACTCGCATTGCAGTCCTGCCGGGTGCGAGATGTGGGCGACGCTTGTTTACGAACATCTCGCGGCTCGCGGCATCATCCAAAAGTCACAATAGTCCTTCACTCTCGATCCCACTGGAAATCAGTGTCTTTTAAGACTTTATTGATTCGGCGGAGTATCTATTTGAGAGAGTATTCAAAACTACCGCGGCCTGCTAAATGGGCCGACGAAAGCAGTGTTTTAGAACCTGCTTTTTCTGACAGCGAGATCAATATGATTCCGCCGTCAGATATGGCAGCGCCCGGTCACCTCTCGGTTTTTGGTTCAGTTGTCAAAGAGCATGTGAGGCTCTTGCGGCCTCACCAATGGGTTAAAAATGGTTTTGTGCTGATCCCGGCATTTTTTGGCGGCAAGATCGGCGTTTTGTTTGCCAGCTACAAACCTGTATTGGCGTTTATTTCGTTTTGCGCGATAGCGAGTTCGGTTTATATTCTCAACGACATTTTTGACATCGAAAAAGACCGCATTCACGAACGCAAACGCACGCGTCCGATTGCCAGCGGAGCGGTCTCGATCAAAAATGCGATCGCGATGCTTGTGCTGCTGACAATAGCAGCAGCCACGATGGCATTTGCCGTCGGGACGATGTTCTTGTATATCGTCGCCGGATATTTCGCGCTCAACCTCCTATACTCGTTGTATTTCAAACATGTCTCTCTGATTGACATCTCGTTTATCGCAACCGGATTTGTCCTGCGCGTTTTGGCAGGTGGCGTTGCAACCGATGTTGTCATCTCGAAGTGGCTCATACTGATGACGTTTCTGCTGGCGTGCTGTCTCGCGGTCGGCAAGCGGCGCGACGATCTGCTTCTGGGCGTTGACAAGGAATCACTGCGGCCGGCGAACAACGGTTACACGCTGCGGTTTATTGACACCTGTCTCGTCATTTTAGGATCGGTCACCATCGTTTGCTATGTAATGTATACCGTCTCCGAAGAGGTCGTTCACCGCCTCCAATCCGATCATGTTTATCTCACATCGGTTTTCGTCATCATCGGCATCCTGCGTTTTCTACAGATCGCCATCGTTGAACAAAAGAGCGGCGCACCGACAATGATTTTATTGAAAGACACGCTCATCCAGGCGATGATCGGCATGTGGTTTATCGCGTTTTTGGTCATACTTTACGTATCAAAGTAACCTCCTTCAAAGCTTCCTCCAAACTCGTAATTTTCCCGTCAAGCTGCATCTCATAGACGGCGTTGAGGATGCGTTTAAATTCGGGCGACGGTTCCATGCCTAATTCGAGTAGATGGCGACCCAGCAAGATTGGTTCAGGCGGTTTCTTTTCAATATTGAGTTCGCGCACCTTTTCGATAAACCATTCTTGAGATTGTGACCCAAACCATTTCTCTTTCGGCAGCCAATCGGGATTGCGGCCAAGACTGTCGGCCTTTGACACGCGATAGAGCAGGTCGGGTTCGACCTTGCGAGCGAGGCGGCGAAACGCTCCGTCGCCGACCGGCGATTTGGCTTTGTAATACTCGCCCGGTTTCAGATGATAACGGACAAGCTCGACGACCTGTTTACGCACGTCAAAACCATCGAGCGTAAACATGCCGAGCGTGTCGAGAAACGAAAGAGTCGGTTCGACACCGGCCTCGTCGTGGCCGCGCGAACGAGTTCGACCGTCAACAAATTCTGTTGTCGGCGGTTTGCCAAAATCGTGAGCCAGCGCACCGAGCATCACCGTCACTTGCCGGGGATAGTCGAGGTGGTCAATCAGTTTTCGTGCCTCGTCAACGACCATCAGAGTGTGGACGTCAACATCGCCCTCAGGATGCCATTCCGGCTCCTGCGGCACGCCGATGAGGGCTTGCATCTCAGGAAAAAGCTGCCGGACGACACCAAGATCGTAAAGCCATTTCAGTCCGATCGACGGCTTTTGAGCCTGCAGAAGAAGCTTCTCGATCTCACCCCAGATGCGCTCCTTTGGAAGGTCGGTAACGTCAATCGTTTTGCATAGCTCAATAGTTTCCGTTTCAATATCAAACTCAAACCTTGCGGCAAACTGTGCTGCGCGCAAGACTCGCAGAGAATCCTCGGCAAATGTCTCGCGCGAAACCATCCGCAGCAATTTGCGTTCAATATCGCCTCGCCCGTCAAAAGGATCAATGATCTCGCCGGTCAAAACATCCTTGAGAATTGCGTTGACGGTAAAATCGCGCCGCGAGCAGGCGTCCTCGAATGACATCGACGGATCGCCTTCGACGACAAATCCGCGATGCCCACGAGATGACTTACGTTCGCGTCGCGGGATCGAAACGTCAAGGTCGCTGCCGAGTTTGTAAACCGCAAAAGCCTCGCCGACCGTTTTTACTTCACCGAAAGAATCCAAAATCTCGCGCACCCTTTCAGGCTCGACGCCATAGACCTCGACATCCCAATCCTTTGGCCGGACGCCCATCAACTCGTCACGAACGCACCCGCCGTTGAGCATTGCGCGTCCGTTAGCCGACTCAACGGCATTAGCCAGATCAATGACTTTTTGAGGCACATTACTCATTTTGTTGCGTCAGTATAGCATTTTGCTGTCAATCAATGAGTAAAAAAAGGACAACACAGGCATCAACGTGTAACTGAACTTTATCTGCTCTTCGTCATGCTGTGCGCGCTTCCCGCAAACCTGCTTATTTGCTATCATTCAATTCAAATAAAGGAGCAAAGCATGTCACGACTGGGAAAGATCGAAAAAAAATTTGATTTCCGTATAACCGGCTCAAACGACGCCAACGCTCGCCGAATGGCAGGCGCTTTCAAAAAGCGGGAGAACGAGGCCGCAAAATGTCTCATAGGAATTCAACGCGAACTCAAGGCGCTGGATGCGGAATATAAAAAGAGTTTTTCAAAACTTCTGGGACGAGGTAACGCACAGTCGCTGAACGAGATCAGAAACAATGGCACAAAATTTAGGCGTTCTCAGAAAGGACGTCATGCACTTTCCGTTTTGGAAAAAAGTGGAGTGGATTCCGGTCAAATTCTCGACCTGCAACTTCCCTACCTGACGAAGACCCGTGACATAATTGCGAGGCACTCGCCGGTCCCGCCGATCATATTTCCTTTTGACGGATGTGACGGCGCCTTTGCGTCTTACGCTCCGCCCTATAGTGGATGGTTCTGGTCTTATTTTTGGGAGCGAGAGTCACGTCCGAAAGACCCCGTAATCGGGCGATATCTCGACGCCGCAACCGGCCGCGTTGGATCGAAAATCAGGACGCCGTTTGTTGTTGCCGACGACTATGACTATATGTATGTGGAATACAACACCGGATTTAATATCTGGCATACGCCGCAGACCGACGGGCCGCTCGAAATCAAATTAACATTCGCTTTTCCTGACGCGGTTTTCGAAGGCGAAGTTTATGACAAAATGTGGGCATTTTCCGACATCCTTCACGATCAACTAGTTGGAGCGCGGATACGCGTAACTGATTCTCAAGATCCAAATCAGTATGATGAGGCCTTTCGCCCGATTGACCGGCTTCTTCATTCGACAATCTACGGCGAAGATCATACCTGGTCGCACCCGGTCGTGAGTCCTTTCGAGGATCGAACTTACAAATTCAAAACGGCCGCAACTTTCTATCAAGGATCGCCAGTTTTGTTGGAAACCGGCGTGAAACAGGTCACAATGTTCATTGCAAATGATGAAGGTATTTCGACAAACGCCAACATAGACCTGTTGCTGAGTCGCGTTGAAGTTCGTTCATGCGAACCCGACATACTGACTTTAGGATAATTGTTGCTGCAAGTATTCCTTCAATTTATCTAAACCAATTCTTTCCTGTTCCCACGTATCGCGGTAGCGGACGGTGACGGCGTTGTCCACTAACGATTCGTGATCGACGGTGACGCAGAACGGCGTGCCGATCTCGTCTTGTCTTGCGTAGAGCTTGCCGATGCCGCCGGTGTCGTCGTAAACAGCTCGCATTGACGGCTGTAGCTCGCGTTTGAGTTTCTTTGCCATCGTGACGATCTCGTCATTATTTTTGGCGAGCGGCAGGACGGCGACCTTGATCGGTGCTAGTTCCGGTGTGAGTTTTAGGATGACGCGGACCTCGCCTTTGTCGTTGGTCTTTTCGGTGTAGGCGTCCATCATCACGGCGAGCAGCGTGCGGTTGACGCCGATCGACGGTTCGATGATAAAGGGATAGAAGCGTTCGTTTGTCGTTGGATCGAAGTATGAAAGATCTTCGGTCGAATCGGGGTTGATCCGCTTCCCTTCCGCATCTTCGGGCTTTTTGGAGTGGACTCGAAGGTCGAAATCGGTCCGATTCGCGATGCCCATAAGCTCGTCCCACTGCTTCAACTCCTCCTCGCGTTCGGGGAAAAAGCGGTAGAGGATATCAACGGTGCGTTCGCTGTAATGAGCAAGCTCTTCTTTTGTCTGTTCGTAATGTTTGAGATTGGCGGACGAGATCCCGAGCGAGCCGATCCATTCGTCAAAGCCGTCTATCCATTCCTGATGCGATTTTGCGGCGTTCTCGGGACGGACGAAATACTCGACTTCCATCTGCTCAAATTCGCGTGTGCGGAAGATGAAATTGCCCGGCGTCACTTCGTTGCGAAACGCCTTGCCGATCTGCGCGATGCCGAACGGCAGCTTGCGGCGCGATGTGTCGAGCACATTTTTGAAATTGACAAAAATTCCCTGCGCAGTTTCGGGCCGCAGATACGCAAGAGCCGTTGGATCGTCGTCAGCTGATGCCGCTCCGACGGTCGTGCGGAACATCAGGTTGAAATCGCGCGGGTCGGTCAGGTTTGTCGAACCGCAGCTTGAGCAGATATGTTTGCCGTCGGCATCGGTGTCGAGCTTGTCCTGACGCAGACGCGAGTTGCAGTCGCGGCAATCGACGAGCGGATCGCTGAACGTGTCCTCGTGGCCGGAGTATTTCCACACAAGGCGATTTTGGATGATAGATGAGTCAATGCCCTCGATGTCGTCGCGTTCATAGACGAGCCAGTTCCACCAGCTTCGCTTGATGTTATTAGCAAGCTCGACGCCAAGCTGGCCGTAATCCCACGACGAGCCAAGCCCGCCGTAAATGTCCGATGCGGGAAAGACAAAGCCGCGTCGTTTTGAAAGCGAGACGATAGTTTCGATGTTTGGTGCAGTCATAATCAGTTGTCAGTGGTCAGTGGTCGGTTGTCAGTGTGTTTTTCCCATTGAGAATCACACCAATCCTGAAGCCACTGAGGATCGGTGCGCATCTCTTCCAAATCGCCTTCCCAAGGAATTTTGCCGCGAAGTTTTTTTAGTTCAAACTGCTTTTTGAGCAGTTCATCATCGTGATTTTGTTCTAACTTCTTTTTCGACATACTTTAATTATTACCTTATGGTTCGCCGAGGTCAAAGCACATGAAAAAGACGCGTCCGAAAACGCGCCTTCCCATTAAATCAGATTAGTGCAAATCAAGGCATCGGCGGTGTCGCACCGGGCGGAACTACCCAGATCACTGCGGTTGTTTTCGCACGCGGGTCGCCTTTTACCATCTTAATTCTCGCCGGGTCCATGCCGCGGTTTTTTACCATGTAGTCGAGGTAGAATTTTGCGGTGCGGTCATATGGGTTTCGCTTGTCCGTTCCCGGATAGATGATGACATACATCTGTGCGTCGGGCGTGTTCTGGACCTGGATCACGCAGTTGTCGAGGCGTGCTTTGTCCTGGTCGCGATTGCCCGGCTCAAATTCGTCACAGCGGAACGGTGTCGGCGAAGGCGGCAGTTTGCCGACCTCGGTCGGGACTGAGATCACCTGACGGCATTTGCTGTCGTAAACGTCGTCGTTCACATCGAGCTCTGCGTCAATGGTCTGCCCGGCCATTCCGGTCGAATCAACCGTGATAGTCGGCGTGCCAAAGCCGCTCGTGATGTGGCCGTTCGTGACCTTCCAGTTATATCTCAAAGGGATAGGCGCCGTGCCGGAATTGATTGCCGCAAACGTGACGAGATCGCCTTCCATGATCTTGTCGGGGCCTTCGAGATGAAAGCGGTATGGGCATGGCGTGTCGATTGTTTCGCGGACGATCTTCAGACAAATACAGTTTTTGGCGCCGCGGCGAATCTCGATCTCATCCTTCCAAATTTTGCCGTCAGGGCTAACTACTTCGATTGTGTGAAAGCCAGGCGTAAGATAAAATTCAGCCGCCGTGCCGACGCCGCTCATGCCGACATCAACGCCGTCAACCTTTACAGGCATCGCGTCAGGCGACGTTTTGATGCTCAATATTCCCGAGTCTTTTGGCCGCTTTTTTGAATCCTTGTCGCCGTTTGCCAGCGCGGTCGTTATGCCAAGAGTCAAAACCAACCCAAGCACGAATAGAAAATTGTATCTGATAACTCGCATTTTATTTCCTCATTGAATTGTGAAAAACTTTTTCACTTTTCCACTTTTTCACTTTTTCACTTTATTACTTTTCACCTTCACCGCTGCCTCGTTTGCCGTATTTGCGGCGGGCGGCCAGACCGATAGAAGCCAGGCCTGTTCCAAAGAGCAGTATCGTCACGGGTTCGGGAACTGGCTCGTGCGGCGTCGGCGATGGCGGAGGCGTCATCGGCGTCGGCGTCATCGAAGGCGGCACTGATGGCGACGGCGACGGCGTCGTGGACGGAGTCGTAGGTGGCGTCGTCGGTGGCGTCGGCGTCGGCGTTTTATCATCGTCGTTGTGAATTAGGATGAACGCGATCGGGATCGCGGCCAAGCCGAGCAAAGCCCATTTTGGGAAACGGCGCTTTTCGTGATCCGGCTCTTCGCAATCGCAAACGTCGTCCTTGACGATGTCGCTTTTTGTTTCGGTTATCACGCGGCCGTCCTGCGTTTTCTTTTTCTTATCCTCGTCATCGTCGCTGATAAGAAATGAAAAATCGCCGGCAACACGAAGCTGCGCGAACGAGCCTGTTTCCGCCTTTTCGGGCCGTGCGTTCAAAACCTGAACGACCTGGTCAAAGCGGATAGGCGATGCATTGGCAGTTGTAAACCCCGCCAAAACCGAGGCCAAGCATATGGCCGAAAACGAAAAGCGCAAATAAATATTTCTCATGTTTGTACCCTGACTAAAACAATATCTACGGTAAAAACGACTTTGCGTTTTCACAGTTCTGTTGGCACTCACTGTCGAAATGATTTTTGGGGCAGTTCAGAAAACATAACAGAAAAAAATCAAAAATGCACGTCTTTTTTTGCTAAGTTTTCAAGGGCAATGCCAAAAAAATACAAATTTCGTAAATTCAACAGCAAAAAATGGCTAATCAACCCCCGTTTCCGCAAAACTTTGAACTTTTTT
>JAYVFJ010000015.1:0-21313 GCA_043773225.1 Chloracidobacterium sp.
CTTGAGTGTATCGCCCTTGCTTACGCGCGGGCTTGTGCACTTCTTGCGCATTTCAACAAACTTAGTGTATGATTGAACAGTGCAATTTCGTCTCATTTCTGAAAACACGCCAAAAGGCGATCAGCCGGAAGCTATCCGTCAAATTGTTGAGGGGCTGAACGCCGGCGAGCAGCATCAGGTTTTGCTTGGGATAACGGGCAGCGGCAAGACTTTTACGATTGCCAATGTCATCGAGAAAACGCAGCGGCCAACGCTCGTGCTCGCCCACAATAAGACGCTCGCGGCGCAGCTTTATCAGGAATTTAAAACATTTTTCCCTGAGAACTCGGTCGAGTATTTTGTTTCCTATTACGATTATTACCAGCCCGAGGCATACGTTCCTGCCGCTGATCTTTACATAGAAAAAGAAGCGACCGTCAACGAAGAGATAGACCGGCTGCGCCTGTCTGCTACACGTGCGCTTTTCGAACGCCGGGACGTGATTGTCGTGGCGTCGGTCTCGTGTATTTACGGCCTTGGCGATCCTGATGCGTATTATGGGATGCTCGTTTTTATCGAGCCGGGACAAAAGATCAAACGCGAAGAGTTCCTGCAAAAGCTGGTCGAACTGCAATACGAGCGCGTGAACATTGATTTTGAACGCGGTGTTTTCCGCGTTCGCGGCGACGTCGTCGAACTCTATCCGAGCTATCAGGATCAGGCTTATCGAATTGAGTTTTGGGGTGATGAGATTGACGCAATTTATACTATCGATCCGCTCCTCGGCGAGGTGCTTTATAAACACGAGTCACGTCTTCCGATCTATCCAAAGACGCATTATGTAATGTCGCGGCCTGTCATCAAAAGGGCGATCCAGACGATTCGTGCCGAACTTGTTAAGCACGAGGAATTTCTCGTAAAAGAAGGCAAAATCGTCGAGGCTCAGCGGCTGCATCAGCGGACGATGTATGACCTCGAGATGATAAAGGAGATGGGATTTTGTCGCGGCATCGAAAATTATTCACGACACCTTACCGGCAAACAGCCGGGCGAGCCGCCCCCGACTCTGCTTGATTATCTGCCGTCGAACGCGTTGATGGTCCTAGATGAATCGCACCAGACGGTTCCGCAATTGGGAGCGATGTTTAAAGGCGATCAGAGTCGAAAAGGAACGCTGGTTGAATATGGTTTTCGTCTTCCGAGCGCGAAGGATAACAGGCCGTTGAATTTTCAAGAGTTTGAAGAGCGTGTCGGACAAAGAATTTATGTTTCAGCCACGCCTGGCCCATACGAATTAACCAAGACTGCCGGCGAAGTGATCGAACAGATTATCAGGCCAACCGGCTTGCTCGATCCCGTTGTCGAAGTGCGGCCAGTGAAAGGCCAGATTGACGATCTTTTGGAAGAGTGCCGTCTGCGTGCCGAACGTAATGAGCGCGTATTGGTCACGACCCTCACAAAACGCATGGCCGAAAATCTGAGCGAGTATTTTGCCGAGGTCGGCGTCAAGGTCAGGTATCTGCACAGCGACATCGTTACTCTCGAACGCATCAAGATCCTGCGTGATCTGCGGCGCGGCGAATTTGACGTTCTGGTCGGCATCAATCTTTTGCGTGAAGGCCTCGATCTGCCCGAAGTTTCACTTGTCGCAATTCTCGACGCCGATAAGGAAGGATTTTTGCGTTCGCAGAGTTCGCTTATTCAAACAATGGGTCGCGCCGCGAGAAACTCGGATGGCAAGGCGATACTCTACGCCGACAAGATCACCAAATCAATGGACTATGCGATCAGCGAGACGACGCGTCGGCGTCAGATACAGGAAGAATACAACACCGAGCACGGCATTACTCCGACGACGATCATCAAATCGATCGACGCGACTTTGGTCACAGCATACGAGGCCGACTATTTCAAGATCCCGCTCGATCTCGACTCATTCGAAGAGTATTCGCCGAAACAGCTTAAAGAAACGATCCAGCAGCTCGAAGCCGACATGCGCAACGCCGCAAAAGAAATGAAATTCGAGCAGGCTGCGGAGATTCGCGACCGTTTGAAGTATTTGCGAGAAAGGGAATTGGCTGTTCGGTAAGTCGTGACAATCTGTCACGGTTTTGAAAAAGTATGAGCAGTTGACGACAAATTGTAGTCAATTGAAAATGGTTAGTGGTTCAATTTGAATCTAAGACTTTCGATTCACTTTGAGTCAACATCTTCCATTAATAATTAATAATTAATAATTTTTAATTAATAATTATTAATGGATAGAAACATTCTGAATTGCTTTCACGTTCGTGAACCACTACCGAAAAATGCAGTTTATTTTGCCAATTTAATCAATCCTGTATAATTATTCTTATGCAAGTCAAAACGCAGATGGACGATCTGCAAAATTATCTAACCGACGCCAGCAACATGCAGGGCGGCCACGCCGCCAAGCTGTATATTCCCGAGTCGGCAGATGAGATCGCGCAGATCGTTCGCGAGGCTAATGAGAGCAAGACGCCCGTGACTATTTCCGGAGCGAGAACCGGAACCGTCGGTGGCGCGCTACCGTTTGGCGGATATGTCGTCTCGCTCGAAAAGCTAAACAAGATCAGCATCGATAAGGAATTGCGCATCGCGACCGTTGGAGCAGGTGTTATTCTTGCCGATCTGCAAAAAGCGGTCGAAGCTGAAAGACTTTTCTATCCGCCTGATCCGACCGAATGGAGTTGCCAGATCGGCGGGACGGTCGCGACGAATGCTTCGGGTGCGAGGAGTTTTAAATATGGTGCTACGCGCGAATACGTCTTTCGTTTGAATGTGGTTCTTGCGACCGGCGAACAAATTCAGATCGAACGCGGCAAGCGGATTTGTGATGAAAATGGAACCATCATGCTGACAACAACCGAGGGGCGCGAGATCAGTTTCAATGCACCTACATACGAGCGTCCAAACGTGCGTAAAAATGTCAGCGGGTATTATAATGAGCAGCCGCTCGACGCGATCGATCTTTTCATCGGCAGCGAAGGCACGCTTGGTGTAATAACCGAGATCGAACTGTCACTTTTGACAAAACCAGATGGCTTTTTTAGCGGCATCGTGTTTTTTGAAAGGGAAGTCGATCTGTTGAAGTTTGTAGAATCGGCGAAATCCTCTCCGATCTCAAATTTGAAATTTGAAAGTTCAAATAAGATCGCTCCGACTCTTCTCGAATATTTTGACTCTAACGCGCTTAAATTCGTATCAGAAAAATTTACTGAAACGCCAAATGGAATGGCAGGTGCCATCTTTTTTGAGCAAGAAACAACTGACGAAACGGAAGATGCTTTACTGGAACAATGGAACACTTTACTTGAAAAGCACAATGCCGATCTTGAGCGTTCGTGGTTTACGACGAACGAGCAGGATCGCGAAAAGATGCGTGCGTTTCGCCACGCTTTGCCGGTCGCAGTGAATGAGCGCATTTCAAAATACAAACAGCGAAAGGTCGGCACAGACATGGCTGTGCCGGATGCAAATTTTCCGACGTTCTTAAAATTCTATAAGGATACGCTTGATGCGAGCGGCCTTGATTATGTGATTTTTGGACACATCGGCGACGGGCATTTGCACGCGAATATGCTGCCTAAAGATGAGGACGAGGCGGAAAAAGCGAGGCATATTTATGGCCGCTGCATCGCGCAGGCGATAATGCTCGGCGGAACGGTTTCAGCGGAGCACGGCATCGGCAAACTCAAACGAAAATACCTCGCGGCGATGATGGGCGAGCGGTATTTGAACGAAATGGCAGAACTAAAGCGGGCATTCGACCCGAACGGCATTCTAGGACGTGGGAACATTTTCGATGAGAGTTATCTCGCTTAAAATTGTGGAACACTCGGAACGCGTGGAACACCTGGAACGTTTGGAACATGTGGAACAGCCGTCAAATATGGAAGATAATTCCTGTGTTCACAATAGATTAGATGTGATTTGTTAAAGAAATATATAAACAAAGTCACTAGATGTTTGTAATACAATGTAACAATTTGTATTACAAAATATTACAGAACGAGAGAGTTTTAGGATGATAAAAGCAATACTGATGGACTTTAACGGCGTCATCATCAATGATGAGCCGATACAGATGCGGGCGTATCAAGAGATACTCAAGGACGAAGGCGTTGACCTCACCGAGGCAGATTACTATGCGTCGCTGGGCATGGATGACAGAACATTTGTTGCGGCGGCGTTTGACCGTGTTGGGAAGTCAATTGAAAAAGGCGAGATTGATGAGATCGTTTTGGCAAAATCGGCCAAATGGAAAATGATGGTCGAGGAACAACTACCTTTGTTCGATGGGATCAGTAATTTTGTCGAGAAAATGTCGCGGGAATTCACGCTCGGGATCGTTAGCATGGCCGGATGGCACGAGATAGATTTTGTGTTGCAGAAAAGCGGCCTCGCGAAATATTTTTCGACCATTGTCAGTGCGGCCGATGCCTCGAAATGCAAGCCCGATCCTGAGTGTTTCCGCGTCGGCTTTCGGCGGATAGACAGCGTGAGGACATCGCAAGGACATATGCCGATGACACACGGTGAATGCCTTGTTATTGAAGATTCACCGCCGGGGATCGTCGGCGCCCGAAATGCCGACTTGCCCGCTCTTGGCGTGACGAATACGGTGTCGGCAGCGAAACTGCGAGCAGCCGGTGCGATGGCTGTTGCGACTGATCTCCGCGATTGGATGCCGGAGTCTATACGGAGAGTTTTCGTTTAGGAAATTCACCACAAAGACACGAAGGTCACTAAGATAATTTAGAAGGCGTTTGAATATCAAGTTAAGGCTTCATCGAAATAACATCATCAAAATCCTTTGTGTTCTTTGTGCCTTTGTGGTGAAAAAATAACATATGTCGGAAAATTTTATTTCATTCAATCAGGCCGAAAATGACTTGCTTTCTTGTGCCGCATTTTTGGCTGAGCGGATAAAGAGCAGCGACGGGCATGCCGAAGCTATGAAAACAATCATCCCGCGTTTTTTGTCGAACGGCAATGTTGATCTTGCTGCGGAGCTTGCGAATGCGGTTGATGATCCGTTTTCACGCGACAAACTGCTGACCGAGATCGCCGAAAAATGCGCCGACATTGATGATGACGAATACGCGTTACAGTTAACGGATGCGATCGAAGATCACGGTATGCAGGCACGAGCCTTTGAACGCGTGGCCCTTGTGATGGCCGGTAAGGGCAACTCCGCAAAAGCGGCCGAGGTGGCCGATGCGATGGCTCATCCGGATTTTGTTTACGCAGGCATCGCGGTGAATCAGGCCGCCGGCGGCGATGAAGCGGCGTCGAACGCGACGCTGGAAAGAATAGATTTTGCAACGGCTCGCGTATCTGCTCTGCAGCAAATTGCGGCGGCGCAGCTTGAAGCAAAAGAAACTGAAAAAGCTCTTGATTCACTTAATCGGGCTGTCATGGCGGCCAGTGAGATCGAGCACGATGAAGAGAAAATACGCACGCTTTGCGACATCGGTAATCTGTTTATCGAGGCAAAGCAGAATGACAAGGCCGTCGAGATTTTTGACTCGGCGCGTGGATTTGCCGAAGTGCTTGACAATATTCATCGCGATTTTTTTCTCGTAAATTGCGCGCTCGGTTTTCTTTTTGCCGGCAGTGCGGAACTTGCCGACCGCACACTCGATCTCGTGACCGACAAGACTCAAATGGCGTCCGCACTGCTCGGTTTTGCGCGTGACCATTGGAGCAAGGAAGAAAAAACGGAGGCCGTAGAAACGCTTGAAGAAGCGTATGCGATCGTGAATTCGCAGCGCGAATCGGAAATCCGCGACAGCCGCGCGCGTAACGGCTTGCTTGCATCCATCGCAGCTCAATTTGCCGGATTTGGCAAGACCGAAAGAGGCATCGAGATCGCGCTCGAAAATCAGAATGATGACGAGAAAACAGCCGCGCTTTCACAGATCGCGCAGATGCTTGTCGTTCAAAAGCAGGATGAACAGGCTCGGCAAACGGTCAACCTGATTGCCGAAGATTCGAATCGGCTTTTGGCTTTAATCGCATTGGCCGACGCTAAACATAAATTGGGCGAGACAGTGGCATCGGTTGCGTTTTTGGATGAGGCTGCATCACTGGCTGACACTATACCGCAGCTTGGTGCGCGCTCAAACGTATTGAACGAGATCGCGGTGCGTCTGATCGGACACGGCGAAACCGTTAAGGCAAGGGAAGTCTCAAACCAGAACCTCGATCTGATCACGGGGATTCGCGACGAAAGCAGCCGCGCCGTCGAGCTAGCCAAACTGAGCACAGTTTACGAGCATGCAAATTTTGAAGTTTCTGAATCGGAAAAGTTAGTTCTCGAAAGATTAACGCGAAGCGTTTAATAGAGTGCGCAAGCCCGCGCGTTAGCAAGGGCGATACATCCAACTTGAGCTTATCGCCCTTGCTTACGCGCGGGCTTGGGCATCAGTTAACCGCGACGTGCGGCGGTGAATGATCTAACTGCCAAAATCACAAAGACTAAACAAACGACAGCCATCGCCAGTTGCGAAATTGCAGCGGCACTTAGGCTGAATGTGCTTAACTTCATCAACAGTCGCCCAGCGGTCATGATAAATCCGAGAAGCGCGACTACGACCGCTGCGTGCATCAGATGCTTTCGCAGCGATTCGCTTGATTTGGCGACAAAGCCGAGGATCTCCAACACAAAACCAAAAGCTGCCGGGATGAGCGCGGTGAGGCTTGCATTCTCATTCATCAAGCCGTAACCGTAACCGACAAAACCGATAATGACCAATAGCGAACCGCAGATGATTGAAATGTTTGGCATAGGATTATTACATTGCAGCGTCTATTTTCTTTTGCAGTTTGGCGGCTAGGTCGACGTTCAAAACACCTAGTCTTTCTTTTTGCCGCCTCGCCGGATCGAGCTTCGATTGTTTTACATAAACCGTTCCGATCCCGTAGATTGCGTCCGCGTCCTTTGAGTCAATGTTGAGCGTTTCGTTATACGCTGTCAATGCCTGCGCGAAAAGTCCGGCGTTCCTGTATGCGTCGCCGAGATTATTATGAGCCAATTTCGATCCCGGCGAAAGCTCGACGGCCTTTTGGTAATGCTGCACGGCGTCGTTGAACTTGCCGGCGTTGAAATAAGCATTGCCAAGATTTAAACGTGCATCCGTGTCCGCCGGGTCGATGCGGACCGCTTCGTTGAATGAGCCGATCGCTTCAGCATACCTGTCCAGGCTGTTATAAGCAACCCCAAGTTGAAATCGCGAGCCAAAATGATCGGGCCTGATGCGGGCAGATTCGAGAAGCATCGAAACAGCTACGCTGTATCGTTTTGTTGCGACATAAAGTTTTCCAAGCTGATAGTGCGCATCGCCTGATGCATAACCGTTCTTGATAGCTTTATCAAACATCGGCATCGCATCGTATTTGCGGTTCACTTTCAGATACGCAATGCCTAGATCGTAGAGAGCATCCGCATGATCCGAATCGAGTTTGATACATCGTTCATAAGCGGCAATTGCGGCGGCATAATTTTTCTCACGCGAGTGCGCAACTCCGAGTTCAAAAAACACTTCTGCATTATCCGGGGATAACGCAGCCGCTTTAGTGTATGCGGCAACCGCTTCGCCGTATCGTCCGAGGTAGTCCAGCGAATTGCCGAGGTAAATGTGAGCCTCGACCAAATCAGGCTTGCTCCTGATCGCATTTCTCAATGCCGGAACCGCTCGTTCGTATTGCTTCAACCGGTAATAACAAAACCCAAGATTGTAATTCGCTCCCGGATCGTTCGGCGAAATCTCGATCACCTTTCTAAAGTCCACAATTGCGGCTTCATACTGCTCGTTTCTAAGCTGTTCAGCCGCCCGTTCAAAAAAAGGCCGCACATCCTGAGAATTAGCGGTAATTGTAATGGCTGTTATCGCAAGCGCAATAAACGCAATTTTGATGACGTTCATAAGCCTAATTAAACGGCGAATTTCGGTGTTTCTTCAGAATCTGAGGCAGAGTACCTTACTTTCGCATGTCTTCAATCATGATTGTGATAGCTTGTTTTAAGTGATTTGTTACCGCTTCATAACGGGCATCTGCTGATAATGCCGATTCCGATGCGATCACTTCGTTAGCGAAGAATGGTTTACCGATTTTGATCTTCACTTTTGCGGGGCGGATGCGCCAGGATTGGCGGGCCCAGACGTTTTGGAGGCCGTCGAGGGCGACGGGGACGATTGGGATGCCGAGTTCGGTGGCGAGGATTGCGGCGCCCTTTTTGAAAGTGTGAAGCTCGCCGTCGAATGCGCGTTCGCCTTCGGGATAGATGTTTAGGATTTTGCCGTGTTTGAGGCCGATGGCTCCGACTTTCATCGCCCGCATCAACTCAGTGTCGGGGTTGACGGGGACGACGTTTAGCATTTTGGCGATGAAACGCATAAATGCGTTGTCAAAAAATTCGCTTGCGCCGACGTGGAAGATGTTTTTGAAAAGAGCGTAAGGATAATTTGAGCAGAGCACGAATGGGTCGAGGAAACTTTGATGATTTGGGCAGATCAAGAAAGACTTTGGATTTTGGACTTTAGATTTTGGATTATTCTGGTTTACAAGAGTCGTCAGGTTATCCAGGCCGTGGACTTCGAGGCGCATGAAAATTTTGCAGAACAGATTGAATAGCTTGTAAAACGTCCACGCAAATATGGCGAAGAGCGGGCGATTTTTGAGTATGCCCTGGACTTCGGGGAAATCGTCGTCGGCTTCGCGGACGATTGTTCCCCAGTTGAGATCGACGGATACGGTTTCGACAGTTTCGCCGCCGTGTTTGTTTACAAGTTCGATGACGTTGGCAACGGTCAGCGCCTGTGCGGCTTCGTCGCCTTCGAATTCGGTCGAAAAAGCTTGTTCGAGCGCGGCAAAAGTTTCGGCACGGGCGAGGCTGTCGAGGCCGAGATCGATTTCGAGATTCATCGCGGGATGAACAATGTCGGGGTCTTTTGCATTCTGCTTGATGGCTTCGACGACGGCTTTTGCGGTGCTGGTTTCGAGCAGGGAATTGTCGGCGGGCGTAAATTCCCACGCCTTTGTTTCTTTGGCTTCGGCGGCGATGACGCCGGTTTCGATTTCTTTTTTGAGCTGAAAACGCTTGATCTTATTCGTCGCCGTGCGGGGCAGGGGTTCGGCGCGGATAATGTAATCGCGGACACGTTGGTATTCGGGCAGTTCGCGGCCGAGATTGTCGAGGGCGTGGCGGATCGCTTCTTTGGAATTCGCAACTTTGGTTTGTTTGAGATAATCAAAATGCGGGACGACGACGGCTGCAAGTTTTTCGGCGCCGGCACGCGATTCGCTTTCGTCCTCGACGCCGATGATGGCGAGTTCAGAGACGAGCGGGCATTTTAGATAATGGACTTCGAGGTCTTCGGGATGGACATTTTTGCCGGACGGCAAAACGATGACGTCTTTGCCGCGGCCAACGATGTAAAGATGGCCGTCCTTGTCGATCTTGCCGAGATCGCCGGAGCGGAACCAGCCGTCGTCGGTGAACGCTTCGGCGGTCGCCTGCGGGTTTCGATAATAGCCTTTGAAAACCATCGGGCCTTTGATTAAAACTTCACCGACACCTTCATTGTCAGGATCGAGTATCTTGATGTCGGCACCGTGCATCGGTTGGCCGACTGAGCCGACGCGGTTGTCGTCTTCATAAGTTGCCGTCGCAGCTCCGCTCGTTTCGGTCAGGCCGTAGCCTTGCAGGATCGTGAAGCCGAGTTTGTGAAAATCCATCGCCACGTCTTCGTCAAACCGCGAACCGGCCGAGATCGCAATGCGCAGATTTCCGCCAAAGGACTCATGCACCTGGCCGAAGAATTTTCTGCCGAGATTAATATGCATGGTGTCGCGGAGCGTGCCGTTGAGACCGAGCATTGTTTTGAAAAGAATCTGCACCGATTTAGGCTTGGCTTTGACGGCGTCGAATATTTTTTTGTGAAACAAATACCAAAGACGCGGAACGGTCGTGAGGATCGTCGGTTTGAATGATTTCATCGCCTCGCTCAATTCGGCAGGCGTCAGTTCTTTTAAGTAACCGACTTCGCAGCCGTATGTCGTGGCAATCCACATATTGACGATCTGCAAATACGCGTGAAAGAGCGGCAGTAGGCTGAGGATTTTTTCCTTGTCCGAAAGTTTGAGAACGCGGTTGACGCCTTCGAGTTCCGCGACGACATTGGCGTGTGTCAGCGGAACGCCTTTTGGCGTGCCGGTCGTGCCGCTTGTATACATCAGCGCCGCAAGATCGTCGCCCTTTGCGGGCGGCGTTTCTTTGGCGTAGCTTTCAGGGAATTCGGTCGCGGCCCAGTCGTCAAAACTGTCAGAACCGGGAGCGATAGCGACTGGGTTCTTTGCTTTCTGCGTGGAGAGAACCACCCCGTCAGCCGAAGCGGCTGCCACCCCTCCTTCGTAAGGAGGGGAGCTTGTTGACCAAAAAACAGCCGTGATTTCGCGGCCGAGTTTTTCACGGATTTGCGAGAAGCGGTCTGTCTGATCGGGCGAGAGAAACACCACTTTTGCTTCTGAATTTTCGAGAAAATTTGTGATCGTTTCGAGCTCGCCGTGCGGGTCGAGCGGGACGATGACTGCACCGTGGAGAACCGTTCCGAGATACGCTATCGCCCATGACGGATGATTTTCGCCGATAAGCGCGACGCGGTCGCCGAATTGGACATTTTCCTGACGCAGGCGATATGCGATTGAACGCACGCTGTCTAAAAGCTGCCCGTAAGTATAAGTTTGCGAATCGTCGCCGACGATGCGCATCGCGGTTTTTTCGGGACGTGATTCGAAGGACTCGATCAATCGCTCGCAAAAAGATTTTGACATAATCAAGCCGCCCTGCCTGACACTTTCTTCGGTTCGCCCAAAATGCGAAATCTCACCAATCCGATAGGAACTTTTTGGCCGGGACTCAATGGAAACGCAGCGGTTTCAGTCTTTGGCCGATTGACGATTATCGAATCGCGGCCCGGCAAATTAACCCGCACCGAAACGCGCTCAAACGCACCGACAAAGCTAACCTCTTCGACGACTCCATCGGTCAGCCTTTGATAATTTTGAGTAAGATTTTCAGGCCGCCGCAGAAAAACATCTTCCGGGCGAAACATAATTTTTACCTCTTTGCCTTCGTCAAAAGTGATGTCTTTGCCGATCGGTAGGCTGACATTTTCGGTGACAAAATGCCGCTCGCGTATTGTTCCGGAAAGAATATTGGCGGCGCCCAAAAATGTCGCCACATGCTCGGTGCGCGGGTTGTTATAAACGTCGTAAGGTGTTCCGATTTGTTCGAGACGACCGGCATTGAGCACGGCTATGCGGTCGCCGAGTTCGAGTGCTTCTTCCTGGTCGTGAGTAATGAATATCGAGGGGACGTTGATCTGTTTCAGGAGGCCGCGAATTTCGCGCCGCAGCCTTGTTCTGATTTGTGCGTCCAGTGCGCCGAACGGCTCATCGAAAAGGAGCACTTCAGGTTCATATGCCAAAGCCCGAGCGATGGCTACACGCTGCTGCTGGCCGCCCGAGAGCTGCGCCGGGAATTTCTTTCGATGCTCGTCGAGATGAACAAGCTCGACAAGGCGGTTTACTGTTTCCTTTATCTCTTTCTTTTTTCGCCGGCGAAGACGCAGGCCGTAGCCGATGTTTTCCTCGACAGTCATCTTTGGGAAAAGAGCATACGACTGAAAAATCACACCCGTGCCGCGCTCTCGGGCCGGCAGCTTTGTTACATTTTTTCCGTGCAAGATAATCATTCCTGAATCCAGCGTTTCAAGACCGGCGACTATTCGCAGAATCGTTGTTTTTCCACTGCCCGATGCTCCCAAAAGCACGACGATTTCGTCTTCATCAACGCTGAAGTTTATATTCTCGAGCACCGAGACCGGGCCAAAGCTTTTGCTCACGCCGGCCACCGTCACGGCGGTTTTGCCGTAATCCATCGGAGTTACATGAATATCAAGATCCATAAAAATCAGTCGGCCTCAAGCCAGTCGCGGGCAAAAAACAAAATACTGAATATCGCAAACGAAAACAGGGCGAGGACGATCGCGATGGCGTTTGCCGCTTCGACCTGGCCCTCATTGAATTTTGCAAAAATGTAAAGCGGCGCCGTTTGCGTTCGAGAAGCCAGGTTGCCCGAAACGAGAATTGTCGAACCAAATTCGCCGACCGCGCGGGCAAATGTCAACAGAGCTCCGCCGACGATCGCGCCCCGCAGGCTGGGCAGTGTGACATGCCAAAAGGTCTGCCAGCGTGTCGCTCCCATTGTTGCTGACGCTTCTTCAAGCGAATGGCTCATTGTTTCGAAGACGGGTTTAATGACACCGAATGCGAGCGGGAACGTCACGAAAATATTCGCCAAAATAATCGCCCAAGCCGTAAACATGATCTGGCCGTCATTGCCGAGGAAACGTCCAAGAGTTCCATACGGCCCCCAGAGCAAAAGCAATGCAAATCCTGCGACGGCTGTCGGGATAGCCGTTGGCAGCGAAATAATAACAATCACCGCGTTGCGTCCCCAAAAGTTATATTTTGAAAGAACGTAGGCGGCGAACAAGCCAAAAAAAACGTTAAAAACAGTCGCCCAAAAACTTGTAACGATCGATAGTTTTAGTGCAAATATGGCTTCGGGCGCATTGAGCGCGTCCCAAAAAGTCGCCAATCCGCTGCTGGTTCCAAAAATAAAGATCGACGCCAGCGGAAGCAGGATTAGCGGCAGCATTATCGCAACCATCGTTGCGATGCTAAGCGGCTTTATAATGTCAAAACCGCGTGTGTGCCGAAATCCTGAAAGAGTTGTGCTGCCCATCTATTTTTTTGTCTGAACCTGGTCGCGGAACACATTCTCGATGATCCCCGGATAAGCCCGATCCCATCCGCCGAACATCTCTATGGTAAACGGTTGTTCGATCTTAGCAAACTCCTTGTTTTCATCATTCAGTGCCTCGTTCGTAATCGAGCGAAAATGATATTTTACAAAAGCCTTCTGCGCTTCATCTGTCCAAAGATATTTTATGAACGCATCGACGATCGGCCGCTTCGCCGCGCTGACATTCCGGTCGATCACGACGGCGGGATGTTCGCTGAAAATTGTCGATTTGGGGGTTACCATGTCAATCTCGGCTGCGGTGGATTTCATCAGCAGCCCTTCAAGCTCATAGGTTATCAGGGCATCGCCGTAACCGGTCTCAAATTGTGTCCGAGCTTCGCGGGCCGAGCCGGGCGTCGAGATAACATTTTTCCAAATGGCCTGCAACAGATGCATCGCACGGACACTATCCTGTTCTCCGGTTTCAGCCTCTGATTTTTTCAATTCCGAGCCGTAAATCGCAAGAATTGACCATTGAGCTCCGCCCGAACTTACCGGGTCGGGATGGATAACTTTCACGCCCGGTTTTGCAAGGTCGCCAAAATCTGCAATGCCTTTCGGATTACCTTTGCGAACAAGAATAACGAACGGTGTTTTGTTTATGATGCCTCGATGGGGCAGTTTATGCCAATCGGATATAGTGGCCTTTCCTTCAAAAAGCCGCTGCACGTCGCGGTCGATCGAAAGAATTGCTATGTCCGCCGGCACGCCTTGAAGGATCTGATTTGTAACTGTTTCGGAACCAGCGAATGACGATTCAAATTTTACATCTACGCCATGTTCGCGCTTCCATTTTGCCGAGAACGCAGGACATATTTCTTTTTCCAGCACTTCTTTCATTATGGAAAAACCATATATAGTGATCGTCTGATTATTTGATGTGTCCGTCGGCGGGCCGGGCAGACAAGCTGCGGTCAACAGGAGAGTCAGAAGAAGAATTGCTAAGATAAATGTTTTCATGTCTATAGCTTGATCTTCCAGGCTGTTCCGATGATATTCAGATCGCCGGGCCGAGCGACCCCGTCATTTTGGCGCATGTAATAAATATCCAATGACAAATTATGGTTAAGCGTTTTAGTAATACCGATCGCAAAACGATTTCGTGAAAATCGATCCGAGATCGTATCGTAGAATACTTCGTCCGACATAAAGAACTTTGTCTTCGGGATTACTTTATTCGGAATATCTTTATCAAACGTCAACTGCGCGCGGTATCGCCATGAGTTTCCCGAGTTTCTAAGTCGGCGTTCGATGGTGCTGCGGTGAGTCAGGCCAAAGCGTTTGATAGGGAAGCGATATGTGCCTGCCAGATTCAGACGGTTTTCGACCCTGAATCGTCCGGCGGAGTTGCGGGCGTCAACATAAGTGTAAAATGGCGAGATCGACACTGCCTTTGTTGGTTTCCAAGCGAAGCCGAATGTGTAGCGACGATCGGTCAACCGCGACACATTGTTGCCAAAACGCAATGTTAGTCGGGTAAGAAAATCTAACTGCTTGCTCATTGGAACGGTCAACTGAACATCATTCCACGACTGAAAATCCTCATGGTCAACCGGAACGGCGGTTATTTGCGCGAACGCTCCGCCGGCGAGAAATGTAGTAATGATAATCAGGCGGAGAATGTTCATAATGCAAAAAGAGGCTGTGAAGAACACTCTCACAACCTCAAACAACCTTAGTGTCCTTCTTCGTAAATGCCTGCGAGGTTAGCTGCCGGGCTGGAAGCGAAGAATCTTCTCCTGTAAGCCAGATACGCCCCTGTTTCGCACAATGCAAAACCATTGGTTCCCCCGCGTCGTTGTCAATCGATCACGACTTCGGCCATTATTTAATAAAAGTGTAACGAAAACGCAACCCGTTGCACAAGCCCGCGCGTAAGCAAGGGCGATACACGCCACGTTGAATGGATCGCCCTTGCTAACGCGCGGGCTTGTGCATAGTTGGTACGCGAACGCGCAGGGCATTTGGCACGACTTCGTATGTTGCGGGCAGTTTGCCGGGAAGTTCGCCGTCGGTTTCGAGCAAGATCTCATGTGACGGATCAAGAGCCTCGACCGTGATCCTTCTGGCGACCGTGCTTTTCACTTCTTCGAGGCCGGTGTGCGTGCCTCGGTAGAGAGAGTAGGCATTGAGAATTATTTTTGCGGTTTTGATGTCGCCGATATTTACGACATCGAGAAGGCCGTCGTTTATTCTGGCTTCGGGAGCGATCATCATGCCGCCGCCGAAGTATCGGGCGTTTGCGATGCAGAAGTTGATAGTTTGCAGCGTCTCCTGGTCGCGGTCGTCTATCTTCACGCGGACAAGCAGCGGTTCCATTCCAACGATCTCGCGCAGCGTCGAAGCGGCAAAGTTCGCCCGGCCGCGAACGGATTCGACCGGCAGCCAGTCGAAGATGCTCGATGATTTAACACGTTTGATGATCGACGCGGCGAGGCCGAATGAAGACACATTGAGGAAATATCGTTCGACCTCATTGCCGTTCAGATCGAGAAAAGTGACTTTGCCTGCATCGATCCAGCGCGTTTCGCCGTCGCGAAGAGCAGAGGCGGCTTCGCGATTTGTCAGCGGCATTCCGAGAGTCCGGCGGAAATCGCCGCCCGTGCCCGACGGCAAAAACCCAAGCTCAACGTCTTCGCCCGAACGCAAGATGCCGTTCGCTACCTCGTTTATCGTGCCGTCGCCGCCGCAGGCGATGATGAACTGCCGGCCAGATTTGGCGGCACTTTGGGCGAGATCGATGCCGTCGCCCGGCCCTTTTGTAAACGCCACGCTAAACGGCCCGAAATGCGCCCGCAGATCGCTCGCCGTCTGCGACCATTTGTCACGCGTCGAACCCGAAGCCGATTTGGGATTAACGATCACCAGCGGCAGCGACACGTCGTCCGATGTGTTTTTAGTTTTCTTTACCAAAGCGATATAATTGTCCTTGTTTTGCATCTAACTTTTCAAACAGCTTTGGAAAAAACATACCGCGGTCGAGGTAGATTATGAAAAAGCCAACATTTAGAGTGGTAATAACTCTTATTTTAAGTTTATCAATCAGCGTTGTATTTGCAGACGGTCAGGAAACGCCACAATCTCAAAAAGATAGAAAGGATGCCGAGAGAATTTGGGAGCAAGCTATTGCCGCGAAAGGCGGACGCTCCAACCTTCATACTATCCATAGTTTATCTGTCACCACAACATCCCATAATAGCAATGATGAAAGAAAATTCCAGGATTTACAGGTGACTGAGTTTTTCCTTCTCCCAGATAAAGTATGGTCTTGGATTGACCAACGTCCCGGTTTTCCGCTGACCGTGAGGCAATATGATTTCCAGTCCGAAATCGGATATGAGATTGACGAGAGAACTTCTTATGTGGAAAGACCTGAGAAAGAAACATCAATAGACCGACGACTAAATTCTATTCTGTTCGACGGAAGTAGATTTAACGACTACATGAAATCAAAGTTTTTTGAAAACCAAATGATTTACCTGATGGAAACGAAATGGTTTCACCCAGACATTACTGGTATGCGTATAGAAGGTCGAGGTAAGAAAAAAGTGGCTATCATCGAAGCGGCTTTCGGAAGGAAGAAATTTGAATATTATCTCGACGCTGCGACAAATTTACCAAAGAAAATAACGATTACAACGTGGTTTGAAAGCCTGAAAACGTCGGACTCTAATGACTTTTACCTTTCGGACTATGTTGAGATTAACGGGGTCAAATTCCCGCAAAATGTAAGTCTTGGGAGTGGTGACGAATCACGGACGACGTACCTTGTAAATCCGCCTTATAATAAAAATCTTTTTAAGCAGCAACCAAGTTTAACTGCTGGGCCGGACGCGTGGAAGGCAAAAGAACCTAAGTAGAACCACGCACAAACACAAGGCTCGACAAACTATTTTGTTGCGGCGGCCATAAATGTCTCGATGTCGGCGATGGAGCGCGGCAGATTTTTGGTCATCCATTCGACGCCTGTTTCGGTGATAAGCATATCGTCCTCGATGCGGACGCCGATGTTTTTGTATTTTTCGAACGCCGGACGGACCTTTGCGATGAATGCTTTTGATTCGGGCGTGTCGGGCAGATAGTTTAGGGCGTCTTCGCGGATGTAGATGCCGGGTTCGTTTGTGTAGGTCATGCCGGGCTGCAGCGGTTTAGCGTAATCGCCGACGTCGTGGACGTTCATGCCGAGCCAATGTCCGAGGCCGTGCATATACCAAATTTTGTATTGCGGCATTTTGATCGTTTGTCCCCTGAAATTGACTTGATATGTCGCATCGGGCGATTCGATGAGGCCGAGTCTTGTCAGTCCGTTTTTCATAACCACATCGGCGGCACGGCTCAAGTCGGACATGGTTGCACCGGGTTTGGCGGCTTTGGCGGCGGCTTCCTGTGCGTCGTAAACGATCTGGTAAATTTCGGCTTGTTCCTTTGTAAATTTGCCGTTAGCCGGATAAGTGCGCGTCACATCGGCGGTGTAATGGTCATACTCCGCTCCGACATCCATCAAAACAAGATCACCGGATTTTACCGCGCCCTGCGACTCGACATAATGCAGCGTCGTCGCATTTGGCCCACAGCCCACTATCGAAGGATAACCCCAGAAATCGGCATTACGTCGGCGAAACGTATATTCTACTTCAGCCTGAACTTCATACTCCATTTTAAGGTGACCGATAGTCGCCATCGAACGCATCTGAGCCTCGGTCGTTATGTCAATGGCGTGCTGGAGCAGTTTTAATTCATAAGGCGATTTGATGTGCCGCAGGTCGGCAAAGATCGGCTGCGCATTGACGGTCTTGTAGCCGGAAATTTGTTTTGAAAAATCGTTTTCAACGCGAAACTCGCGTCGGCCGTTCTCGTCCTGTTCGCCTTCGGGCAGGAGTAAATATACTGATTCAACAGATGTGTCACGTTTGTCTTTTAGCGACTGCAGATAGGCGGCGAGATCTTTTGTATCAACGATATTCTTTATTCCTGAGATGTTTGTCACGTCTTCGTTCGAATACATCCTGCCTTCCCACGTTTCACGTCGCGGGTCGCGCTTTGGCAGATAGACGGTTTCGGTGACTGTCGTGCCGTCCTTCTTGATAACCAGCGTCGAGCCGTCCTGTTTGAGGGCGGTCAGGTAATAGAGATTGTTCTCCTGCCGGAAGACGTAATCAACATCGTTCGTGTAAAGCTTTGGCTCGGCGCTGAAGAGGATCATGACGCTCTTGTCAGCCATTTTTGCTGCGACCGAGGCGCGTCTGCGTGCCAATTCAGACTGCCTTTCGGCATCGGTGAATTTTGGCGCGGGCGGCGCAAGGCGTATCTCTTTTGGAGCGTCAGCAAAGTTAAAAGGCGTTGCGGCCACTGTAAATGTAAGAAGAAGAATTAATGCGAATATTTTTTTCATTTCAAAACCTCAATAGAAATATCTTTGAACAAAGTGTTGCCGAAATAATCGGCGGCAAAAACCCGTAATTTGTAGATGCCGTAATCAAGAGCTGCGGCATCAAGGAAATCTTCGCGAAACTCGTCGCCACTGACATAGTTTGTGGCGATATAATTGAATACCGTCTCGCCCGTCGCTCCTGATCTGCTGCCGGCGGCATAAACCAGTTTTACAGCCTCGCTAGAGGGCATTCTATCAAACTGCAGCGTCCATTTTGTGTCTGCGACGGGTGAATTGTCTTGTCGCAATAACTGATAACCGATCTTATAGATACCCAAGCGACGCCGTTCAGAATTTCCATCCGCCTGATCGTATGCCCGGACTACGATGCGCGTTTTTCCTGTCAGCTTTATACGCGAAACGCTTCCACGTGTTTCGATTTCTTGCCAATTTTCATCAAAAAGTGTTACCGATTCGATAGTCGGCGCTCGTGAATCGGTCAGATTAGGGAAGATCAGCGCGTCCAGAGCGTTCATTTCCGCTTCCGCGCGGCCGGCGATCAAATGGACGTGATTCATCGGGTTTAATGTCCCTATCGCCTCGCCCGCCTTGAATTTTGTGCCGCGCGGAATGCGAACGCCGGTCAGTTTTGCCGAAGAGTCTTTCTCGAATCGAAAGCGCTCGTCACCAAATGGCACGGAAGCAACGCTGCGTCCCAGACGGATATGAATATATCCGATCGTCGGCATTCTGAGCAGCTCGCGCAGAGTGCCGAAATTCTGCGCTGCTAATGGCTGCAGCACTTTTTCGTCGCGGATAAATACGGCTGTCTCGCCGTAAGCACCGGCAATGTCGAGGCCGTTATGGAATCTGGCCGGATCTTTCGTCTCAGGAATCTCACCGCGTATCTCGCCAAGCGTTCCGGCAATATCACGCTTGGCGTCAGGCGGATCGAACGGCCATCGAGGCGGCTGAGCAATGCGAAATTCTCCCGGCTTGTCACGAAGCAATGCAATTTTATCCGCCGAAATTTTCCGCCGTGATTCTTTTGCGCTAAAACTTCGGATAAGGCGATTATCGCTGTCGGCGACGAGCAGATTGCCGTCACTATTTATAACAAGCCCCGATGGCCTGTTGAATCGTGCCTCAGCTGCTTTGCCATCAACGATGCCGCGAGTCTCATTGGAAATTGTTTCAACAAATGGGAATACATTGCCACCGATCCGCCGAATTGCGTTGCCGTCAGCTATGAAAATAAAACCATTCTTATCAACCGTGATCGCTGTCGGTTGGACAAATGACGAAGATAACAACAAGCCGTCTTTTAATGCCAACTCGCCTGTGCCGGCAAGCGTCCAGACACGGCCGTCCGGCTCGACAACGCGAATCCTGCGATTACCGGCGTCGGCGACGAGCAGCTTGTCATGCCAGATCGCAATGCCGCACGGTGTATGAAATTTTGCGTCCACGCCATTGCCATCGGCATAACCAGCCGAACTGCCCGCGATGGTTGAAACTTTTCCATTTTCAATTACGCGAACACGGTCGTTATATGTATCGGCTACAAATATTTTCCCGCCCCCGGCGATCGCAATGCCGATCGGTGCGTTAAATAATGCAGCCGCCGCGTCACCGTCGGCAAAACCAGAGTCGCCGTCAAAGCCTGCAATAATTGAAATTTCGCCTTTTGTGTTGACCGATTTGATCGTGTGCGAACCGGAATCGGCGACGATCAAATTGCCTGTCTTGTCAAAGGCAATGCCCGACGGCGTATCCAGCTCTTGGGCAAAGACGCCAGGAACACCGCCGCTGACACGCCATATCTTGCCGTTTTGACCGTCGGACACATAAATATCATCACCTTTTATAGCGATTCCAAACGGCTCGCCAAATTCGCCTTTCGTTCCTGCAACCGTCGCAACGTGTCTCAACGGAGCGGCGTAATTGTCAGGAGAGAGCCAAAGCCACATCACCAACGCAAGACAAGCCAGCAAAAATATACTCACCGCCGCCGCGAGAATTGTGGCCTGAACTGTAAGTTTTTTCTTCGGGCTGAGGTGCATTTTTTTGGCAAGCAGAGCGATTTCTGTTAATATATCGCCACAACAGTTATTAAAGCCTTGCACAGTGCGTGTCGGCATTTTCATTTTAACACCAGGAGATTATTTATGTTTTCATTACAGGATTTGCTCGGCGGCGAGCAGGGAAATCAGGCGGTTGATCAGATCAGCCAAAATGTCGGAGCCGATAGTTCGTTGGTCAACAGCGCAATTCAGGCCGCTCTGCCAGCTTTGATAAACGGGCTTGCCAATAATGCCACAACTCAGGAAGGAGCGCAGAGTTTAAATACGGCACTCGAAGAAGACCACGACGGCAGCGTTCTTGATAATCTCGGCGGACTTGCAGGGACGATCTTTGGCGGCCAGGCTCCGCCGTCACCGGCTATGAACGCAGGAGGCATTTTGGGGCACATTCTCGGTGACAAACAGGATGCAGTCGCAGAAGATGTCAGCCAAAAAACTGGTATGGGTATGGGACAGGTCGTTCAAATCCTTATGTTCCTTGCCCCGCTCGTTATGGGCTACCTCGGCAGACAAAAACAGCAACAAGGCGTCGGTTCAGACGGCCTCGGCGGGATTCTGGGCGGATTGCTCGGCGGCAGCCAGACACAAACAGCGGCTGCACCACAATCATCCGGCAATTCAATAATAGATATGGCGACGAACATGCTTGACACCGATAAAGACGGCAGCGTAATAGACGATCTGGCATCCATGGCCGGCAAATACATGACCAACAAATAAGGAAATTAATTGCGGCTGTGCCGCTCTATTTGCGGAAAAGCTGCGGTGACTGTCTCAAAAGTCCGCTTTGCGGACAACAGAGTAAAGCTACATGCGTGAGCATGTAGTCGATTTGACGGAATGACCCTAGCCCGCTTGGCGGGCGACAGATCACCTCTAAAGCTTATAATTGTAATATGTTGCATACTGTCGCCCGCAAACGGGCTGTAATCTATTTCCGTTACTACTACATGCTCACGCATGTAGCTTAATTCTCTTGCC
>JAYVFJ010000016.1:0-14629 GCA_043773225.1 Chloracidobacterium sp.
GCGCCGACACCGGCTCCGACCGCGGCACCGACCGGCCCGCCGGCAATGCCGCCGATGATGAGACCGGCTCCTGTCGGAGCGCCGATCTTGATGGCGTTCTGTTTATATGAGTTTTGCCCGATGGCTGTTCCTTCTGCATCAACACGCTTTACGTTGTCGCCTTTTACGGGCATCACTTCGGTCAAAACCGCGCTGAAATTGCTCCAGCGCGCGTCGTTCAAAACTATCCGGTCAAATGACAGAGAAATTTCCGATCGCTGCTTCAAACGTCCCGGCTTTGTGATCTTGCTGACGCGGCCCTCGATCGTCGCACCGGCGATCTCGGACGGAGCTGAAACTTTTGCCGTAAACTTTGCGCCTTCACGGGTCTCCAGCGTGCCGAGATCGTCCTGCAGTTCGAGGATCAATTCCGTGTCGCGCGGAATGATGATTACTGCGTTGCCGCTGCTTTGAAATTCAGTTGGATTGCCGGATGCTGTTTGAGGCGGATTTGTTTCTGTAGCCGCAGTTTGTATTTGATTAACCGCCGCAGGACGCTTACTCAGGCCGCTTGGCAGGTTCGCATCAAATGAGCGTTTCTCAAAACCCGTGTCATAGCCCGACTCAAATCCCTGCTGATAACCGTCGCGGTAATCTTCGACCATGCCATAGTCTTTGCTGTATGCCCTGTCCGCTTTTGAATAATCGGCATGACGCGAATAATCTTTTGCAATGCTGTCTATAACATCCTTATATCCGGCCATAAAACCATCGGAGTAACCTGTCCTATAGCCGCGTTGCAAAGCGACGTCCGTATCTTGCGTTTGTGCAAGGACAGGCGTAGCAAGAATGACGGATAAAACTACGCTGATTAAAAGGGTGCTTAAAACGATTGCGAGTCTATTTCTATTTAACTTCATTTCGCTCTCCTTTGAATTAATGCCGGAAATATTAGGAAACACTGTGACCGCATTAGGTTATACACCAATGTTTCATAAGTTGCAAGAGCTTTTTGATATTTTTTTTGCTTAATAACAAAAAAATCAATTAAAAGAGCGCTTAAGCCGCAAAAAGCGCAGAAAAAGGCTGCCTGAAAACCCAATTTTCAGACAACCTCTTCTCCTTTCTCGTGTCTCCCGTCTACTTTCCGGAGGACGCTATGACCCACGCCTCTCCAACTCCCCTACTTACAAAGGAGGGGTGGCAGCCGCTTCGGCGGCGTGGTTCTTTGCACAAGCCCGCGCGTCAGCAAGGGCGATACACTCAAGTTGAATATACCGCCCTTGCTAACGCGCAGGCTTGCGCGCTATCGTTCAGAAAAGTTCAACCCTCCCGTCAGTCGCCGTCACGAGCGACTCGCCCTCATTAAACATTATCCGTTCCCAAGTCAGCGGTGATACCGAACCCGATGCTCCGACTGCCGTAAATCTGAGATTCAACAGCACGCCGTTTTCGTCTATCGGTAACGCTCCATAAATCACAACTCTCAACAATCCGGGTTCGTACGGATTAACCACAACCGAAAGCCCTCGACTAACCGTCCCCGCCACATCAACCGGATTCTCCAAAGGCTGTATCACCGAAGGATCGTATCTGAGATCGAACTCGTAAGAGATAATCTGCTTATCAGCCACGCCCTGAACGCTTACCGGAATAATAATCTCCTTGTCCGGCGGGACAGTCATTTGAGGCATTTCGACAGCAATGTTCTTAACCGGCCCACTGCCCACTGACCACTGATCACTGCTGTCTTCACTCTCCACTCTCGACTCTCCACTCTCCACACTGCCCCCCGGCCTCGGATGACTCGTCGGATTCCAGTTGCCTGAAACTTCGCCGACAAGTATGCCTACAAAATCTTCGCCCGTCAGGTTGCTCGATACCGAAGCATAAGTCCGGCTGTCGTCATAGGTCTGCGGCACCGTCGGAAGCGGTGACGGTGCTCCCGTAACGAAGAACTTCCACTGTCCGGCATTTCCCGTGCCTGTAAGGCCCGCCGCAAACCTCGCGATCAGTGCCGCATCGTTCGACGTGACACCGCCGTTGCCGCTCACATCGGCCGCAAATCTCTGGTTCTGGCTTACAAAGCCCGGTGATGCTACAACACCCTGTGCGACCCGTGCGGCGTCGTTCGAGGTTATCGCTCCATTCGAACCACCCGGCTTGGTCGGCTTGATCGCGTATGAGCCTGCTCCAAACCCAGTCAGCGTATATGTTCCGGGCGTTCCTGTAATGATCGGCCCAACCGCAGGCGACCCTGCCGTGCTCGCCACCGACACATTCTTCACGAACCTCGGCGGCACCGGATTGCCGATAGCATTGCCATACGTGATCGTTCCGCTGATAGAGGACGAACAGGTGTATTTCTGATTGTCGTTGGTACCGACAAATCCGGACGATGCTATCGATCGGCCGCCGATAACATAAAAGCTGCCGCCAAGAATTGCACCCGTCATACGAGCCCGTTCACCCAACATATTTGGTAGGCTCAACCATGTGTTGGTGCCCGGATCCCAGGAAATTGCTGTGTTTGAAATATTTGCGGTTGCCGAGCCGCCGACAAAGCCGCCAGCCATTACACCGCCTCCGTTATAAAAACCGCTCGCCGAGCTCCGCCGGGTCGCGGGCAGATCCGCCATGGCTGCGTCATCCCATGTGTTTGCAACCGGGTCGTAACGATATGTTTTTAACGATTCTACTGGTCCAACGGTCTGGACCCCGCCGGCTGCATAAATAAAGTTGCCCTGTGCGAACGCGCTTACGAAACTTGCCGAAAGTGGATATACGGCACCTGTTGACCATGTATTGGCAGCAACATCGTATATTTCCAGCACATTCGTCGAAGCAGTTGCCGGCCCCGTGCCGGTAAATTTATAGATCTTTCCGTTTAGATAGACCGTCGCTTGATTCCATGTCCCGGTCGTAAAAGGAGCCAATGTCGTATAAGTATCTGAAGCGACATTATACCTGTAAAGAGTTGTCTGCGGCGTGCTGGTGTTACCCCCCAAAATAAAGATATTTGTACCGTCTGTAACCGCCGTCGGAAACTCCAAAGCTGTAGGCAGAGGAGCGATCGCCGTCCAGGTCGTGCCGTCAAACTTATTCGCGTTCGCAATGATGACACTGTTGCTTACTCCGCCAAAAACATAAAGATTAGCGCCGACGGTTGCGGATGCTCCATCGAGTATGTTGATCGGGTAAACCGTGGACGCAGTCCACGCGCATCCTCCGGGCGTCGGCGTACCCGCAGGTGTCGGCGTGTCGGTTGGTGTATTCGTCGCCGTGTTCGTCGGCGTGCTTGTGTTCGTTGACGTTGCCGTCGGGGTCACCGGCGGTGCAAGTGGCTGCGCGGCTGCGCCCCAATCGGAAAACTGCGAGACACCAAACGCCGTGATCGTATTGTTTGCCGTGTCAACCGACGACGGCGTGTGCGGCGCAACGAGCGCGTTGTTATTCACCGGACGGCGGAAGACTTTGTAATCGCCTTCCGTGCCGTTGACATCGGCGTTGACGTAATTGAAGGTTAAATCGGCAGTAATGCCCGCACCTTCGAGCGACCAGTACCGCGAAAGCGAGCTTGCGGTTTGCGGCAGTCCGGGCATAAACGTGTCCGTAACCGCCGCCGTCAGATTTCCCGTGCCGTTCGCGTTTGAAACCATCAACGGTGAATAATTGCCACCGTTACCAATCGGAAAAGTAAAGCTCTCATTCGCCGCCGCGCAGAAATCCCGTCTGACGCTGCCGACGATATACGCCGCCGCGCCGCCGCCCGTCAGATTGCCGCCACACTGCACCTGAATCTGCCCGATATTCATTACGGAACTAATGCTCATCGTCCGTCCGCTCGGAATCACTCCCGTTAACAGACCGTTCGGCACACCGCTATCCCAATTTGCCGCATTGCTCAAATCGCCGTCGGCAGTGGCGGTTGTCGTGAAAGATAAAATGCTAACCGTGTTGCTTGCCTGCCGTCCGACGACCAGACGGTTGCGCGCGGCATCGAAGGCGAAGGCATTCGTGCCGTTTGCCACCGTGCCGACGACGCTGTTGCCGCCAGTTGCGCCGTTGGTAATCAAACCGTTCGTTCCGCCTGCCCCATTGCCAAAGGTAACAGCGGTAGCATTAACAACCACCGGTGACGGGTTATCCCACTCAGTACTGTTGACGACATAATTGCCGTTGGTCAATGCCTTAACTCCGTTGGTGCCGACACGATCGAATCCCGTGCCGCCGACGAGCGAGTTCGCTGGTGAAACCAAGCCGATTGTGCCGGTCGTGCCGTTGCCCCACGTTACCGCCCCGAATTCATTTTGAAACCCCACCGGTTGCCCCCAACTCGCACTGCGGACAACATAATTGCCGTTGGTCAAGACCGTAACTCCGCCGCCGCCGACATTATCGTTTTCCGTTCTTCCGATGAGCGAGTTTGATGCCGTTACTAATCCGCTCGTGCCGCCCGCGCCGTTGCCCCACGTTGCCGCTCCGGCATTCGGTATCAGCGGCGATTGGTCCCAATTCTGACTTCCAACGACATAATTGCCGTTGGTCAACGCCGTAACGCTGCTGCCGACATTATCGTTTAGCGTGCCGCCGATGAGCGAGTTTCCCGGGTTTATTGTTCCGAACGGGCCGCCCGTGCCGTTGCCCCACGTTACCGCCCCGGCATCGTTTCCCAACGACGGGTTATCCCAAGCGATACTGCGGACAACATAATTGCCGTTGGTCAAGACCGTAACTCCGCCGCCGCCGACCAAATCGCCAAACCTGCCGCCGACGAGCGAGTTTGATACCGTTACTAATCCGCTCGTGCCGCTCGTGCCGTTGCCCCACGTTACCGCCCCGACATTCGCATCCGAAGGGATATCCCAATTCGGACTGATGACGACATAATTGCCGTTGGTCAACGCCGTAACTCCGCTGCCGACAGCATCGCTTGCCGTGCCGCCGACGAGCGAGTTGGCGGCTGTTACGATGCCGACTGTGCCGCCGGTGCCGTTGCCCCACGTTGCCGCGCCGACTTGTGTTATCAACGGCGACGGGTTATCCCAACTCGGACTTCTGACGACATAATTGCCGCCCGTCAATGCCGTAACTCCGCTGCTGCCGACTTGATCGCTTGCCGTGCCGCCGACGAGCGAGTTTGACGCCGTTACTAATCCGCTCGTGCCGCCTGCACCGTTGCCCCACGTTTCCGCCCCGACATCCGCTATCACCGGCGACGGGTTATCCCAACTAAAACTGTTGACGACATAGTTGCCGTTGGTCAACGCCGTAACTCCGTTAAAGCCGACTTGATCGGTTGCCGTGCCGCCGACGAGCGAGTTTGATGCCGTTACTAATCCGCTCGTCCCGCTCGTGCCGTTGCCCCACGTTACCGCCCCGACATTTGCTGTCACCGGCGACGGGTTATCCCAATTCTGACTTTGAACAACATAATTGCCGTTGGTCAATGCCGTAACTCCGATGCCGACCTGATCGGTTGCCGTGCCGCCGATGAGCGAGTTTGAGGCGGAAACTACGCCGACGGTGCCGGTTGTGCCATCGCCCCACGTTACCGCTCCGGCATCATTGCTTGCACCGAGCGACGGGTTATCCCAATTAAAACTGATGACAACATAATTGCCGTTGGTCAACGCCGTAACTCCGCCGAAGCCGCCGACCTGATCGCTTGCCGTGCCGCCGACGAGCGAGTTGGCGGCGGAAACCACGCCGCTGCAACCCGTTGTCGCACTGCACCAAGTTACCGCACCGACATTCGTTGTCAGCGGCGACGGATTATCCCAATCCCTACTGCTGACAACATAATTGCCGTTGGTCAATACCGTGATTCCGCCAACGCCGACCTGATCGCTTGCCGTGCTTCCGGTCAGAGTGCTGATGAGCGCGAGCGTCGCTCCGTTGTATAGATGAACCGCACCGACATTCAACACGGTAGGACCTGACAGGTCGTAACCCGTGTCGATAACGACGATGTTGCCGTTCGGCAAAACCGTTACGGTATTACCAAACGTGCCGCTTCCCGCCGGACCCGTAATGTCCGTCTGCGTCGCCGAAACCTGTACCGACAAACAAACACAAAACGCGAACGAAAGGATCAGACTTGAAAAATGTGGACGCGAGGAAGAAATTATATGCAGCATAAACCGATCTCCTTTCGTGATCTTTGAAATACACAATTCACGCTCGTCAGAAGAACCTTGATGGATCAGCCATAGAGCAAAGGAAGATCGGTCTGAAAACGCGAATTTGCAAATAGCTTAATGCCAAAACGCTTTTTTTTCAAGCGAAATATGACCACTGCGGCTTTGCCGCAATGCAGTGCGGTCGCGGCTGTGCCCGACCGGGTGACGTTACCTCACCCTTTCCTCGCTCGGAGGCTCAGCCTCCGAGCGAGGAAGATAATAAAGATACCGCTGACGGTCAGGCGAGCCTGACCGCAGTGCAATAAGGCAAAGCCCGGAAGATCTTGATTGCAACAACCCGGAAAACCACGTCATAATCGGAAAGTTGCGTCATATTCGGAAAACCACGTCATATCCGGAAAATTGGTATTTCAATTTGTCTGAGAATTTGTTAGCTTGGGGCGGGAATATATATTTGACAAAAAGAAAGCGGTACGCAGTGAGCAGTCGGCAGGAAAACAGACTTTGGTATTTTGTTTTGAACTTTGCCTTTTGACTTTTTACTTTCGACTTAGCAGCCGTGTCCCACTGAAGATCGCCGTGTTCCAAAACCATGATTTGCCCTAAACTAGCTGTTTATTGGGGTTATGAGTTTTGCTCCAATATGCGGCGAATTTTTTCAAAAAATCGTGGAACGCAGCCAAAATCTGGCTGCAAGCGTATTATTTGCAACGTTTAGACTGTCCCACGGCGGTTTGGGACAGCTTGGGACAGAGCAAATGGAAAATGGAGAATTTTGAAAAAATTATCAATTTTCAACTAAGCAGAGATTCGTCCGATAGTGTTGGCGAGAGAGCGAAAGATGTCGCGGCCGTCGTTTGAGCCGAGCATCTCTTCGCAGGCGCGTTCGGGGTGCGGCATCATGCCGAGGACGTTGCGGTTTTGGTTGCAGATGCCGGCAATGTTCGAGCGGGCTCCGTTTGGGTTGGATTGGTCAGTGACCTCGCCGTTATCATCGCAATAGCGAAAGACGATCTGACCGTTTTCTTCGAGGGAATTGAATGTTGCATCGTCGCAGGTGTAATTGCCTTCGGCGTGGGCGATGGGTATCGAGAGCACTTTGGCTGGATCGACTTCGGAAGTGAACGGAGTGTGATTATTCTCAACACGCAGGTTGACGTGTTTACAGACAAAATGCAGACTGCGGTTTCGCATCAGGACGCCCGGCAAAAGCCCGGCTTCGCACAATATCTGAAAGCCGTTGCAAATGCCGAATACAAATTTGCCATCGGCGGCAAACTGCTTGATCGCATTCATCACCGGCGAAAATCTCGCCAATGCTCCGGCCCGCAGATAATCGCCATATGAAAATCCGCCCGGCACGATAACCGCGTCAAAACCCCGAAGATCGGTCTCCTGATGCCACACAAAATCCACCGGCTGCCCGACATGCTTAGACACGACATGATAAGCATCATGATCGCAATTAGAACCCGGAAAAACGACAACGCCAAATTTCACCCCGTGATCTCCACTTTGTAATCTTCGATCACCGGATTTGCAAGAACGTCCTTTGCGATCTGTTCAACCGATGCTCGTGCGTCGGCCTCGCTAACAGTCGGGGCGAGAGCGATCTCAAAATATTTCCCCTGCCGTATGTCGCCAATATTATTGTGGCCGAGGAGTTCGACGGAATGGTGGATCGCCTTGCCCTGAGGGTCGAGGACGCTTGGTTTTAGGGTTACGTAAACTACAGCTTTCATTTACCGCTCCGAAATAAATTGTAGATTGTGACTGAGTTTCTTGTATTTATCAATCTCTTATGATAGATTTCACGTGAATTTTCGGCTAACAATCTTTTCAAATCAACAATCTAAAGGAGAACTCAAAATGGCAGACACCAGACTGATGAATATTCCACAAGCAGAAATAGAGGCCGGAAAGGCTATGGCAATTATCGCCTACTTTATCTTCTTCGTTCCGCTGCTGGTTGAAGACGCAAGAAAGAATCGTTTTGCGATGTATCATACCGAGCAAGCGATCCTCTGTATTCTTGCCAATTTCGCGTGCGGACTCGGTATCATCGGCGTCATTATTGGATTGATTAACGCAGTTAACGGCAAAGCAGAACCACTCCCCATCATAGGGCAATACGGCGCGTCGTTCAATCTAGTAAAAAACGCGGAAGCGGCTCAATTGAAAGGTTAGGTTGGCAACTAATCTTGCGGTAATCGGGCAGTGCCACAGATTGCTCCTTCAAAATTTGGGCGGCAAGAGGAGAACTGAGGACAAAAAAATGAAAACATTAACAACGATTCTAACAATTATTCTCGCGTTCTTTGCTTACAGCACAAATGCACAGGTCATGGTAAAAGAGATTACGCCCGGAAAAGATAGTACCTACATTAGGAGTTTAACAAACGTCAACGGCAGCTTGTTCTTTGTTGGGTCCAACTCAGGAATATGGAAAAGTGACGGTACGGAAAGTGGAACCGTAAACATAAACAAACATATTCCAGATTCCATTATGAATGTTAATGGCATTTTGTATTACCTATCTCCTTCATATATTCCTGGCACTGGCCCTTTCGGTCAAGGCCGATATACGGACGGACGCTCGCTGTGGAAATACGACAGTACGGTCCAAGCTTCATCAGCCAAAATGGTTATGGAGTATCCAGGAGATGTTGGCCAGATTGTAAATGTTAATGGAGTTGTTTTTTTTGCGACGTGGGCCGCGAATTTAGTACGTGGCAACCAACTGTGGAAAATCGATCGAGCAGCCAGGGAAGCTACTGTTGTCAAGACTTACGGTGATATGGGGTATCTTCCCAAAAACTTATGTAGCTTCAAAGGCGCTCTTTTCTTTTCAGGATGGGATCCCTCTCACGGGCAGGAGCTGTGGAAGAGCGACGGAACGGAATCGGGAACAGTGTTAGTTAAAAACATAAATGCGGTTTACACAAGTACTGGCGACACGCAAGGGTCGCAACCCGAGAATCTTATAGACGTCAATGGCACCTTGTTCTTCACTGCCGACGACGGAATTCACGGCAGACAATTGTGGAAGAGCGATGGATCAGAAACCGGCACCGTCTTGGTTAAAGAGGTTCAACCAGGCTTCCATCTGCCTTTCTTAGGAACTTCAATTTCGACAGTCGTCAATGGCAATTTATTTTTTTCGTTAGATGGTAACAATCATTCCGGCGTGGAATTGTGGAAAAGCGATGGAACGGCGAAGGGCACAGGTATGGTCAAAGACATCAATGCAGTAGAATATGGAAGATATGGAAGTTTTCCTAACGAATTAACAAATGTAAACGGAACATTATTTTTCGCCGCGAACGATGGTATTCACGGCACAGAGTTATGGAAAAGTAATGGAACCACTGCCGGAACGGTAATGGTGAAGGATATTAACGTTCCGCCTCCTGATCGAAGCTTTTACGCCGATTCAACCGGTTCTATCGCGCCACTGCGAAATTATGGCCCTAGCGATAATTCTTTCTCTTTCACAAACGTAACCGGCGTGCTTTATTTTTGTGCCGATGATGGCGTTCACGGTGCTGAGTTGTGGAAAAGTGACGGTACGGCTGCTGGAACCATTATGGTCAAAGACATTAAGCCATTTGGTAATTTTGGTTCACATCCAAGAAATTTGATCTATATTAATGGGACTTTATTTTTTACAGCAGATGACGGACCTCATGGAAATGAATTATGGAAATATGTTGTTCCAGCAAAATAGACAATGGAGAAGCTAGATGAAAAAATGTCCCGGTTGCAGTCGTATTTACGATGACTCACAGTCATTTTGTCTGGATGACGGCACCGCGCTGATAGCCGAATCCGTTTTTCAGACTGCGGAAACAGTGGTTATGCCGCACAAGAAAAAGAGCAAGCTGCCGATTATTTTTGTCGGCATGATTGGATTGTTGATCTTAGGCATAGCAGCAGCTTGGTTTCTTATTCAGCGAAATTTTGGCGAATACCAACGAGCCGCCGGTAATGTCAGATCAACGCCCGCACCGCTTCAACCCGCTAATAATGCCGCAGCGACGACATCGAACTCTTCATCGGCTCCTGCGGATGTTTCGCAGGTTAAAGTAGAGAATTCAGTGCCCATTGCTTCAAAGGACATCGGGTCTCTTAGAGTGGTTCTTAAATCATTTTCGCCGCTAAAACTCGATACCGGGCAGGCGGGTGTCAGGGTCGTTTTTGAGTTCACAAATCTCGAAAAAGAGAAGCCGGTCGTAGTCGCAATGAACGCGAACTCGTGTGAGTATAATTGCGGCAGCATGGCTAATTATCTACGATCTACTTTGGTTGATGAAAACGGCGGGATTTGGCGTCTCAGTAACACGGATGTGGCCGGAATGAGTGTCGTTGGCGTCGGATTGCAACATTTGCAAGGACCCTATTATAATCCTGCCGAGATCGTGACTGTTCTCGCAAAACGTGACGACATTAAATCGGATGTTCTACAGGAAGGCGGACAGGAGTTCCGTTTTGTCTTTGGATCAACGACCGAGATGCCTCCGGGACAGAGCAAAACTGTCACGATCAATTTTGCCCAGGATCCGAATCAGACCGGTTCCGGCGCGCCGCCAAAAACGTTCCAGATGGCCAGCGAGATCGTCGTCGGCGTGGTAACGACAGGAGCGAAGACCGCTTATTCGCTGCACAACCTGACCTTCGATCGGATCAACCTTGCGAGTAGGTAAACTTCATCTCAACAGTGTTAACCGGACTCTCAAACTTTTAAAAGGGGCAGCGTAAATATATGGAAACTTCATCGGGAAAGTCAGTGTTTGGACTTGATCAAAATATGGCGGCCGGACTCTCATACATTCCGCTCGGCCCATTTCCTGTGATCTGGAGCATTATTGTCATCGCCACGGACAAGACCAGCAAACTGGCACGCTTTCACGCGGTCCAATCACTGTTGCTGCTGGGGAGCGCGGTCGTTGCATTAGTCGCCATCCCTATCGGCTGGGTTATCTTATGGGTCGTCAGCTTGATCGTTTACGGCGTTGCCGCTGCTATCAACATACCAACTCTGGGATACATTGCAATTTTGCTTGGATACCTTGGGTATCTCGCGTTGCTCGCTTATGGGCTTGCCGTTTTTGCAGGTTGGATAATCAGTTGTATTCAAGCCTTTCGGGGTAAGATTTTTAAGTTTCCACTCATCGGAAAAATGGCCGACACGTGGTCTAACTAACCAAATACACGGGCAAAAACCTTATCAATATTACGCAGATAATGCCGCAGATCAAAAACGCGGGCGATCTCCTCAACCGAAAGTTGCAAAGCGATGTCCGCGTCACTCTTTATTAGCTCCTGATAATCGCCGCCTTCGTCCCATATCTTCATCGCGTTTCTTTGCGTCCATGTATATGCCTCTTCGCGTGAGACTCCTTTTTGCGTGAGAGCAAGCAAAAGCTGGCCGCTAAAAACCAGGCCGTGTGTGAGATCGATATTCTTAAGCATGTTCTCGGGATAAACGATGAGCGCGTCGAGTAGGCTTGTCGTCTTGGCGAGGATGTAATCGAGCGTCGCACTTGAGTCTGGCAGAACAATGCGCTCGGCGGACGAATGCGAAATGTCGCGCTCATGCCAAAGAGCCACATTTTCTAATCCGACGATTGAATTTGCACGAATGGTTCGCGCCATTCCGCATATGCGTTCCGAAAGAATGGGATTACGCTTATGAGGCATCGCAGACGATCCCTTTTGGCCTGTCTTAAAAAATTCCTGTGCTTCCCTAACCTCAGTTCTCTGCCAATGCCTAATTTGGAGTGCGATCTTCTCCAGCGTCGAAGCAATGATTGCCAGCGTGCAAAGATATTCGGCGTAGCGATCGCGTTGGATGATCTGAGTCGAAACTTCGGCGGCTTTCAATCCGAGTTTTTCACACACACGCTCTTCAACATTCGGATCAAGATGCGCGAACGCTCCGACCGCTCCGCTGATCTTGCCGAATGAGACTATCTCTCTCGCCTTTAAGAGCCTATCTTTATTTCGTTTTGTTTCCGAATACCAAAGCGCCCAAACCAAACCGAACGATGTCGGCTCGGCATGTATTCCGTGCGTCCGTCCAATCTGCGGCGTGTCTTTGAACTCGAACGCGCGGCGTTTCAACACCTCAAGCAAAGCATCGGTCTTAGCGAGTAGAATGTCGCACGACTCTTTAAGCAGCAGCGCGTTCGCCGTGTCAACCACATCGCTCGAAGTCAGGCCGTAATGAACAAAGCGTGATGATTCTCCGATGTTCTCGGCAAGGTTTGTCGTAAATGCGATCACATCGTGATCGGTCGTTTTCTCGATCTCGCTTATACGCTCGACCGTAAACGCGGCCTTAGCCTTGATCTCAGCGAGGGCATCGGCGGGAATCGTTCCGTCCGCGGCATGAACCTCGCAAACAGCGATCTCGACATCGAGCCACTTCTGAAACTTATTCCGCTGCGACCAGACGGCCCCCATCTCGGGCAATGTATATCGTTCGATCATTCGTGTTCTTCAGTAAATATTAGTTCGACATCGCGAGCGGCATGCAAAACGCGATATACCTCGACTCCGTAGTCGGTCGGGAAATAAAAGATCAAATAATTCTTACAAGGAAAGCCGCGAACCCCCGGACGAAGATCATCGCTGGCGCGGCCAATTAACGGGTGATTTGCGAGCAGTTCAAACTTCTCCATGAGAATGAGTATGAACTTGTCGGCAACGTCGTCCGCATCGGTGGAAATAAAATCCCAGATTTCGTCGAGGTCAGCATCTGCAAACGTTGAAAATTTGAAAGTCGCCATCTGGCTTAGCCTTTTTTTGCGTTACGCCGCTCGCGTCCTCGCCTTCCGATCTCTTTTGCATAATCAGGCAGTTGCTCAGATGTAAATTCAATATACTCGCCACGCTCGATCTGCTCAACGCCTTTGAGAACCTCTCTTTTCAGTTCTTCATATTTAAGCCGTCTCAATTCATCTTCTCGTTCGAGAAGACGCAAACTTTCGCGGACGACTTCGCTGGCCGTGATATAACGGCCGCTTTTGACTTTGTTTTCTATCAGCTTTTCAAGCTCCGGTGTTAGTGATACATTCATGAAAAATAGAATAACAAAAATTAGCAAATATTGCTATCGCCTTATATAACCCCTTTGTTTATAAGCAGTTCAGCGTTTAGCACAGCACAGCCGGCAGCACCGCGCAGCGTGTTGTGGCTCAATGAAACAAAGCGGTAATCAAAGATATTGTCGGGGAAAATGCGTCCGACGGTGATCGTCATGCCGTTGCCGTTGTCGCGGTCGAGGCGCGTCTGCGGCCGTGAAGGCTCGTCGGTTACTTCCATAAAATGCTTTGGCGACGAATGGAGATCGAGAGATGGGAACTTCCTTATCGAATCGACGACTTCTTCGAGCGTCCCTCGGTTTTTCAATTTCACGCGAAGCGAAACCATATGGCCGTCGAGCACATTGACGCGAAAACATTGCGCTGAGACCGCGAAATCTGCCTTGATGATCGCTCCGTCAGCAAATTCACCGATTATTTTCTGCGCTTCGATCTCGACTTTCGGCTCTTCGCCCGCGATATATGGAATGACGTTGTCCATAATGTCGAGCGACGCAACCCCAGGATAACCGGCACCCGAAATCGCCTGAAATGTCGTCAGAATGACAGCTTCGATACCAAATTTTCGATGCAAAGCGGCAAGCGGCGGCGCGAAACTCGCGACGGCGCAGTTGGGGTTGGTCACGATAAAACCTTTCGTAAATCCGCGATTTGCACGCTGAGTTTCGATGAGGCCGACATGTTCATGATTGATCTCGGGAATCAGGAGCGGCACATCCTCGTCCATCCGATAGCTCGACGAATTGCTGATAACAGGATAACCGGCTCGTGCAAACGCCTCTTCTGTCTCGCGTGCGACGCTTGAAGGCAGGCTCGAAAACACTAAGTCACAATCCAAAGGCGGCTCGATCGGCGAGACGACAATGTCGCGAACGGACTCAGGTATCGCCCCTGCCAACTTCCACGCGCAAGCCTCAGAATACGGCTTCCCCGCCGACCGATCCGACGCCGCCATCGCGCTGATCTGAAACTGCGGATGCCCCTCCAAAAGCTGTGCAAACCTCTGTCCGACTGTGCCTGTCGCTCCTAAAATTCCTACTCTATATTTTTTCACTTCTCGTCCGCTTCTCTCCCTTGGCAATCTACCATCAAAGCATACTCGCGGCCTCGGTGCCGACCATATGCGACAACGATAGATCGCTTGAAATTATCATCAAACGCCGTTTGCGTCACCGAAGTTCCAACGGTGGATACCTTTGTTCGCTTTCGGCCATTCGAAATTGCTAGATAAATCGTCATTGCATCCGTTGGGATTGGGCCGTATCTCATGTCATCGTCAAAGAGTATCTCAACATGGCCAAACATACCGGTTCTACCAAACCTATATGTATCTCTTAACAATGTACCTTCGGTAACTCCTGAGATGTCAATTGAACCGATCGCCTTAATTTTGAGAGGCTT
>JAYVFJ010000017.1:0-14043 GCA_043773225.1 Chloracidobacterium sp.
GCAATGACGAGTGATGCAAAACAATTCTCAAGCTACCCTTGTCGTCCATTTTGTATCCCCAAGTTTTGTCAACAACGGTTTCTTTGCCGTCTTTATCCCAAAAGTGAACATTGCCCATAGAAAGAGCCGTGTCGCCATTCAAAATAACTCCTCTTGGTTTGCTTTCGCATTTCTTCCAGCCTTTCAGAGCGAATCCCGAATCACCCGCGTATTTCGCGTTTCCTCCGACAAAATATGCCAAAGCACCTTCTTTATCCATGCGGAAAACCTGATCGCCGGTAGTCAGAGTCGGTTTGAAAAGTACAACGCCGTTTTGATAGTTATAAGCGGCGTCAATAATTTCCGACGCAACCATTTTATAATCGCCGCCTTTTTCTTTCGTTTCGTTAATGTGGACTAACGCACTGCACCAGCCGATTTGTGCGTCCAAAACCATTTTTTCGGTAACATTAAAGTTAGCAACCGATTGACCAAAACCAATTGTTGTTAAGGCAAATAACATTGCCATGCTCAGAATCATTTTTTTCATTTTATTTATCTCCATTTTTAGTTAGAAATTTACCCGAAATTCGAACCAATTCCATTCAAAGTGTCGGGACGGGTTCTATTTCCCGTTTCGTCTCAGCGGCCATAATAAAAATCCGCCGAACAAATCTTTATCATTGCTAATAATAGGCGGCCCCGACTACGTCACCACGTCCTTGCGGCGCGGAAAGACTAGCGATAAAATGATCGATGCCGAGATAACCGCCAGAATGAATCCAAGCGAGTATGAGATCGGGAACTTTCCGCCGAATAGGTCATTTAGCCAGACCATCTTTAGTCCCACAAAAACCAACACTACCGCGAGGCCGTATTGCAATAAGTAGAATTTGTCGATCACGCCGGCAAGCATGAAATACAATGACCGAAGACCGAGTATCGCAAATATATTCGAAGTAAACACGATAAACGGCTCATTCGTTACCGCAAAGATTGCGGGAACACTGTCAACCGCGAATATGATGTCCGTTGCCTCCAAAAACAGCAAGGCAATGAACAACGGAGTCGCATGCCAACGACCCGCGATCTTTAGAAAAAAGCTCTTGCCGTCGATCGTATTCGTGACCGGCATGAACTTTTTGAATATTCTGATCAACAGATTCTTTTCAGGCTCGATCTCTTCCTTGCTCGTAAAAAACATCTTGATTCCGGTTATTATCAGAAACGCGCCAAACAGGTATATCACCCAGTGAAACTGCATCAGTGCCGAGCCCATAGCGATAAAGATCGCCCTGAAAACGAGCGCTCCGAGAATGCCGTAGAACAGAACGCGGTGCTTATACTTTGCCGGAATGCCAAAGTAGCTGAACACGAGCACAAAAATGAAAATATTGTCAACCGACAAAGAATATTCGAGAACGTAGCCGGTCAGGAATTCGAGCGTCGAGGTCTTGGCGATCTCTGCCCCAAAATTTGTCAATGTGTATTGATAAAATCCTCCGGCAAAAATTAACGCGAGAGCAACCCAGATCGCACTCCAAATAGTCGCCTCCTTAAACGAGACGACATGTTCCTTTCGATTGAAAACTCCGAGGTCTATGGCGAGCATCGCTAATACAAACACAAGAAATCCGGCGTAGAACCACCAATATTCGGCAATCGGAAATAAACTCATTTCTTTCTCCTTCGGTACACACTCAAGCCGTTACCGTTTGCTCGCAGAATAGCGAGGTTATAATTAGCCGCGCTTTATAGCACCGGTGAGAATCTTCGCGATCTGCTTAACCGCGGTAATTTCCTCGTCACAGATTCGCTTCCCGCCGGCAGGGAAATTTGAATCGCCGCCTGAAACTTCGGCGACCAGCGTACATTGCGAGATCAGGCTATATTTCTCCTTGGCGCGTTCGTCATCGTTGAGCGTTTCTAATCCCGCTCTCAGCTTTTCGAGTGACTCATGGAAAAACTCGTCCTTCGGGCTTATCTCCAGCCAACCGAGCAATTGGGTTAGGTTTTCATTGTTCGGGTCAACGCCAAGATCAAAAAGGGAGTCGAAGATCATCTGCCGTTCCCGTTTCGTTATCCGGCCATCGGCCCACGCGACCTTTACGAGCGGCAGCAACTTAAGACGGTTATTAATGCCACGCTTTTTCGTTCCAGAACCGGACTGAGGTTGTCTCATCTCTAAACTGGAAAATCGTTCCTCAGTTTCCTTGAGCTTACTCAGCTCGTCTTCGCCACTAGAATGACCGCGCCACATGCCAAATATTTGTTTCTGGCCGAGATCCGCTACGTAACGCGTTTGCGCCAGAACGAGCGACGAGATCGCCGCGGTCTGGCCAACTGGCAGGCCGGAAAGCAGGTCGGCTATTCCATCCCACCAAAGCTCGATCATGGCTGCCGTCGGACGTGTTGAAAGCCTCGACATTATTTCAACAAAATTCTCATCAGCTCGTAGCAAACCGTAGAACTCCGCCGTCTTTAGGATTGCGTTCTGTTCAGGCCGCCCTATCCTTCCATCTACCCATGCGACCTCTATCATCGGCGTCAGCATTAGCAAATATGAGCCGTCGGTTATTGGTTCGCCAACTTGTAGTAAGTTCCGGATTCGACGGGCGTACCCGCTGAATTGTTGTTCGTTCTTAGATTGATTTCGATATTCCGCGATACCTTGCATCAAGAAATTTTTCATTCGCATTCTCCTTCTGTGTTGAGTCTGCAAACGCAAAAAGACCTCTTGCAGACTAAAGCCGCAAAAGGTCTCGATATTTCCCAACGCACCGGATCGCTTGGCTATTTATGCGAACGTATTGACGATGCGGTGAACCTCTGAGCAAACAGAGGCTTCTACTCCCCTAACTAATTGTATCGTAACTCTAACTAAGCTTTACACAATTGTCAAGTATCCACCAATGAGAGGATTCCAACCACACTTCACTCAACACAAAGCTGGACTACGAACTTAAACTATCTGAGGCTCGCCCATTTTCACAGCGCCTGCGCGCCCGTAGTTCACAATAATTATGCCGTTTTGGGAGACATTGCTCTCGGTCACTTTGAAGGCTGCTGGGAAAACTTCTCTACGTTCTCAATATTTCGTGTTTCTGCCATGTCGTATTCAACATAAGAACGATTGCGCAAAAACACGAAAAGCTACCAAACCGGAAAATTTGATAGCTTACCTTGAAAATGGATGGCGGAGACGACAGGATTCGAACCTGTGGTAGTTTTTAACGCTACAACGATTTAGCAAACCGCCGCTTTCAGCCGCTCAGCCACGTCTCCCTGATCTGCCAAAAAGGCAGAATTCAATTTTAGCCTAAGGGCAAACTTTGTCAAGTTTTGCCGCATCTTACAATCGAGAATCTAGCTTGACATGCCTGATTTTTCGGAACAAAATACGAGAGTTACGCGCTTCGGGTCCGAACTTGTGAATTTTAAAAATAAAATCGAGAGATCTTTTCAGATCTTGCTTTTGCTGTTGATGCCGGTTTTGGCGTCATTTGCAAATGCGCCTGCGGCGAGTTCAAATATCGTTCTAAACAATAGCGGGCCGTTAGGCATAATAAAAGGCATCGTCCGCGACGACAGCGGCAGCCCGATCGGCGATGCAACGGTCGCAATATTTCGGACGGGAACTTCAAAACTCTTAAAACAGGTAACGTCGTCCGCTGACGGTAGTTTCTTGGCAAAGATAATGCCCGGAACTTATACCGTGTTGGCCGTCGCGCAGGGGTTTAATCCTACATATCTGTTTGGGGTTGAAGTGGCTCGTGCCGCCGAGTTGAATTACGGATTCAAACTTGAACGCGCCGGCAGCGGCGGCACACTTCCAGAAAAAAGACTTGACCGTAACAGCTCTAAATGGCGCATTCGCGGTGCCCAGTCCGAGCGTTCCATTTATCAAAATCAAGAAGGCAATTCTCCGATTGACGAAAACGACACAGCCTCAATCGATGCAAGTGAGGAAAACCTGTCTCGCAAAAAGGCTCAAACCGTAGTGGAGACATATGTCGCCGGTTCTGACAACGGCAGCTACGCCGGAGTTAATTTTGCGACGCTGCTTCCGGCGGGTGATGGCACAGAGATTATCATTGCAGGTCAAACAGGTACCGGAAAAAACGCGCCACAGCGATTCGAGGCCGACATTAAATTGCAGCCGACCGCCGATCATGTGTTTCGGTTTAACTCGTCGGCAGGTTGGCTGGGAAATGTCACGGCACAGAATAAAGAAAAGCCGCTCGGCCAATTGTCGTTTCAGGCTTTGGATGAATGGAAAATCCGCGAGGGAATAATCTTTGTTTTCGGCCTCGATTACTCCCGTTTTGTCGGAGCAGGTAATGATGCATCGCTTTCGCCCCGTCTCGGACTTCAATACGATCTCAATTCAAAGACGCGATTGAGAACTGCATTTACAACTCAAACCGAAGAAAAGACGTGGGGCGCATTCGATAGATCTTGAAGGCGAAAGCATCGCGTTCTCCGAACCGGTTTCGGTCGAAGATTTTGTTCTTGTCCACGGCAAACCGCAAATGAATAAAAGCCGCCGTCTCGAATTTGGCGTCGAGCGGGTAATAGATAACAATTCGAGCGTCGAGGCAAACATTTTCTTTGACACGACGCTTGGACGCGGCGTCGGGCTAAACAGTTTTTCGTTCGCCACGCTCGGCAGCGATGGTTTTGATGAATTTGTCGCCAACCAACAAGGAAAATCGCAGGGCTTAAGGGTCGTTTATACACGGCGGGTCAATAAGCTGTTTACGGCTTCGTCAGGTTATGCTTTTGGTAACGGCCAAAAACTTTCGACCGCCGCGATAACCGACCCGCTGCATGTTTTTGAGAGCGATTTCTTCCATTCATTCTTTGGCCAACTGGCAGCCGATCTGAAAACCGGAACAAGCGTGAGAACAATCTTTCGCCTCTCGCCTCAGGCTACGGTCTTTGCCATTGATCCTTTTAAGGGACGGCTGGCAATATACGATCCGGGCCTGAGCGTCGAGGTTACGCAAAGCCTGCCGACCTTCGGCCTGCCCTTACGCGCTCAGGCTATCGTTGATGCGCGAAATGTTTTCGATTTTCAATCGTTCGTTACAGGCGAGGAAGGGAGCCTGAATCTGACAGGCCAGGGACGAATGCTACGCGGCGGCATACAAGTAAGGTTCTAGTATGGATGCACAAGCCCGCACGTAAGTAAGGGCGGTACACGCAACGTTGAATGTACCGCGCTTACTTATGTGCGGGCTTGTGCAATGGAAGTCGTCCAAATTCTCGGATTATAAAGCAAAAAGCTGAATAATCTGAGATGGCCGGGTATATTATTATTATAGGCAAAGCGACGATTTTTTCGAACAAAACGAGGAATCGCGCCCCGCATTTCCGTTTTTATTAATTGGAACGTGTTTTGCGTTAAAATAACTTGGCAGAGGTATGCCTTGAAGCCATGAAGGAAAAAATGCTGACAAGTCGGAGCCTGATTTGGCTCATGGCGTGTGTGCTGTTTGTGACAGCCGCAGCGCTCAACTTGTCTCAGCGAGCTCTCCAAAACCTTCCGCCGACCGATGGAATTAATTGGGTTCAGAAATCCGACGGCATCTATGCGACGAAAGTCACGCCTGGATTTGCCGGTTCGCGGGCCGGAATTGCAGTTGGCGACAAGCTGCTCGGCATCGGCTTTGACGGCGAAAAGACCGAAGAGATCACATCGCCCGCTGACGTGCAGATGTATCTCGAAACGACCGGCGTTGACGGCAGTTTAACCTATTTTTATCAACGGCCCTCCTATTCGTCTCCGGACAATTTCTATTTTGCCGACCTGAAGCGCATAGACCCGATACCTCGATGGTCGCCGTCAATCATCTTTCTCTCGATCGTCGGCGTGATCTGGCTTGGCGTCGGCATCTTTGTGCTTTTCAAACAGGGCAGCCGCTCGCCGTTCGTTTTGCATTTTGCGACCATTTGTCTCGCGGCGTTTATTTTTCACACATATAAAGCTATCGGCATCGGGAAGGATTTTGACCTTGCGGTCGATCTTTTGGACAACATTGCTCTCGCCGCTTTTGTTCCGCTCTTTCTGCATTTTTGTCTTCGCTACCCGATTCGAAGCGCGGTATTTACAAACCCGCGTTGGAAAACATACGTTCTTTACATGCCGGCTGCAATTTTCTCGGTCATTTTGATATTTGCGTCGCTGGTGCCGCAGTTTTGGCCGGAATCATTCGTTACTGAATACATTGCACGGCTGACCGACCGTTCAAATCTTTTCGGTGTCTTATACAAAGCCAATTTTTATCATTTTGTCATCGGCGTTTCGGCGGGCGCGAGTTTGCTTGTCTGGCGGTTCTTTAAGTTTCGCCAACCGCTGGTTCGCCAGCGTTTGAAATGGACGATGGCGGGAACGATCACCGCAATAGTTCCGGTCGTGCTGATGCAGCTTGTCGAACGCCTCGGCATACCTATCCCAAACGACAATTTCAGCACTGCGATAACGACGCTGCCTCTCGCGTTGATACCGTTGAGCTTTGGCCACTCGGTCGTTCGCTATCGTTTGATGGACGTCGATGTTGTGGTTCGCCGCGCGCTGGTCTATGCAATGACCACGATTGCGATTGCGATGATGATCGGTGCTGTCGCTCTTGGTCTCGTTTTCCTCGCTGTCGGCAACAATCTTTCGACAACTGAGATTACGCTAAGGGCGCTTATCGCCATCATTGCGATGGCAGCCATCGTTTTACTCAGCGAGCCGCTAAAGAAATTCTTACAGGAACAAGCTGACAGATATTTTTACGGAGAGCGTTACGATCTGCGGCAGGGCCTGCTTGATTTTGGCAAAACACTTTCTGCCACCACTTCGCTTGCGCCGTTGCTTGACGGGTTGACCGAGCGTATTTGCCAGGTGCTCGATGTTCAAAAAGTTGCCGTTTTTGTCGAAGACGAAAAAGTAATCGAGCACTACCGCATCGCAAAATCAGTCGGCCTGAGCGAAGAGTATAAAATACCCGCCGATTTTCGAATAATGATTCGGCAGAAAGCTACATTGACCGGCGTTGTTCGGGCGGACGAGTTTGATGTTCAGGATGTCGATGCGACAATTTCAAACGGAAATGGTGATCGCCGAGTAAACAGACGCAAGGAACTGCATTATTTCGTCCCGTGCGTTGTCGGCGGCAGAATGGTCGCCGTGATCGGTTTGGGGCGCGCAAGCGACGGCTCGCTTCTCTCATCCGAAGATCTTGAGATCTTGAAAACAATTTCGGGCTACGTCGCGGTCGCTATCGAAAACAGCCAGCTTTACGGACAGCAAAGACAGCACACCGAAGAACTTGCATTGCTCAAAGAATTTAACGAATCAATTGTCGAATCGGTTAATGTAGGCCTGCTTGCCGTTGATGAAAATGGCCGCATCACGCGATGTAACTCGCCGTTTGAAGAAATGATCGGCCTCGGTCGCGATGAGACGGTAGGCAAGCTGGTCGAAGAGATATTTGACGAAAGTTTTGCCCGCAACCTCGAAAACATTCTCGGAAAATCGCGTTGGCACCTGACCGAGGTGCGTAATGCCTACAAGCTGCACACCTACGATGTCGGCGGCAGGTCGTTGATATTAAATGTTGCCGTCGCTCCGCTCCGCTCCGTCTCAAATCAGCAAACGGGAGCGATCATCGTTCTCGAAAATGTTTCCTCGCGCGTCAAGCTCGAAGAGACGCTTCAGCAAAGCGAAAAACTTTCGAGCATCGGCCTGCTTGCTGCCGGTGTGGCTCATGAAGTAAATACGCCGCTGACCGGCGTTTCGAGCTACACGCAAATGCTGCTCGGCATGATTCCCGAAACCGATCCCAAACACGCGCTCCTCCAGAAGATGCAGCGGCAAACCGACCGCGCGTCGAATATCGTCGGCAATCTTCTAAATTTTTCCCGCACCGGCAACTCAGAAGAATTTGGTGAGATAGATCTCAACAAACTTCTCAACGACACTCTCCAATTGCTCGAACCGCAGCTTCGCAAATCCAACATCGAGATCGTCAAGGAATACGCCGCCGCCCCGCCGAAAATATCCGGCAGCGCCGGAAAACTGCAGCAGGTGTTTACAAATCTGATCCTCAATGCACGCGACGCAATGTTTAGCGGCGGAACGATCACGCTAAAGACTTTTGTTGAAGAAAGCGGCGTTGCCGTAGTCGAGGTTTCTGATACCGGCGAAGGCATTCCCGCCGAAAATCTGAAAAAGGTTTTTGACCCGTTCTTCACCACAAAAGAAGTCGGCACAGGCACCGGCCTCGGCCTCGCCGTTTCCTACGGAATTGTTCAGGAACACGCCGGAACGATAGAAGCGAGAAGCAAAACAGGCGACGGCGCGACATTCAGGCTCGTTTTTCCGACTGTTCAGACAAACAAACGTAAGCGGGCGATCAGCTAACAGTAAAACTTTTCGAACAAATTGAAAAGTGGCAACTAAAAACTGAAAACAAAAGCATGACGCCTTTCATTTTCAGTTTTTACTTTTGAGTTTTTAGTTTGTTCGGAAAGTTTTTTTCTCAACAGATCTCGCAAAATATAAAGCTACCAAAAACGCGACGAACATTATCGCCGCCGCCGCCCAATATGTTCGATAGACTGTGGACGCATCGATCATATTCATTGAATTATTAAGCAGGATGCCGCAGATCACAGGGCCGATCGCTCTCGCCAAACTGCCGCCGCTTTGCATCACGCCCAATGTTCGGCCCTGTTCGTGAGCCTCGGCATTCTTCGAGGCAAGACTTGAAAGTGCGGGTGTTGCAAAAGCATTTCCAATTGCCATCAATGCCGAAACCACAAGCAGACCCGCCAGTCCGCCAAAAGCAGGTGACGAGTAAGGCGTTGCAAACAAACCTGCGGTCAAGATCAGACAGCCTAAAATCGCCAGCCGAGATTCGCCGAATTTTTTTGCAGCCGCGCCAAATATAAATCCCTGCATGACGATAGAAACCGCTCCGACATAGGCAAAAAGATAACCATTCTGCTCGGCGGTATATCCAAACGTATAGGCCGTAAACAGCACATATGCAGTCGTCATTATCGAAAACGCCGTTATCAACAGAAAATAAACCAGTGAGATGCCGCGAAAAGTTGGGTTGCCGAGGGCTTCAAATGTCTCTGCCAGCTTTCCTTTTCGCGGAGTTTCGTGCAGACGCGATTCGGGCTTGAGCGATTCGGGCAGGACGAAATACACTGCGACCGCATTTGCCAACGACAAAAAACCCGCGAAATAGAAAGGCACCGCGATGCCGTATTTACTCAGAACGCCGGCAATTGCCGGGCCGAAAATAAAGCCAAGCCCAAATGCCGCGCCAAACAGCCCCATGCCTCTCGCCCGGTTTTCCTTTGTCGTGACATCGGCGATATAGGCCTGCGCGGTCGAGATGCTGCCGCCCGAGATACCGCTTAGAGCGCGTCCGATAAAAACAACAACGAGTGTGCCTGCCGCTCCGACCACAAAATAACCAACCGCAGACCCAAGCAAACTAACAAACAAAATCGGCCGTCGCCCGTATTTATCCGAGAGCCGTCCGAGAATCGGCGTAAAGAAAAACTGCATCCATGAGAAAATGGCCGTCAACTGGCCGATCCAAAACGGCGACGCCTGAAAAAGTTCGCTCTGCGCATACAACGGCAGTATCGGAATCACGATCCCGAAGCCGATAAGGTCAATAAAGATCGTTATAAAAATGACGATTAAAGGCGTGGTAAAGAATTTGTCATTTTCCGCATCTAACTTGTTCTCGGCAGGTTTGTCGTGGCTCATGAGGCTTTGAATTTTTCTCAGTGAATAGTGGGTAGTGACAAGTTAATAGTTAATAACGAAATATCCACTTGTCACTACCCACTATCCACTGAACAAAATGAAAAACAATCTGTTTATAGTAAACTAGCAAGGATAACATCTCGTTAAAGGTAGTAAAAGCAATGCGGGAAAAATACAAAACAAAAGCTATAATTCTATTGATCTTCGCGATCATTTTTTCTATGTATCAGGAAACACCGGCCCAAAAGAAACGGCCAAAGAGCGCAAAATCGCCTGTTGCCGAAGTCAAACCGATTCCACCGGAGATCGGCTATTCGATCTCGATGCCAAAGCCCTCGACGCACATGCTCGAAGTCGAAATGCGCGTCAAATGGGAGCAAATGCCGGTAAAGCTCGAACTGAAAATGCCCGTCTGGACGCCCGGCAGTTACATGGTGCGCGAGTTCGCGCGGCATCTACAGGATTTTGAAGTTAAGGATGTTGCAGGAAATGCACTGACATGGCGCAAAATAAACAAAAACACATGGCAGGTTGACAGCAAAACAGCGAAAGAGATCGCGGTCTCATATCGCGTCTATTCAAACGAGCTTACCGTTAGGACAAATGAGCTTAACGACGAACATGCGTTTTGGAACAACACGGCTACGCTGCTCTTCGTAAAGGATCAGCTAAAAGCTAAGTCAACCGTCCAGGTCGCTCCCTTTGGCAATTGGAAAGTGGCGACCGGTTTGCCGGCGGTTGCGGGATCAACCAATACGTTTGTTGCTGAAAATTACGACGTTCTTTACGACTCGCCGTTTGAGGTAAGCGATTTTAAGGAAATTTCTTTTGATGTCCAGGGCAAAAAGCACAGATTTGTAATTACCGGAGAAGGGAATTACGACCTCAAAAAACTTGCTGCGGACACGGCAAAGATCATCGAGGAAAGCTATAAGATTTTTGGTGAGCTGCCCTACAGCGATTACACCTTTATCGTAAACCTTCGCGGCGGCGGCGGGCTTGAGCACACGAACTCGACCGCGCTGCAGACTGATCGTTTCTCGTTCAAGCCCGAATCCAGATACAAAGGTTTCTTGGGGCTTGTCGCACACGAATTTTTCCATGTTTGGAATGTCAAAAGCCTTCGTCCCGATGCTCTCGGTCCGTTTGATTATGAGAACGAAAATTATACAAAGCTGCTCTGGGTCGCCGAGGGAGCAACGGCGTATTACGAAGGCGTTCTGCTAAACCGTGCGGGCATTATTACGGCTAAAGAATTTCTTGAGAACAAAGCATCGCAAATTAAACAATTACAGGAACGTCCCGGCAGATTTGAGATGAGTCTTGAAGAAGCGAGCTTTGACGCGTGGATAAAATACTACCGCCAGGACGAAAATGCCGTAAACAACCAGATCTCCTATTACGACAAAGGCGAGATCGTCAATATGATGCTCGACATCGCAATTCGCTCTGCCTCGAATGGAGCGAAATCGTATGACGACGTGCTGCGATACCTTTACACCGAATTTTTTAAAAAGGGAAAAAACTACACCCCCGAAGATTTTCAAAAAGCAGCCGAACTTGCCGCCGGAAAAAGTCTCGACGATTTCTTTGCAAAATACGTTCGCGGCACGGCGGAGATTGATTACTCCGAGATCGTCAAAGGAATCGGTCTTCAGCTGACAACTAAAGAGTCCGGTAATGGCAAAGCCTATATCGGCGCCGACTTTGTTGAAACTGGCGGCCGTTTGAATATCAGAACGATCGCCGCCGACACGCCGGCTTTTGAACAAGGGTTGAACACGGGCGATCAGATCGTTGCCGTTGACGGCTATCGCGCGAGCCAATCTTTTTTGCAAAGTTATGTCGGCGAAAGAAAACCGAACGACAAGATAAAATTCACAATTTTCAGATTCGACAAACTGCGCGAAATTACATTTACTCTTGGAAGCGACACGAGAAACGAATATCATTTTTCACCCGTCGCGGAACCCACGGACGATCAAAAAAGGTTATATAAACAATACCTGAATGGCGACCTTTAGATTTGTGAGTTTATAGTGTTCGTGCCGGTTTTCTTCATTAGTAATTACAAATTAACTAATTAATAATTATTAATGAGAAAACGATCAGGCTATGCATGGACAATCTCGAATTTGCCTCAAAACTTTTTGAAACAAATGAAATTCAAACAGACTCGCTACTTGTTTTTGACATCGTTGCTCAGCGGCGTGATATTGAATTTCGGCTGCCAAAACACCTTGTTTCAACCCTCAAACACCGCGTCGCCTGCGATGCGCGACGTGCCGTCGGTTCGTTTGAATTATAAATACGAAGCCGACGTTCCCGCGCCGTCTGTTGGTGACAATAAAGCCGCTTCGGAAGAAAGAAATCCAACCATCCAGTCGGATTTTGACGAAAACAGGCCCTTGGAATTGCTCGACCGCACGCTTCTATCGCCTGATAAAAAAACCATCGTCACGGTTTATCACCGTATCTCAGACATGCCGGCTGAATATCGTCTGGATATGTATTCGCCTGAGGGAAAGCTGCAAAAAAAATTGACTCCGGACACGATGGCCGTCCATTTTCCTGAAACCATCGTCTGGTCGCCGGATTCGAGTTCTTTGGCTTTCGTTGCGATGATCAGGGCAGCGCAAACAGACTCAGCAGCAGAAGCAAGCGAGACTCCGCTAACACCGGATAACACCGAAACGGCGACTAATAGCAATTCCAACATTGCTGATGAGAACACAAATTCGGAACCAACCTCGGCGGCAACATCTGCGGCCGCGACGCCTGCCGCCGCGACCGGAGTTCTGACATTTCGCACCGAGCAGATTTACATTTGCAAATCGGACGGCAGCGGCTTAAAACCCGTAACGGAAAACGAAGGCCTTATCTATTTTTACTACGCCTGGTCGCCTGACAGCTCGATGCTCGCCGCGCTTGCGACGACCGCAAGAGAATGGAAGTATTCCGAAATGACCGCAAACATCAAGAGCGAAATGATGACACCGCTTGGCCGTTTGCGGATAGTGGAAAAGAATGGCCGCGAGCGTCGGCTCGATGATAATTTGACGGCGGTTCATCCTGTCTGGTCGCCCGATTCGGCAAAGGTCGCGGTTGCCTTTGAAACGCAATTGCGCATTTACGACGCCAACGGCACAAACCCGACGCAGGCCGCGATACCGCTTCGCAATCAGCTTTTGATCTCGTCGCAATCCTACGACCGCGAACAGCAGCGTCAGGCTCAGGCTGCCAACACAGATGCAAATACTATTGCCGCTACAACACCCGATCAACCCTTATCAACCTTGCCCGACGAGAAACTGCTCGTTTCATACAATCCGATTATCGAGCTCGCTTGGACAGCGGACGATCTGATCTATCTAAAAACAGCCTACGTCAAACGGCCAATAAACGATCCGGTCGGCGTCATGAGTTTTGCCCGCTGGCACCGCCTCGCTCTTTTGCCGCAAGCCGCGGCTTCGCCAAAATAATATGAAATACGAAACGATCGCCGATATCTATTCGGCAAATCTAAAAGTTCGAGACGCTCTTACCGCAACCGTCAGCGGCATTTCACCTGCCGAAGCAACCACATTGCCGGATGACGAAAAATGGACGATCCAGCAGATCGTCGAACATCTCTCGATGGTTGATTTTGGCATTTCGCGCATTTGCTCAAAGCTGCTCGACGAGGCAAAAACTCTCGCAAAACCGTCTGACGGCAGCGTCAAACTCTCGCCCGACTTTCTCGAAAAATCAGCCGTTGTTGACAATGTAAAAATCGCGGCCCCCGAGCGCGTTCAGCCCACCGGAAATATCACGATCGCCGAAGCGTTAGACAAAATGAACGCCAACCGACCGGCGTTCGACGCAATGCGCGCGATCCTCGAAAAATACGACGTGTCCGAGCCAAAATTCCCACACCCATATTTTGGCGACATCACCGCCGCCGAATGGATGGTCGTCGCCGTCGGCCACGAGCACCGCCACACAAAACAGATCGAAAGACTGCTTGCCAAAATCAGACAATAAAATGCCCCGGCTAAAAGGAGGGGTATTTAGCCGGGGCAATGATTTCAAATGATTTCGTTTAGCCTCCCAACTACTAAAATATTTGAAATCCGATTTTAGGATGTAAACCCAAGCACACCCGTTGCAAAAAAAGTGAGTTGCTGAAGTCCAGGTCAACCGCGATCGGCTGCCGGCGGGCGATGATCGAGACCGCCATCTCGGTGATACGGCTCTTCATGCCGTCGATCTGCTTGTCGTAAAGCCGCACGTCCTGCGCCGCC
>JAYVFJ010000018.1:0-12425 GCA_043773225.1 Chloracidobacterium sp.
TCAATGACCTGCGAGAAAACTTTCCCGCTTCCCGCCCACATTTTTGGAAAGCCGGAGGCGTCGGTGAGGCCGGGCATTGTGTTGATCTCGTTCACCAAAAGCGCGCCGTTGTCGTTTCGCAAAAAGAAATCAACACGCGCGAGACCCGAACCGTCGATGGCTTTGAAAGCCTTAACGGCCATTTGGCGAATCTTGTTGGAAAGATCTTCGGAAACCGGCGAGGGCACGACGAACTCGTTATTTCCTGTGCCGGAATATTTCTCGGTGTAATCAAGAAACGCCTTTGAAGCGTCGCGGATGATATACTCGCCGGGCAGACTTGCTTCTGGTTGGTCGTTGCCCATCACCGCACATTCGATCTCGCGCATCTCGAGGCCCTCTTCGACGATGATCTTGCGATCGTATTCGGCGGCGAGAGCTATGGCGGCGGCAAGGCTCGCAGCATCGACAGCTTTCGAGACGCCGACTGACGAACCAAGATTCGCCGGCTTTACAAAGCACGGAAAGCCGAGCTTCGATTCGACTTGCTTCAAAGTTTCTTCGCGATGATTTTCCCACTCGTCACGCAGGAACCAGACGTAATCACATATAGGCAGTCCCGCGTCACGAAACAGCGTCTTCATAAACGCCTTGTCCATCCCCGTCGAACTCGCCAACACGCCGCACCCGACATACGGCAGATCGGCCATCTCAAACAGCCCTTGAATCGTCCCGTCCTCGCCGTATGTTCCGTGCAGCACGGGAAAGGCACAGTCGAGAGTGGAGAGTAGAGAGTTGAGATTTGCGAGCAAGGATTCCGAAGACTCTCCACTCTCCACTCCCAACTCTCGACTCGCTTCGAGCCAAACGCCTTCGGGCGTTATGGCAATGGGCACGATCTCGTATTTCCCCGGATCGGCCTGCTCAATAACGGTCCTAGCCGAACGGATCGAGATCTCATGCTCGCCCGAGCGGCCGCCAAAAATAACTCCAACGCGTGTTTTCATAAGTATTGTCAGAACCGGGAGCGATAGCGACCGGGTTAAGCGGAAACTAAGATTTTATTATCTCACGGCGGGTGATGCAAAGATGGGTGTTTGCGAGATTGTTCACGGGAATTTAATGCAGGAGTAAAAAAGCAAGAACCCGGCGCGTCAGCGGCCGGGTTCGTTGCTTCAGTGCTGACCCAGTTGTCAGGCACGCATAGTTTAAGGCCAACCGTAACTTTACTTTTTCTTTCCTTTGGTTGCCGGTGCCGCCATTGGTTTCAGCGTCCAAAAGCCCGGGTCAGATGCGATCATTCTTTCTGACACGTAGCTGAGCTGCGGGGCGAACGCATAGACATCGGTAGATGTGAATACTATGGAATCATTATCTATCTTCTCCGTCTTTTCACGGTTGTTGTCACCCATCGCATCCCAATAGTTTTTTCCGTGGGGAATTGTCGCCATTCCGTCAAGGGAAGCCCAGGGAATTATTACCAGATAGGTTCCGTTCTGGGCGCCGCCCATTATTTGGTAAACCGCCATATGTTCGTCAATTTTCGCCTTTACATGCGCGGCATTCACTATCTTCCTGCCCTCTTCGAACTCGCGGCCGTGGCCGGGTTTTACGCGTATTGTCTGGATCCGCATGTATCGCATTTTAGCGATATCGACGCCCGGATTGTAGCTCAGATCTTCACGAAATACGGCGATCGCGTCGCGCTGTGACGAATGATAGTCCTCGCCCGGCGGCCGGACCTTATCAAAGTCGGACTTGAACGTGACGTTCGAAATAGTGTCGAGGTCCTTGTTTGATTTTTCCATATCGGCAAACGAATCGAAGCCCCAAAAGTACATCACTTCATTCTCGTTGCCCGCCACAGGGACCATTGCGATCCGATGCCAGGGCGATTTCGCCTTGGCATAGATTTGGACGACGTTATTGGCCTCTTTCGAATGGTCACCCATCATACCGGTCTTGATCTCCTCGCGGACGATCAAAAGCACTGGCGGCGGCCCGACCCTCTGAGCGGCGGCCAGTGACGCCGAAAGCATCAGGCACGATGCTGACAACAATAACAATAAACATTTTTTCATGACGATTTTCCTCCTGTATTTTGTGAAATAACCGGTCCGGGAGTGAATGCGAACAATTTCGCCTTTCCCTGACACAGAGCCTTGCATACCCCCGCAGCTAAAGAACGGATGCGAAAGGGCCGCAGCTTTTTCATGCACCGCCGCGGAAAACTAAACTACTTAATAACACCTGATGATATAACAAAGTTCGGATTTAATCAACGGGGAATGCGTGCTAGCCGGCCAATCCCCATTTATCGATCTGACGCCGATGGCGGAGGATGTGGACGATGGCGTGTTCGAGGAGCTGTTCGACGTCGTATGTCGGCCCCCAATGGACGGTCATTGAGACGGCCTCGATCTGATTGTCCGGCATCTCCCACTTGCCGTCCAAAGTCGCGACGTTGTAGGCAAGCATCGAATCAAATTCCCCGAGCCATTCAGCGAGTTCAAGGATCCGCCTAACCGCATTTTTGTCAACGACCTGGAAAACCACGTCATATTCGGAAAGTTACGTCATATTCGGAAAACCACGTCATATTCGGAAAGTTGCGTCATATTCGGAAAGTTACGTCATATCCGGAAAGTTGGTGTATCGCAAAATAAATTTCGATGCTATGTTGAGTCCATGAACCAAAATAGTATTTGCCGCCCGACTTCTAATTCGACCGATAACCGTCATTCGCCATTCTTTATCCGCCGCTATGAGCGGGTGTTTGGCCCCGAAGCAGCATACGTCGAGAGCGTTTGTGCAAACCTCATCGAGAGCCGCTTTGGCCCGGGCCGCCTCATTCCCGTCATCGTCGTTCTGACCGACCGCCCGGAACCGGGGGACGAGGTGTTCTTAGATCTGTGCGAGGGTGAGCCAAATGGAACAGTGCCGTGTTACGCACTTTCACCTCTCGGACGCGCAGGCTATCAGGTGGTCGAAGCCGCATATCGAAGAGCAAAACAGATGGGGCTTTTGGACCCCGGGCCAAACGCGCGCAATTCTACAGTTGCCCTCACACCAAACCAGGGACGCGGATCTCCGTGATCCTCTGGGACGCGTCTGTCGCCGATACTGGGAAGAAATTAACAGGATGGACAGGATATGCAGGATAAAAAAAAATACCAAACAACATCTTGTCTATCCTGTCTATCCTGTTTGAATTTCTTAAGTGCTCGGGTCAGGGACGCAAGTATTTTTTCCTGTCGCCACCCGCGACGAACAAACCGCCTGATACGGCATGATATTTGAAAATTTATTTGGGATGCAAAAGCTCAGGGACGCCATTGGACAATTATCGTTTTTCTATGTGTTCTATGTATCTATGTGGTAAATAAAGTTCTGGGACGCGCGGAAAATGTGGGGAAAAGTGAAAAAGGCGAAAAGGGAAAAAGGGGGGAAAGTTCGGAACCACACTTCACCTCTTCACCTTTTCACCTTTTTCACCCTTTTCACTTTTCCGTTTCTGGGACGCGCCCTGTGTCACAGTGTGACACAGCCCTTGATCCCTTCGTGTCCTTCGTGTCTTTGTGGTGAAAATTCTCTGGGACGCACGGGCCGCTTTCGATAATTTGAGGGTTGATGTTAGGTGCTCGGACGCTTGTGTGTTATGATTCGCTTGTTCCTGACGGAAACAATAGTTGGGCCTCGGGGTTCGATCCAACCGAGAGCTCGAGACGCCAGGAACGGGGCTGCGATTGTCGGATCGCAGCCATTTTTATTTTCCACCACTTAAATCGTCACACCGATGCCGCTGTTGATTCGCAGCGTTCCGCTGAATTACAATATCGTCTTACCCAATGCCGACAGTATCAGTTCGCAGGCGAGTTCGACCGTGATGTTGCTTTGGTCGAGGAGCGGGTTGACCTCGACTATTTCAAAGCATCGCATTCCGCCGTGGGCGGCGATAATCTCGAGGGCGAGATGGGCTTCGCGATAGGTTGTGCCGCCGCGGACCAGCGTGCCCGAGCCGGGTGCGAATCGCGGGTCGATCATATCGATGTCAAACGTCACGGCGTAACCGCTGGGCGCTTGCGACGCGATCTTCACCGCGTCTTCGACACACGCGGCCATTCCGCGTTTGTCGATGTCGCTCATCGTAAAGAAATGGTCGCGAAGCCCGAGCGTCTCGATCTGTCGGCGTTCGCCGGGGTCAATATCGCGGGCTCCGACGTGTGCAAAATATTTCGGATTGAGCTTTGGCGCATAGCCGCAGAGGTTAATTAGTTCGTCGTTTCCGTGGCCGAGTATTGTGGCGAGCGGCATCCCGTGAATATTACCTGACGGCGAAGTCTCAGGCGTGTTGATATCCGCGTGCGCGTCAAACCAGATCAGGCCGATCTCGTTTCCCTGCTGTTTGTAATGGCTGGCGATCGCCGAAAATGTAGCTATCGCGATCGAGTGGTCTCCACCGAGAATGACCGGTATCTCGCCGTTATTCAACATGCCGTTGATCGCATGGATGATATTCTCGCTCGAGGCTAGCATCTCTTTGAGATGTTTTGGATTGTCGCCGTTCGACCCTGCCGCAGGCCGGACGATAACAACGTCGCCGTGATCGATGACCTCATATCCGCTTTGGATATGTTCCGCCAAATTGTGCCCGCGAAACCGCGTCAAACGCATCGCGTTAACACCAAGCTCGCTTCCAGTCTGCCCAGCCCCAAAGCCGAGCGGCACACCTAAAATACCTACTTTCTTTGTCATAAAATTCAATCTTCGCCAAATTTGTCGGCAAAGAGTTTTGCGATCTCTTCTATCGCCTGCTGTTCGTCAACACCTTCCGCAACGATCGACAGATCAACGCCAAATCCGGCCGCAAGTTGCAAGACACTCAAGATATCTTTGCCGTCCGCACTGACATTGGTATCGCTGCGAATAAGCGTGACGCTGCTGCGAAAACTGTTAGCGAGCCGCACGAGCTTTGCCGCCGCTCGAGCGTGCAGGCCGAGCGCATTTTCGATGAGCACGTTCCGCTCAAGCATCCTTTCTCATCTTCTGCGGTTCCAACAGCGTGCTCGTCCGGCAAATCGCTTCCTTGCCCTGAGCCTCGACCTCTTTTGCCAGTTCGTGGAGCGAGATATCCTTGTTAGTGGATGCGAGCTTTATCACCATCGGCAGGTTTACGCCGGTGACGATCTCGACCTCGTTTACCTTGAGGAACATCGCCGAAATATTCGTCGGCGTGCCGCCGAACATATCTGTTAAAACGAGAACGCCATTGCCTTGATTAACCTGCGCGATCGCACGTTCGATCTCGGCCTTTGCCATCTCGACATCGTCATGCCAACCGATCGAAACCGCCGTTATATGGCTCAGATCGCCAACCACAGCTTCGGCTGCCGCTAAAAGTTCGTTTGCTACTTGCCCGTGCGATACCACTACGCCGCCGATCCTTTTTGTGTCACTCATAATCTTTATTTCTGCATATCACGATGCGTTACCGACGCATCAAAATCATTTTCCTTTAATGCCGCGCGAATGCTGTTCGCTACCATCACCGAACGATGCCTGCCACCCGTGCAGCCGACCCCGATTGTCAAATAAGATTTTCCTTCGCTCTGATAACGCGGCACCAGATACAACAGCAAATCAACAAACCGCCGAATTGTTTCATTAACCTCGGGCTTGTCGAGAAGATACTTTACGATCTTCGGGTCTTCGCCTGAAAAATGCTTGAGTTCCTTTTGAAAATAAGGATTCGGCAAATGCCGAACGTCGAACATCAAATCAAGACTTCGCGGACTGCCATATTTATGTCCAAAACTTACGACCTCAACCTTTAGCGGGACGCCTTCCTCAGAGCCGCTGAATTCCTGCAACACCCGATGACGCAGCGTGTGAACCGTGTATTCCGAAGTATCAATTATCAAGTCTGCAAGTTTGCGAACCTCCTTTAACGCACGTCGGTCGGCTCGTATCGCAGCGAGTATCCCTTTGTCTTTATCAGCCGGATGCGGCCTGCGAGTTTCGGAAAACCTACGCAAAAGAACTTCGTCCGATGCGTCAAAAAACACAACAAATGGTGCAAGATCTTTCTTTGCGAGTTTTGCCAATTCATTAGGAAACTCGGAAAGAAACTGACGCTCGCGAATGTCTATCACCAATGCGGCTTTCTCGATCGCGGGCGATCCGTCCTCGCTCTCCACCAACAATCTTCCGAATGTCGAAAGCATCGTGAGCGGCAAATTGTCAACGCTAAAATATCCGAGATCCTCAAATGCGTCGGTCGCGGAACTCATTCCCGATCCGCTGAGGCCGGTAATGATAACGAATTCCGGAAGGTCCAAACTTTTCTTTTGCTTTCGAGGCATAAACCGTTACGCCGCTTCGTCTTCGAGCGTTGGAATTACCGACGCTTTTATGGCTTTATGCGATTTATCGATAACTTTGTCTTTTAATTTCCTGGCTTGTTTCTCGATCTTCTCAATGGTTTGCGACAGCGACTGATACATGTCCGAAATGCTAGAGTTTGCCGTCAAAACCTCGTTGCGCCAATTAATAATGATTTCGGAGCGGTGCATTCCGCGCTCCACCTCGATGATCACGTGGGCCTTTGCCGGTTTGCCGTCAAAAAGATGTTCGATCTTTGCGAAATGATCTTCAACATGGGCTTTTAGAGCCGGTGTTACTTCAATGTGTCGTCCGGTAAATTCAAAGTTCATTGTTTTGTCTCTCTGTGTTTAGTATAAATCTCAGCAGGCTTAAACTACTGTCTTACGCTCCCGTGAACCGGGAATACTCATTTGGTCACGGTATTTTGCGACCGTTCGTCTCGAAAGCTTGACGCCCTCGTTGCTCAGGACACGTGCTATCTGGTCATCCGTTAATGGTTTCTTTGTGTCCTCTTCCTCGACCATCTTCTTTATTCGCAATTTAAGTATGCGGGTTGAAACCTCTTCACCCTCTTCATTTAGCATTCCTTCGCTAAAAAAACGTCTTAACTCGATAACGCCCTGCGGCGTGTGTGCATATTTGCGGTTAACCACGCGCGAGATCGTTGAAAGGTGCATGCCGATATCAGCGGCGATGTCCTTAAGCATCATCGGTTTTATATATTCGACGCCTTTGTCGAGAAAGTCGCGCTGCCGCGAAACAATACATTCGACAACGCGATAGATGGTCTGCCGTCGATGCTCGATGTTTCTCAACAGATCAACCGCCGACCGTACCTTCTCCTTGATAAAGTCCTTGGTTTCCTTGGTAGTATCAGTTTGATCGAGCAGTTTGTTGTAGGTCTGACTGATGCGAAGCCGAGGGCTGCCGTCGTCGGCAAAATAGATGACGTAATCATCTTCGAGCTTTTCGACATAAACCTCAGGCGAGACAAAGACGGCACCTTCCGACGAAAATCGCCTGCCGGGAAACGGGTCTAACTGCCGCACCTTTTCCAGTTCTTTATCGAGCACATGAAGATCAACGCCGGTGCTTTTTGCAAGATGCTGCAGCCTGTGCGGTTGAAGATCTTCTAAATGATTGCGAACGAGATCGGCGGCCAGGCTGTCACCCTCGCCTGCCGATTCCAATTGAGCAAGCAGACACTCATTGACGCTAAAGGCTGCACATCCAACGGGATCGAGTTTCATCACCGCCTGTCTTGCGATCTCAACTTTTTCTGCGGTTGTGCCGCACATCTCGGCTATTTCTTCGATGGTGGCCGACAGCCTGCCATCATCGTCAAGATTGCCGATAACGAGAACTGCGGCTTCTTCAGCCTTGTTGCTCAAGCTGGTAAGGTGCAGTTGCCATTCAAGGTGCTCGCTCAATGATGTCGAATGCGTCAAAAACTGTTCAAAGCTCGGGGCGTCATCTTTATATTCGATTTCCTGAGTTCGATAGCCGGGGTCGAGATAATCCTGAAACTCTCGCCCGTAGTCAATCTCGTCAAAGGAATCTGCATTTTCTGTGTGTGAATCGTCGTCACCTTCAATGTCCCCGGCGCGTTCTTCGTTTCCGTTGAGGCTCGCGCCTTCAGGTACTACGCCTTCTAGCTCGGCGAGGCGGTCGGTGCGGAGTTCAGAAACAGCGTCTGCCGAAAGGTCCGCAGTGTTATCGAAGTCTGCCTCCTCGCCGCTCGAGTTTTGATCCAGAATATTATCCCCGATCTCCTTGACCTCTTCACCGGGCATAACTTCCTCGAGAACAGGATTTGCGACCATTTCCAGCTCGATCAACTCATTTAATTCGAGCGAGGTCATTTGCAGCATTTCGATACGCTGACGCAACTGGGGCGTCAAGACCATCTTCTGCTGTAATTGATGTGTAAGTCGTAGAGATGACATATTCCGGGCGGAACTTTAGCAAATTCGATGACGCCACCGAATTCGAGCATCGGTGATGCCTACTTAGAATTATACCGAGTTTAACCGGAAAAGGAAAAAAGACTCTCTTTCTACAAGGTAAATCTTTCGCCAAGATATAATCGGCGAACATCCGCGTCCTCTATAAGTTCAGCCGGATTGCCCGTGCGAAGTATTTTACCCTCGGACATGATATAAGCCCGGTCTGTGATGCCCAAAGTTTCGCGGACGTTGTGATCGGTGATAAGAATGCCGATGCCCTGTTTTTTGAGATACAAAATAATCTCGCGGATGTCGTCAATGGCGAGCGGATCAATGCCGGCAAACGGCTCGTCGAGAAGTATGTAGCGGGGGTTTGTTGCGAGACAACGCGCGATCTCAACACGCCGCCGCTCGCCACCGGAAAGTGAATCGCCACGATTCTTGCGCACATGCATGATGCCAAACTCTTCGAGAAGTTCTTCGAGCCGCGAGAAGCGTTCTGCGCGGTTCATTTTCATTGTTTCGAGAACTGCGAGTATGTTTTGTTCGGCTGTGAGTTTGCGAAAGACAGAAGATTCCTGCGGCAGATAGCCTAACCCAAGCCGTGCGCGAAGATACATTGGAAGTCCGGAAACATCGCGGCCATTCATCGAGATCGAGCCTTTCTCAGATTTTTCAAGACCGACCATCATATAAAACGTCGTTGTCTTTCCGGCTCCGTTTGCACCGAGAAGTCCGACAACTTCACCGGGAGCAACTGAGAGACTGACGTCGTCAACCACTCTTCGGGCTCCGTAGGTCCTCTGAAGATTTCTTGCAGCGAGCGAGTCAGTATCGATCGGCGGTGAATTTCCGTTTGAGGTGTCAGGCTTCATCGTCTATATTATTTTCCCTGCACCTTGTAAATAGATTTGGTCCTGACATTGGCGGATTGTTTTGTTTTCCCTTCATTGACTACGCGTTTTTCACGCATATAAATCGTCATCTGAGCAGCTTGCGACGTGCCGTTTATATCGTCTTCGACCAAGGCGGGATTGCCGCGAAGTATTGCCGTTTCATCGGCTGTCGTGTATTGCAGCGAGTCGCCGGAGCCGCGGCGGCCGGGCTGGGTGACGACGACATTCGTCTCGGCGACGGTTTTCGAGACCTCATTATTTTCGTTCAAAAAGACATCAGCTGAATTTGAAGTGATTCTATCGGTTCCCTGTCGAATATCAACATTTGTCCGGTATTGAAGAAGCCGCGTGTCGCGGATGTATGTCATTGTGCCGGCAGATGCGAAGACCGGAATGCTTGCACTGCCGCTTTTTTGATTTAGCTTTGCGTTGTAAGCAACGCTCTGAACATGCCCCTCAGCTATGAACCGGCCTTCATTTTGTTTGATCGTTAATTTGTCACCGCGAACGTAGTTATTTTCTTGCCAGCCACGAGCGTTGCCGGTATAGATCGCACTTTCGCTCGGCTGATCAAATTCAGCACTTTCAGACGTTACAAAAACAGGTTTGTCTGAATTGCCAAAAGGCGCGGCATTATCCAACTGTTTTAAATTGTAGTATGTCGTGCTCACTTTCCCGCGAAGATACGAATGTTGGTTCCGCGTGTCCCAATCTATCTCACGGGCTTTTGCTCTGTATTTTGAATCCCAAACAGTCGGGTCGCCGCCTCTCAGCCTGACAGTTTCGTCGGCTTGCAAGAATGTCATTTCGGCAGCGACCGCATTGCGCTCAAGTTCGGTAAATTTACTGTTTCCCGCAGCAGTCAGTTTTTCGACATCACTCGACTGCTGACTAAACTGGGCAGTTAATTGATCGGCAAACAATGTTTGCGTGCCATGCCCCGGCTCTGGGATCGTTGGAACTCGAACCGTCTTTGTCTTTCGGCCGCCGGTGCATGTTTTGGCATTATTTCCGGTCGGATAAAACTCGCAGTCGAAGCGAGGAGCATTGATCGTCGTTTTATAGTTTTTCCTGGCGGCATTTAAGGGTTCGATATACAGTTCGGCATCGCCAACGGCCTCGGTGGCACGGATGTCTTTGCCGTTTGGGTTAAAGATCGTCCGGACGACATCGGCAGTGACGCGTTTATTTGCGGCGTCAGGCGATCCGTCGGGAGCGTTTAACCGAACGGTCGTCCGTCCATCTGTCCGCAGCGCGTCGATTAATCCCTGTCCCTTAAATTGCACTCCGATCCCTCGAGCAGCGGAAACCGTAACCCGCGAATATTCTTTGCTCTCATTCGGAACGATCTCGGCGTTGCTTTGGCCTATTGCATTTGCGTCTTGTAGCTGACGCGAGACATTATAAGCGGCATTCAGTTCGGGAGCAGTTATAGTTGTCGTGCGTTCAGTTGTGCTTTGCCGTGCAGATGCATTGCCGCGAATCACTGCGTTTTTTAACTTTTTGTCAGGAAACAGATCAGCAAACAAAATATCGCCTTTCAGATAATCGCCGCTCTGCGTGATCTCGGCCCCGCCGGTTAATATTATCTTGCCGGCAGATTGCTCGTAAATCGCTTCCGAAGATTTAATGTCCGTCGGACTGTCATTCGCAGAAGTCACAATATGCGCGCCGTTTTTCAACTCATATCGGTCGGCTTCCTTGTCGTAAACTGCATATCCTGAATCAATAGTTGTCGGAGCAGCTCCGGGTTCGGCAGAAACAATATGGACGTTATCGAAAAGCTCAAACTTCTTTAACTGCGAAGATTTGGCATCGCTGCGGGTGAAAAAGACAGTTGCGCGGCCGGCATGCACATCCGTCGTTGATTTGGTTTTTGATTCAATGTTTATTGCTACGTTATCACGCAGGTCGATCTTGTTAGCGATTTGATCAAATGAAGCCGAGCCGGAATTGATCTTCGCGTAGCGAACATTGGACTTCACAAGTTCAGGCGACTCGAAAGTTTCTATCTCGACATCCTTGAGCAATTCGATCATTTTTTCAATGATCTTGACTGATGCTCCAAAAGATTTTCCGCGCACATTTTCTCGTTCAAATTCTACGACCTCGTCAGCTTCGGCGGTCTCATTCTTTTTCGTATAAGTAATATGGTTGGTCTTGACCTTCAGAGCCTCGCGCGTTTCGATCTGCACATTGCCTTTTAGATAAGCAGTAAAATTCTTCTCCTCTTCCGGAATGTAAAGCACCGACTCGGCGGTCATCTTATTGTTGAAAATGCCGTCTTTGTCATAGGTCTCAAGATAGACGTTTTCGAGTTCCTGGTGGTTATCAGAAAAGGTCTTGGCGTAATCTGCCTTGATGTAGTATTTAGAGACGCCGTTGTCAGATTCAAGTCTTTCGTAACCGTTTACGTCGGCCACAACATCAATCGAAAGCTGTGTATGCTCACTCTTTAATTTAAAAGGAGACTTTGACCGTTCGAGATAAAAACCCGCTACGACGATAAAGATCGTGGCAGCGATAACGCCGATGGCGGCAATACGAAAATATTGCGGCAATCTTGCCCGCAATCGGTATTCATTCTGATTGTGAATTTCACTTTCCGGCACTTGAACTAATTATCCGTTCTTAAATCTTCGACTACAAGCTGCAAACGAGTATTTCCCTGCCACGTATTTGCTTCCGCGACGTAAGCTAATTCGATGCGAGAATTGGGCTTGAGAGTTTGCCCCTTTGATCGTTCGACACCGTCCCACCAAACTGCTTCGAACTGCTTATTGCCGTCGCCAACGAGCTTCAATTTCAGATGCTTATCCTTCATAACAAAAGGCTCGTCTCGAAGGATAAGGTTTTTAGTGAGGAATATCGGTTTTGGATTACCGGCACCGAACGGCTCAAAGGCAGAGAGATCTTCAACCATTTTGAGACTGAGCGTATCGGAAGTGACGACCGCGTCGATCAACAACTCAGGAGTGCGTTCGCCAACAGGGATCTTCTCATCGGCATATTTATTGAGACGTGTTCGTAATTCGTTTATATTCGATTGTTTAGCTTTCATCCCGGCAGCGGCGACATGGCCGCCGAAAGATTCCAACAGATCCGACACCGAGCCAAGAGCCTCAAAGAGGTCAAATCCCTTAATACTGCGCGCGCTGCCCGTGGCAACACCATCTTCCAGCGAAAAAACGATAGTCGGCCGGTAGAACCTTTCGGCAAC
>JAYVFJ010000019.1:0-3120 GCA_043773225.1 Chloracidobacterium sp.
GACGTGTTGAAACACGCCTCACCCGTCGCGGTACCGGGCGCTCCGAACGCCTCTCCCTCGAAATATCTGCCGTCTTCCAGTGCCAGGATCGATTTCATCGAAAGTAAAAATGCAAACCGGCTCTCGACTCTCGACTCTTCACTCAAGACTCTTTGCCCGTATCGGCGTGTGTAGAATCTGTTGGTGATGCCGAATTCGATTTCGTTTGTGTTGGTCGCGGTGTCGATGTGATCAAAGCGAATTATCCGGTTGAAGTTATCGATTCCTTTTACAAAACGATAGGTTGCAAACGGTTCGATTACGTGGCGGAAACGGAACTCGTTGCCTTTGCCGTAAAAGTTTTTTGCCAGCGCTGCGGGGCGGACGTCGAAAATAAACTCGCCGTATTTGCGTATCTCGTCGCGGCCTGAGACACGTCTGCGGTCATCGAAAGAGTTGGAGTAATAAGTGACGCGGGCCGAACCGGTCGCCGTGAAGTTAAAATATTTTGTGTGAAACGGCGCCGTGATCTGCGGATAGACGTCAAACCGCTGCGACAGCGACGGCGTGATGATCGGGACGGTGCCGGTTTGCTGCAGGTAAAGGTTCTTGTCATCCACCTCTTCGCGCCGCGAGACTCCCTGGAGGCTCGACTTGAACGAAAGATATGCGTTCTTTAGAAATGGAATGCTGGTGGGCCGTTTTTCAAAATCTATGCTTGGCAGATTTCGCGTCTTTTCGCGGATATTCGGAATTGAAATGACTTGCGAACGTGCAAGAAAATTCAAAGTATAGCTGTCCCAGCTTTTGTTGATAAAAACCTGCGAGACCTCGATCGGCGAGATGATCGCCTGTATGCCATCCGAGAATTCCTGTCGAAATGCAAGGCTCGACGTCAGGCGAACATCTACCGCGGCGGTAAAACCATTTGGAAAATAATGAACGCCGTCGGCAAAAATCAACGACCCTCCCTGGTCAGGATGCTCATCGTCGGCCTTTGGGCCAAAGAGTCTGTCCTTGACAACATAGAAACCAAAATTCAAATACGAGCGTGAATTTGCCCGCGTCCTCGCGTCAAGTCCATAGCCGATGCCACGCGAGGCATACAGATCGCCGCGAAACGTCACATCCGCCGAATCGCCCAGTGTCTTGTAATACGCCGTCGAAAGCCGCAGCCCTTTTCGCCCGGAATATCCACCCGTCGGCGTCAGGAAACCGGAGCTGCGATCTTTTTGCTTGATCGGGATCGAGGCAAACGGCACGACCGCGATAGGGACATTTTTTATGCGAAATTTTGCATTTTTCAGACTCACTTTGTCGTTGGTTTTTATGCGCGCCTTGTCAGCGGTAAAGCTCCATTTTGGCGTCGCTTCTTCGCAGGCGGTAAACATGCCTTTTGTGACGACTATCTCATTTAGCGACACGCGTTCGACGCGTTCGGCGGTGAAATAAATGATGGTTCCGTCGTTTGTTTGATTTGTAAAACCGGTCGAGTCTTCAAAAACGCCGAGCTTTGTTTTGTAGTTCCAAACGGCTTTTGCACCGGTGATGCGTTGGTCGGTTCCCTGATCAAAAATGACGCTGCCCGCTGCATCGAGCTTGTTTTCGGCCTCATAGATCACGATTCGGTCAGCCTGCATTCGATATATGCCGTAGCGGACGTCAACATTCCCGGTGTGAGTTACAATGCGTCGGCCCTTTTCGCCTTCGACGGTTTGCGAATCGGAATAGACAACGACCTCGCCGTCGCCGCCTTCCTGATCGGGAGTCGGCTTTTTCTTGGGGTTTGGAGCGGAAATATTTTGCTCGTTCGAGGTCGGATTTATGTTTGGCGTGTCGGTTATCGGATTGGCAACCTGACGCTCGACCGGATTGGTTTGCTGCGAAAAAGCCGAGGCCGCCAGCAAAGAGATTAGCAAAATGAATATTCTGGGATCAGGAAACCGCATCGGATAAGTTGATGCTAACACGAACGGTTATTTGGCAGAAAGTTCCAACACAAAATAGTCGGTGCCCTCGATACGCATGATACGGCCGGACGTGTAAGGCTCCTGATAAAAACTGTCCGCGGCGTAAGCAAGGCCGTTCAAACTGTCGTCGCCGCTCATCTCGCTTTGGGCGATAAGCTCGGCGGGAAACCATGAATCGGATGATAGTTTTACATTTTGCGGGGCTTGGCGCGGAGCGGCTTCGGCGACTATCTTATTTGCGTCTTCGGCGGAAAAACGGAGAACCGCGATGATTTGTTTGTGATTTGCAGCCTCTTTCCACACAATGTCTTCGGGCTCATACGGTATATTTACCTGCAACCCGAGTTCTTCAACATTGGTCTTTGCCGAATTTGCGTTCTCTAGAGAGCCGTTTGAGAGAAGCGTTGCCGAATTTGCGTTTTTGTTCTCGTCGCCGCAGCCCGAAAACGCCATCGCGGACAAAAACAGTGCTAAAATAACAACTGTTCTGAGGATTTTCATTAGCTAATTGTATGCAGAAGCTGCGGCGTTTGCAATTTTCGACTTAATGCCAGTATAACTATTACTTTTATGAACACAACCGAAACAAAAAGAGCGGCGACAAAAGCACAGGCCGAGGTCGAACGTTGGGAGGAAAACACATTAGCCAAAGTGCTCGAAAAGACGCCAGAGAGTAAGACGTCGTTTGAGGGCGTGAGTCTCGAACCTGTCGAGCGCCTTTACACCGAGGCCGACACGGAAGACATAAGCGAGATCGGCTTTCCCGGCGAATTTCCCTACAAACGCGGCATTCATCCGACCGGCTATCGCGGCAAGCTTTGGACGATGCGGCAGTTTGCAGGGTTTTCTTCGCCTGAGAATACGAATGCGCGTTTTAAATATTTGCTTGAGCACGGGCAGACCGGATTGTCAGTCGCATATGATCTGCCGGCTTTGATGGGGCTCGATTGCGACTCGCCTTTAAGCGAAGGCGAGGTCGGCAAATGCGGCGTCGCGGTATCTTCGCTTGCCGATTTTGAGGTTCTGTTTGACGGCATTCCGCTCGACCAGGTTACTGTTTCGCAGACAATAAACGCGCCGGCGCCGATTTTTTTGGCGATGTATCTTGTCGTCGCCGAAAAACAAAAGGCTGATTTTAAGAAAATTTCGGGCACGCTGCAAAACGATATTC
>JAYVFJ010000020.1:0-2906 GCA_043773225.1 Chloracidobacterium sp.
GGGTTTAACGACGCATGCTCCAAACGGTTTGCTATCTCGTCCCTAAAATCGTTATCCAGGTAAGAATCAAGCGAGAGCAAAAGTTTCAACTGCGCATACGAGCGCAAACGCGAGGGGTGATTGATGTCCGCTCCGCTTCGTCCGGTCATGTAATCGTAACCGTATCGCCCCAAAAAATAAGGCAGACTGCTGAACTGGCTTAGCTGAAGAACATTGCTCGTAACGTCATGAAGCACACGCTTCGACATTTCTCGTCGCTTTACGTTTCGATTATTGCGAAAATCTACAAGCAGCGTCGGTATCTTTGGAAAATCGAGACCGTAAACTGCCAGCGGAATCATTGTCTTGGATTTTGCGTTCGGCGTATCGGGCGCGACTTGGCGATCGGCGTCATCAAACCAACGCACCTCGGAATAACCCTTCCAGTTCGTGAGTTTTGAATCGCTCCACGGGTTTTTGATATTCAGGAAACGCGTGTCGAACTTTTTATCTGCATTTGTTTCAATATCGGCCGCGTCCGCCCAAACGATCGCGTGGCGGACGCTGCCGTCGGGCATTTTCAGCGGATCGAAATACAAACCCTGTCGTTCGGAATATTGCCGAAGCAATTCCCAATTCTGATTGCGGATGTCTCTGGTATTTGCGAGTTCTTTATCAAAAACTCGGTTGAGATATTCGCTTTGCATGTGCCATCCAAAAGTTTTATTTGTAAGCCAAAGACGTGCCTGAATGTCTTTTGATTCCGATTCGCTCAAAAGACGCTCGCTGTGCGGTGGTTGATATTGTGACAAAACCGCGAGCGATTTAGCTACTGCCGCGCTTCGGTAATCTGCCTTGTTTTGCTGGTATTGAAGGATCGGCGCTCTAACAGCAGCGCTGACCTTGGAAAGAACAACCTTTCTAAAAGCTATCCGAAAAATCTTGTTCCACGGCCCGTTGTCGTTTGGCGTAATATCAAGAATCGGCGGCGGCGGCGATGTCCCGATCGTTTTCTTGTTAACGGTTCTTGTGTAAAGAAATGGAACAAAGGCTGCGAGTTTCTGTCTAAAAGAGGCTTTGGTATATGACAGATTCCAGACGTATCGCAACCGGTCATTTTCCGGATTGTTATCGCCAAGCGTATCGCGCAGGACGCTGACCAACGGCATCTCAGAATTCTTGTCGTCATCAAGACTGTTCTCATTGCGAAGACGTGCAAAGATCGTCAATATATCGGCACCGCCATCGACACGAACTTTTTCGATGCGAAAAGCGGATCGCTCATCGGGTTCGGTGACGGCCTGATCCAAAGCCGGTTCATCAGGCGGAAGCGTTGAATTGACCTCTTGCGCAGAAGAATGCAAAACTGCCGTGAACATCCAAAACGCCAGAAATACAGCCGTAAAACGGCGTGCGTTTTTCTTTTCAAGGGCGTCTCTGAATAAATTCATAGGCTCTTTAGTTTTAGATAATTGATAAGGTAATGATGGTGAAATTCTGCTAGATTTTAACTTTTGATGCAGAAAAACGCCGCAGGGTTTCAAAAAACTTTACGCCCTCATCCGGCTCCGCAAAACCCCAACGACGTCAACAAAGCCAACGCCAATCGCGCTCAACAAAAAAAGATGAATAAATCCGCCCTTGCCAAGCAATATGAGCACAAGCCAAATCCCCAACAATGCCCCCGCTATCAGCCTAAGTATCAATATTCTGTCCTCTTGATCAGCTTTCTCATTTCGTATCAAAATAATAATACGACAGGAAAACGATTTGCACTATTTTGACAGGGCATTTGGCAATCGGATAACCTGCAAGAGTTATTCGTTAGAAAAGTCGTCGGTCCATCTCTGGTTCTCTATTCGTGCATTCGTGGCTATTTTTTCCACTAATGCACGAATTAGGTCAAATATTCATGAATTCAGCCCGGATCCTTCCGCCAACAACCGCAGGCATTGACCCAGAACAGTTTTCTGACGGAATGTTTTTTGCAAGACGCAGAGCGGCGGCTTTAGTTCTTGGCATTTTGCTGTTGTTGGGATTCGCTCTCCGTGTCAATGATCTCGGCGTCGAAAGCCTTGGCGAGGACGAATTTAACAAACTCCAAACGGTTGAAGAATATCGAACCAACGGATTGTCGGGTAAGAACGGCGAGCATCCTTTCCTGATGAAAGGCCTGCAAACTGTAAGCATTGCCTCTGCCGAAAAACTCAATAATCTCTTTGCCTCGCAACAATTGCATATCTCCGAAGAATCCGCACTTCGTTTTCCGATAGCTCTATTCGGCACTTTTAGCATTCTTCTCATTTTCCTTCTTGTGGCCGAGTTGTTTGGCCGTAGCATCGGCCTTGTTTCGGCGGCGCTTTGGGCGGTTGAACCTATGGCGATCGGATTTGACCGCATCGCAAAAGAGGACAGCCTCGTCCTGTTCTTTTTTCTCGTCACGAGTCTTTTCTTTGTCAAAAGTCAAACCGCGGCACAGCTCGGCCAAACAAATTGGTTTCGGTATTTGTGGGGTGCGGCGGCTGGCTTTGGGGCATTAATGGCCTCAAAATATTATCCACATTTCCTCGCTATTATCGGTGCTTATTACAACACTTTTATAATATTGCCGGGCAATAAATGGCATGTTGGAAAAGCAGGTTGGATCAAGTTTTTTATCATTATGGGCCTGGCCTTTATAATACTAAACCCAACCATCATCCTGCCCGATACGTGGCGTGAGATGCTCAAATTCTCTAGCGAAAGCCGTGTAGGCCACGACAGTTATGAGTTCATGGGCCGCCTCTATCCGCACAAAGTAACCGATTGGCTCGCAGGCGTGCCGTGGACGTTTTACTATGTCTTCATCGCTGTAAAAACCTCGCTTGTGACGCTCGCATTTTTTCTTATCGGCCTGCCTGTTATGTTCAGACGCAGGCTCGGTGACG
>JAYVFJ010000021.1:0-6584 GCA_043773225.1 Chloracidobacterium sp.
GCCGGTAACGTCAGCCACATCCATGTCGAGGTCGTCCCAATACGGGAACAGTGTCGGATTTGTCCCGCCTTGTGCGGCCGGCAAAGCCGTATTCGTAAACGTCGTCGCCGCCGCTCCGTTAACCCTCATATTGCCGTTGGTGCTGGCACTCAAAGATGTAACCGGAAGGCCGTAAACCGTAGATGCAAAACCGGCAGGAAGCGGAACGTCAACTACAAAATCGTCATCATCCGAAAGCGGGACAAAAGTGCCGCCCGCCGGTATCGTTTGTCCGGTCTGGGTGGTGGGTTGGTAACCGCTCATACAAGGCGACGCTGTCGGCGTCGCTGTAGCTGTGTTTGTCGGGCTAGGCGATGCCGTAGCTGTGTTTGTCGGGCTAGGCGATGCAGTCGGAGTTGCGCCAGTACCCTGAACTTCAAATGATCCAATGTCAGAGCCGTCACCACCAGCCGCATTTGGTATCGACGGGTCGTCAACGGGACGGGTTGAGCCGCGCTGATCCGTATTTAAACCGGGAGCGTTTCCCTTGTCGATCGCCGGGCTGCCAGTGTTCAGTGCGTGGGTCTGGGTTGGCCCGCCATTGCTCGCAAGCGTTCCGAGCATCGCATTGATCGGCGCTGCTGCCGTTCCAAGCTGATCGGTCGCAGCGGTAAATCCGGTAGCTGCTCCAACATTCCCAATCAAATTGAAGCCTTGTGAAGCGACATTGCCGAGTGCGTCGGGCGATGCGCCCGGCGAATTATTCCCCGCAATAATGGTGCTGCGTATATTAGTGGTCGAACCTGTAGCAGGATTGCCTAGTCCGCCGCCGTTTGTTGTGCCGGTATTATTGGAAATAGTGTTGTTAAATACATTTGCTGTCCCCGCAAATACGCGAAGCCCGCCACCCGTTGCGGCGGTATTACCCGAAATAGTCGAATTTGTGAGGTTCAACGATGCGGCCGCTCCATTAACCTGGACGCCGCCGCCGTTACCGCCCGCGACGTTTCCGGTGACGGTGCAGTTGTTAATACTCGCGCTGCCGGCAATAAAAATCCCGGCGCCGGCAAACGTGCCGCTGTTACCATTTATGATGCCAAGACGGTCGAGACTAATGCTTGAACCAGCAACGACATTCATAACAGGAAGGGTCCCGCCACCGCTTATGGATATCGGGTTTCCGGTCGTATTGACGATCGACGTCAAATTGCCGCCATCAGCCGCAAAAGTAATGGTGGTGCCAACCAGTGTTATGGTCTGCGCCGAATTAAAAAACGCAGGGTCGAAGTTGATCGTATCGGGCTGGGCGTTTGTGTTGGCCGCTGTAATTGCCTCGCGCAAAGTACAGAGACCAACGGCGCAGCCGTCTGTTTCGTTGTCCAGATTGGTGTTAACAACAAAAGTCGCTGACGGCGTATCTTGACCATGCGTCGCCGTAGCGGCAACAAAACAAACTGCCAAAAGAACGCATGCGATTGCAATCGTCCGGCGGCGTATTAAGGCATTAAGGCATTGTTTGACCACATGGTAATGCGGCGTAATTTTTTTTGAATATGTTCTCTGTAAATTTCGTGACTGGCTCATAACTGTCCTCCCCCCAAAAAATAAAAAAAGCGCTTTCGCACAGCGACATCTAGTCACTAAAGCGGCAGCGCGAGAATGTAAAGTTTCCGATCAAACGCATATCTCCTGTATGCTTTTAACTGACCTAAAAAGACAATAAAACTCTAACGAATCTTCAACTTAATGATGGTAGTCTATATCAAAAATTTCTAATTGCAAAGCGATGTGAGCGAAATTACAGCCCCAAACAGGTAAAATCGGTAGTCGGAAAATGCCTGCTCAATCTGATTACCGCCTCTCTTTGCCCGGATGACAATCCGGCTTTACCGCGTCCGGCGACGCCCTTGTTAAAACGATTTTTATCTTTGTCGGACTCGGTTAGCTCGATTTGCCGTTCGATCTCCCCGCGCGGAGCCATGATGCCGTAAAAATCTAAAATGCGCTCGACGGTGCCGGATTTGTCTTTTATCATTTCATCGTAAGTCAGCCAATAAACCTCGACACGCTCGTCCTTTTCCGCCCGCTGCCACGATGCGACAAACTGAAAATACCATGGGATCGCGTATTCGATCAGCAGATCAATCTGCTGCTGTTCATCAAAAGCGAGAAATTCCTGGCGGTCAAAAAAGGTGCTGAACGTAAATCCCTGTCGATAAAAATCGAGCAGGCTGATCACGGTATCGAAAATATTTCTGACAAGCACGACGGGCTTGATTCCGAATGCCTGCATCAGTTGAATATTCGCTTCAGACGCGCGGACGTGCTGCTGGGTAACGGTGTTGATGTTGCCAAATTTGGCAAGCTGCGGCATGTCAAGTTCGTGCTCGTTTTGGAGCGCGGCATAGACAGTAAACAGATCGCGGAAGCCGGTCACGCCTACGAGCACATTTTTTAGAAACGTCGAGCCGCTCTTGGGACTGCATGTAACAAAAATATGGCGGCCGAGATCTGTTGGTTTGTATGCAAGCGTGTAATCACTCAACTGCGCCGGCTTTTTTGTAAAAGCCAAAGCGTTCGTCAAGTCAACGTAATACGACGGACACGGCTGGACCCGAATTGCTCTGCGAAAACAGGCGAGAGCAGCTTCATACTGTCTTTTTTCATAAAAGACCATTCCGAGCTGCCTGAAAACATCGGCAAATCCGCCTCTGAATTTGAGGTCTCTCGAAAGCGAACCGCTGAGTTTTAGCTCAAACACCTCGGGCAAATAACGGTTCACGGGCGTCACGTCTTCCTCTTTCAAAATTTGCTCGATACGCTGTTTATAAGCGGTAAGCAAATTATGCTGGAGCAGATCATATGTAGGCGAAGTGGCATCAACCTTTGGAACAAGCTGTTTAAATATAATGATCGCGCGATCCTGCCGGCCGTCATTCATGAACTCGATGCCGCGATCGACATCTTTCTTCAAATCCTCAAGAAACTTCTGCTCCTGCGGGGCAACCTTAAAATTGATCGTTTGCGCATTCGACATATCTTTTACAAACTTTATCAGGAATCTTCGTCAGAGTCTGCCGATACAAAGCCAAGTTTTACTAGATGATCCAACACGCTTCGGGCACTCTCCTCCGCCGAATGGTTCACGGTGTCAAGAATTATCTCGGCGTTCTCAGGCGGCTCATAAGGATCGTCAATGCCGGTAAATCCCTTGATCTCACCGCTTCGCGCCTTACTATACATGCCTTTTACATCGCGTTGCTCACAGACCGAGAGAGGCGTGTCAACAAACACCTCGACAAAACGGCCTGCGTCAAACATGCCGCGAACCTCGTTGCGGGCAGCTTTATACGGACTGACGGCGGCGCAGATCGCCAGGCCGCGATGCCGAACGATCTCGGCGGCGACAAAACCTATCCGCAAAATATTTGTGTCGCGGTCTTCCCTGCTAAAACCCAGGCCTTTCGACAGATGCGTTCTGACAACGTCGCCGTCCATTAAGGTCACGCTTCGTCCGTGCTCATTTAAAAGTATGGTCAATATCTCGGCGATCGTTGATTTGCCTGCGCCGCTCAAACCCGTAAACCACACACAGACGCCGTCCTTGTGCAACGGCGGATATGTTTGCATCAATATTTCGGCGACTTCGGAACGTGAAAACCAAGCGGGCAGCTTATGCCCGGTTTGCAGAAAATCGTTACGCATTTTTGTGCCGGACAGCGAAAAATAGGTTGTCGATTTTTCTATTTTTGACACCTCGCGGTAACAATCGTCATCCGACAAATACACCATTTCATCATATGCAAGCACCTTAACGCCAAGTTCCTCGCTGAACTGTAAAGCCAACTCCTGCGCGGCGAGTGGCCCATAAAACGGTTTTCCGTTTGAATCCAGTCCGGGGCTTGCGTGATCGCGCCCGACGATGAAATGATTTGCGCCGTAATTGCGCCTGATAAGCATATGCCATAGAGCTTCACGCGGGCCGGCCATTCTCATCGCCAACGGGATCAGCGCGAGCAAAGAATCCGCTTTGTCAAAATAATTTTCGATCAGCTTTTTATAGGTGCGAACGCGGGTATAGAAATCAACATCGCCGGGCTTTGTCATTCCAACTGCGGGATGCAGCAACAGAGTTCCGCCGATGGACTGAGCCGCACTGCGGCACATTTCCTCGTGCCCGCGATGCAGCGGATTGCGCGTTTGAAATGCAACGACATTTGCGTTGCCAAGAGCTTCGAGTTTTGAACGAACTTGCTTTGGCTTAAGCCGTAAATTTTGGAAATCGAAATGTTTTGGCAGTGAAAGGACTCGAAGTTCACCGGAAATATTCAAATTTCCCCAGCGATACATTTCTGCATTCAAAGGATGCCGGAGATCGTCTGTCCCCAAGACAGATCGGGCAAATTCTGCATGATCCCATTCGTATATTTCATCAACCGTCATTACGGCCAATATATTGTTCCGCGAATCGCGCAGTGCGATTTCGGAATCAAGTTTTATATCAGCGTTTTTTTGAATCGGCAGTGAAACCGGAATTGGAAAAACAGAACCGTCGCTCAACCGCATGTCGGAAATCGAACTCTCGAAATCCATTTTCCCCATAAATCTGTCTAACGGAGAAAACGCTCCCGCAACAAGCAATTCCAGATCGCACAAAGCCCGCTCGGAAAGCTGCAGCGAAGCCAGTCGCCCGGCATGATCCTGAAGTTCACGCCGCTCGGCTTCATCGACAACCAGATCAATTAATTTGTCGCCATATGGGGAAATTAAATGTGATTGCGTCATTGGTTTGAAAAAATTTTAACGCTGATTTGCGCGAATTGAGCGGATAAAAGCGGATCAAGAAAAATCGCTTGATCCGCTTAATCCGGGTTTAAATCGCTCATAATTGACTAGCCATCATTCCTGCGGGTTGGCGGTAAAGTCGGCGTCAACGACGTTATCGATCAGGCTTATCACGCGGCTTGGAGCGCTGAATGTGTAACGCTGCGAGTTGACCGTGATGACGTATGTCTCGCCCGCCCGAAGGCCGTCAAACATGTAGTAGCCGAACGAACCGGTTGTGGCGACGAGCGGCTGTGCAAGCGAATTGCCCGTGATCACAACCTTTGCGTTCCTGATGCCGCTGCCGTCCGCCGTTGTCACGCGGCCGGAAACGCCAAGACCGGCTGCCGTAGTCGGCACGAATTGGATCTGCCAACCGCCATTCACGCAGCCCGTGATCGCAACCGGAGTATTGAACAGCCCGCCGTCGTCACGCATGTAAAGGCTCCACGTTCCGTTTGAGTTGCTCAGACGGAAATTACCCGTCAGTGTCTGCGTTCCGCTGCCGCCGACCGTGCTGCCCGGCAGGTTATACGGCCCGGCGGGCGCCGGTGTCGGGAAATTGCCGACAGGCGTTTCCCAATTCGTCGGCTCAAATGTCCCGGTCGTCAAAGGCGCCGAATCCGGCAAAACCGCTCCGGCCGAATCGCTGAATGTCAGCGTAACACCCGGCGTTGCCAATGGAAGAGCTCCGCCGGCATCTGCCATCAGGATAAACTTCGCCCCGTTTGGCCCGACCAGGAGGAAATCCATGTTGTCAGGGAAATCATGCGCCACGTTGAACAAAGTGACCCGCAGCGAATCAATCTGTATCGGCCCGTTTGCGACAATAATATTCGACGGATAAGGCGCTCCCGCCGAACCAAGCGTCGTGCAGATCGGCGTATTATTTGCAAACACAGACTGCGGCGTCGGCGTCGGCGTCGCAGTATTTGTCGCTGTGCCGGACGGAGTGAATGTCGGCGTGTTTGTAGCAGTCCGCGTTGGCGTATTCGTTGCCGAATTTGTCGCGGTAGCAGTAACTGTATTAGTCGCAGTAGCGGTCGGCGTGTTCGTTGCCGTTGCCGTTGCCGTGGACGTGTTCGTCGCCGTACTTGTCGCTGGCGTTGTCGGCACGCCCGACGGAGTATTCGTCGCCGTGTTTGTCGCCGTCGGAGTGTTTGTCGCCGTATTTGTCGCCGTATTCGTCGGCGTTGGCGCGACAGTGGCCGTATTTGTTGGAGTTGGAATACCGGAACATGGAGCTGCGGCGGTTGAAGTGTTACGCGGAACTGGATCGGTTACTACGTCGAAGTCGTTGTTGTTGTTGTTTGTGTCCTGGCAGCCGCCCATCTTGCGGACGCCGCCCTGTGTGGCGACGAGTGCCACGCCGTTATTGACCGCAGTGCCGCCTTCGCCGTTGCCGGCGGTTCCGTTTCCGGCGGCTCCGTATGCGACCCAGTCAACGATAAACGAAAGCTGCGTTGCGTCGCACGGCGTCGCCGTCGATCCGCATGTATTGGTCGCAAGCGCGGCGGTCACAAGCGCGACCTTGCCGTTTGTTCCCGACATGTTCAGATTTGTGGTCGTCGCATCCGGCGTTACCGGCAATGGAGCGCCTGCCGTTCCGGCATTTCCAAGCTGGACAAGATAGTATTGCCCGGGATTAAGATTCACATCCGGCAGCGCGAATGCGTTTGTGGCCGTGCTTGCAAAGTTACCAAGCGCTGAGCCGTAATACAGCGACAATCCGTTCAGCGACCGCACGCTGCTTGAGATGTTCTTGATCTCTACATAATCAT
>JAYVFJ010000022.1:0-13017 GCA_043773225.1 Chloracidobacterium sp.
CGGGGGCCTCGTTTGAGCCGGAGTTTGTGGTCAGCTGTTTCGGACTGCCGCCCCGCGGATCACCGATGTAAAGATCCCTAAAGTAGCTACAGCAATATTTGCTGTAGACTATTCTTCCGTCGGGGACCCAGGACGGTTGGAAATTCTGATCGCTGCCCGAGGTGAGCTGAGCTGAGAGAACGGCGTCCGTTGAATTACCCGTCCAGATGTTTGAGACGATGGTACCCTGTACGGTCGCAAGACCCTTCGAGTCTTCTGTGAGACTTATACCAGAGTAATTATTCAGATCCGTAGAAATCTGCTGGGCCTCTCCCGAAGGATAAGAAATCTGCCAGACCTTGAAGAAGCCCAATTGCTCGTTTGCAAGCACCAGGAGGCTCCGACCATCCGCGAGCCAGAGCAGGTCGGCTGCATCATAAAACTTCTGCGGACTGAAGAATTTGACCTCTCCTGTTTCGACCGAAACCGAGACAACGCTCGCGCTTCGCGGGTGGTAAGTACCTGCGGTCATAGCGATGGTTTTGCCGTCGGGGGACCAGGCGGGACCTTGATAAAACTGAGCTATGAACTCATTCCCGCGACGCTCCACCAGTTGGCGCTGACCACTGCCGTCGGCGTTCGCGATCATCAGTCTCTCAAGATCGTCCTCGCGGCTGTAATAAGTGATCTGTTTCCCGTCAGGCGAAAAACTAATCTTACCCGAGAGGTTGGTAAACAGCTTGCGGGCGGTGCCGCCAAGAACGGGGACCTGATAAAGCGTGCCGGTCGAGGCGTCTGCTTCAAATACGGTGTAGAAGAGATACGTTCCGTCAGGCGAAAATGCGAGTCCGGCATAGGCAACCGGGGCCGATGGCACGATCTGGGTGCCGCTGCCGGCTATGGCTACCTGCTGAAGCCAGAGGGTCTGTTGCTCAACGTCACTCGTGGCGTAAACCAGCCACTTACCATCATGCGAGATCGCAGTTTTATTAGTAACTTTGCCAGAATTGGTGAGACGTGTGATTTTTGCGGATTCAAACGAAATGTTTATCGGCTGGCTGCCGCCATATTTGTAGATCGCGAAGCCGATCCCGGCAACGAGCAGGACAGCGACGGCCGCAACGAGTATCGTCGAGAGCTTCTTGCTCTTTTGCCGAGTCTTTGGTGTACTTTCGTTCGTTCTGGACAAAAGGGCTGTCTCGCCCGTGATATTGGTATCAGTAAGCGTCCTAGCCTCCGGAGAGTGCAAGATCGCCGACACCAATTCATCGCCTGCGCCAGCACCGCTCGCCGGGCCTTCGAGCAGCGCATTTCCGTCGTCGAGACAATACAGCAGCGTGTCGTCGTAATAATCTCTCCGGCATTCAGGGCATCGTTTCATAAATTCACTCTACTCGGGAAAACCGGCTTTCTTCGCTACTTCTTTAAAGCGCGGGTCGTCGCGCAATGGATCCATAAACGGGTCAACTTTCATCTGGTTTGTATGCTGATCTTTTGTTTCGACCGCTTCGTTCAGCATCGCAAATGCTTTATCTTTTTCTCCCAACTCGGCAAAGAGAGTCGCTACAAAATATGGGTATATCTTGAGTCGAGTCCGCCGCTCGGTGACTTTTCTCAAGAATCCAGGCCAGTCGCCATTTGCAAAACTCTCACGGATCAACTTTGCGGCATCAGGTTCGCCTCTTGCATCCTGCATTTTGGCAAGTTCTTCGACTGCCGAAGCATACTCTCGCTTAGTTCGGTGAATATAAAAAAGTTGCAAACGCGCATACCAGAAATTTGGATCGAGTTCGATGTTCTTCTTGCTCAGCACTTCGCTTTGTTCATATTTTCTCTCAAAGAAAAACTCCTGCGCGTGTTGAAAATTCGTTACCGGCGACAACGGGTCGATCTCCAATGCCCGATTTGTTTCAACGCGGGCTTCTTCGATCCTACCCAGCGAGCGCAGTAGCAAACCCAATCTGCGGTGAGCTTCCGGGTATTTCGGATTCAGTTCAATGGCAATTTTCTGCTCGCGTTCCATGCAAGAGAGGTCGTGGCCAAGAAAGCAAATTATCCCCAATATAGAATGCGGCTCGGCCAGCGTGTTATCTAATTCTATGGCCTTCATCGCAAATTCCTTTGCCTTGGGAGTCTCATTTATTTGTGGATAACTATAGAGAAAGAAGAAATGCGTTGCCTCCGCCAGTCCCGCAAATGCCAAGGCGAATTTCGGATCGATCTCGGTCGCCTGTTGAAAATACTCAATGGATTTCTGAGCATCTTTCGCCGTGCGTTTCGCCAAATAAAATCGCCCGCGCAAATAAGATTGATAAGCCTCGTTATTGTCCGTGTAATGTTTGGTCAGTCCCTTCGAGTCGTCGCCCGAGAGCTTCAGTTGCAGCTTTTGCGCAATTGTTGCTGCTATCTCACGCTGCGTGGCAAGCAGATCTGTCATCTTGCGCTCGTATTGCTCGCCCCACAGGAGTTTGTTACTTCCAACATCCACAAGCTCGACGCTGATAGTCAGATTGTCGCCGATCTGAGCAAGCCTGCCCGTCATCACGGCATCGACACCCAACTCGCTTGCGATCTTTGCAACATCAGTATCTTTCCCTTTATACCGAATAACCGAACTTGTCGGACTGACCTTAAGATTAGGAAGCTGCGACAACCGATAGATCAAAGACTCGGCCAAGCCGTCGGAAAGGTATTCCGTATTTGGGTCACCACTCTTGTTCTGAAACGGCAAAACCGCGATGGAATTGATCTGTTCACCAACTGCTGGCTTGAAATACCGAAAACCAAAAAATCCACCTGCGAGAATCAAAATAACCACGATCAACGCCGCAAGCGGCTTTGCCGCTCGATGTGCGGAAAAGCTACGCTTTTCCGGCAAGTCTCCTAAATTCTGTTGAGGCTCCGCCTCCGTTCGGCGGGGTAATACAGATGTCGCCGGTTCGGCGAGAATTTTGGTTGCCTGTGTTAAACCACCCGCTACCGCAGGTGGTTCTGACAAGATGGCTGTCGCTGGTTCGTCAGCAGACGCAGGCCCTTCGAGCAGCGCATTTCCGTCGTCGAGACAATAGAGCAGCGTGTCGTCGTAATAATCCCGCCTGCATTCAGGGCATCGTTTCATGATATTCAGAATATTTGTAATTGCGATTCGGCATAGAAAGTGTAAGACGGATCGGTTTTTATTCCAAGTGTTTAATTAAATATCACCGGTTTGGCCGACCTTGTTTTTGGCAGTTTTTCGTCCGGATTACGGTAAAACCGTTGAAAAAGTAAAAAAACTTTCATTTTCTTAAATCGGGTTGTTTGGATTGGTTGGATGCGATGTTCTGCTTAATAATCAATAAACATCGGCATTCCACGCACAACCTGCTCAAAGGCTTATAATCAGCTCGGACAATTATCAAAAAATAGTCAATTTTGGCGAAATTTAGGGTTGACTATTGCGTTCGGAATCACTATATTGTCGTTTGTTCTGAAAAAGAAAGAGTTCAGAGCAAAACGGCTGTGTCCGATCAGTCGAACGCTAGTAATAAAGTAATTAATTCTTTGAGAAAAGACAGGAGTTTGATAAATAAAATGAAAAAAGTAATCGTACTTTCAACAGTTCTTGGTTTAAGTGCACTTGGCATGGCTTGCGGCGACGCACCGGCAAACAACGCACCGGCAAACAAGCCGGTTGTGGTGGCTAATGTTCCGGCGGCAGTTTCGAACGCTGCTAACGTCGCTGCCAACGCAGCTCAGGTCGCATCTAATGCCGCTAGCCAAGTGGCGAACGCGATCAAACCGGCTTCCAACATGGCACCGGCTAACGCAATGAAGCCTGCTAACGCAGCTGCTCCGGCTAACGCAGTGAAGAAATAATTTACATTTCTTTCATTTCAATCAATAAAAGCACTTCGTTTTATGCGAGGTGCTTTTTCTTTTCGGGTTGACTTAATCGTAATGGCTGAATATATTGTCATTGTTACGCGAAGAGCAGACAGGGGCGGCATAATGCCCTTTGTAATCTGACGATCTAAATCTTTGACAAGACAGGAGAATTAAAACAATGAAGAAAATTTTTGCCCTAACAACAGTTCTCATTTTGGCTGCATTAGGAATGACGGCTTGTGGCGATTCGACAATGAACACCATAGCCAATGCAAACAAAGCGGTCGCGAACGCGATGAGCGCAGCCAACAGCGCCATCAGCCAGGCCAATAGTGCTATCAGCCAAGCAGCAAATGCAGTCAATGCAGCCAGCAATGCTATCAAGATGTCGAGCAATGCGGTCAATGCGGCAGTCAAATCCACAAATTCGGCAGTCGCTCCGGCAGCGAATGCCAACGTCAAGAAATAATTAACATTTCTTGTATTTTATTCACTAAGCATCTCGTTCCCCGAACGAGATGCTTTTTTATTTAGCATTTCAACTAATTCTGCAATGGTCGCCACAGGCCGTTGGCAAACAAAATCTTCGCAGACGTAAACCGTCGGTTTGCCGTCGATCATTCCGCGATCTTTTAAAAGCGGAATGACTGCCGAATCTGCTTTTGCGTCTGACGACAATACGACGACTGCATCCGGCAAATATCTATTCAGGATCTCACGCTCTAATTCGTTTCCCTTTTTGCCGATAATTACGATCTCCTTCATCCGGCCAAGATGAAATTCCATCGCCGACAATGCCCGCCCAAAACCCTGCGGATACCTGCGCAGTTGTGAAGCCACCAGCCGCAAAACGGTGACCGCAAAACGCTCATATTTCTCATCCCCCAGCAACTTTGCCAGTCGCAGCAAAACGTCCGCCGCGACAGAATTGCCGGACGGCGTGGCGTTGTCGTAAAAATCTTTGTTGCGAACGATAAGTTCTTCGTGGTCGTTCGATGTAAAAAAGAAACCGCCGTTATCTGCGTCCCAAAACTCAGTTATCATCAGATCCGCCAACCGCTTAGCTTCGCTAAGATATTTGACTTCGCCCGAAACCTGATACAGGATGATCAAACCATCGGCGACATTTGCGTAATCTTCGATATATCCATTCAGCTTCGACGTGCCTTCCTTCCATGTTCGCAAAAGTCGTCCGTCTTTCTGCAACCGCGAAAGAATAAACTCGGCATTCTTTTTAGCAATCCTTAAATATTCATCATTGGCAAACACTCCCGCCGAGTCGGCAAACGCCGCGAGCATGAGTCCGTTCCAAGCAGTCAGAACCTTTTCGTCGCGATGTGGCTTGATACGCTTTTCCCGCTCCGCAAAGAGTTTCGCACGCGCATCATCGAACCTGTCAGAACCGGGAGCGATAGCGACTGGGTTCTTAATGTTCAGAATACACTTCCCTTCAAAATTACCATTCGACGTTACATCAAAATGGCCGCAAAATTCTTTGGCATCTTTCTCGCCTAATACTTCCCCAATTTCTTCCCGCGTCCAGACAAAAAACTTCCCTTCTTCGCCTTCGCTGTCGGCGTCCTGCGATGAATAAAAACCGCCGGACTCATCGAGCATTTCTCGGCGAACATACTCAAGCGTTTCGACGGCGGTCGTCTTATAAAATTCGTTGCCTGTCACCTGATAGGCATGTAGATAGATCCGAATAAGCTGAGCATTGTCATAAAGCATCTTTTCGAAATGCGGCACCAGCCAGATCGCATCGACTGCATACCTGTGAAAGCCGCCGCCAAGCTGATCGTAAATCCCGCCGCAAGCCATTTTGTCAAGCGTCTGCGTGACCATCGCCAAAGCATTTTCGTCGCCGGCTCGGTGATGATAACGCAGCAAAAATTCCAGCGACATCGCAGGAGGAAATTTTGGAGCGCCGCCAAAGCCGCCGTTCACAGCGTCAAACGTCCGCGAAAAACTCGAAAACGCTTGGTCAAGCAAATCGGTGGAAAGTCCGTCCGCTGCTGCATCCACAATGCCCAACCGCCGCAATTCGCCGACGATCTCATTTGCAGACTGATCGAGTTCATCGCGCTTGTTTCGATACGCGTCCGCAATGCTCACCAAAATTTGCTGCCAACTCGCCATTCCATATCGCGGTGACGGAGGAAAATAAGTGCCGCCGAAAAATGGCCTTTTGTCAGGCGTCAAAAAAACATTCATCGGCCAGCCGCCCCGTCCGGTCGTGAGTTGGACGAAATTCATATAGATCTGATCGACATCAGGACGCTCTTCCATATCAACCTTGATGTTGACGAAATGCTCGTTCATTATCGCTGCCGTCGCCTCGTCCTCAAACGACTCGTGCTCCATCACATGACACCAATGACACGCCGAATAGCCGATGCTCACCAGCACAGGCTTGTCCTCATCCTTCGCTTTTTCAAAGGCCTCTTCGCCCCATGCATGCCAATCCACAGGATTATGCGCATGTTGGAGCAGATAAGGACTGGTCTCATTTATCAGGCTGTTTGTAAATTTCTCCATAATCATATTGTTTCACGCCCAACAAAAATTTTGAAACGCGACGCGCTTTCTGCTATATTAACAGCATCAATTCCTATGACTTCGCGTTGCATCTCAAAACTCCGTCCCATCAAGCAGCGAGCGAATCTCTTCGCCGGTGACTGATTCTTTCATTCGGAACGCAAGAACTTTTAATTAGACAGGTAATGAGAAAATGAATAATCAAATTAAAGAACAACAGGCACCGACAGGCGAAACAATTTCAAAGCAATTCAAACATCCGCGACATCCTTATTTTATGTCGAATTCTCGTGAAGAAACACTGAGAAGGATGAGAGGTTTTCCTGAGCGTGCCGCAAAGTTCCTGGAGCAATGGCGTGCCGATCGAGAAAAGAACTCGCGTTGAGATATTCCTGCCATTCCGGTCGGATGATCTCGCGTATAATATCGCGCTAAATTGGATGGCCGAAGAATTCGCTTACGAACGCGGTGGGGTTACCTTAACAACTCCATTCGCTGGTCTTTTCACTTCGTCCAGCCGTATTGATGTCGTTGAAGATTCGGTTCGAGTCCTTTTTTGTGATTTCGACCTTGATTCCGACAACGAAGAAGATCGTCAAGAAATCATCGCCACTCTGGAAACTGCGAAAGAGTTTCTTATGGAAACGCTCCAAGAAGAAGAAATTTGGGTTGTTTTTTATCCTATTTCACGAATTGTTGCCTGAGTCGATTAGCACTCTGCAAGACAGTAAACAGGAGAAAACTATCATGACACCGACACAAGAATTACAAAGACCGATTATTAAAACCGAACTGCCGGGGCCGAAGTCCCGCGAAATTATTGAAGCTGATTCACGTTATGTGACGCCGAGCTATCCGCGGCCCGATTACAAACTGGTTGTTGACCACGCCAGCGGCGTTTGGGTCACGGACCCGGACGGCAATACCTTTCTCGATTGTAACGCCGGCGTAGCCGTTTGTTCCACAGGCCATTGTCACCCGGAGATCGTTGCCGCTATCCAGAAACAGGTCAGCGAGCTAATCCATCTTTGCGGCACTGATTTCTATTACCGGCACATGCCGGAGTTAGGAAAAAAACTGGAAGAAATTTGTCCGATCGACGGGCCGACGCGGACGCATTTCGGCAATAGCGGAGCTGAGGCAATTGAGACCGCTTTGAAAGTCGCGATGTATCACACTCGTCGGCAGAAATTTATCTCGTTTTTTGGTTCGTTTCACGGAAGAACGCTTGGAGCGCTAAGTTTGACGAGTTCCAAAAAGGCGCAGCGACTCGGTTTTATGCGGCAGGCATTGGATGTTGTTCACATCCCGTATCCCAATACATTCCGCCACTTCGCCACCGATATGCCAACAGACGAAGCCACGATCACTCGCGACGTGATCAAATGGATCGAAAAGCGTCTATTCCAAACGACCACACCGCCCGAAGAAGTAGCTGGCATCGTCCTCGAAGCAGTCCAGGGCGAAGGCGGTTACATACCTGCACCTGCGGCGTTTATAAAAGAACTGCGACGCATCTGCGACGAGCACGGCATTATGCTCATCATTGACGAAGTTCAGTCCGGCATGGGCCGCACGGGCAAGATGTTCGCCCTCGATCATCATCCGGGCGTCAAGGCCGACATCATGTGTCTCGCAAAGGGCCTCGGTTCCGGTATGCCCATCGGTGCCTGCATCGCCCGCGCCGACATCATGGACTGGCATAAGGGCGCCCACGCCTCGACGTTCGGCGGTAATCCCGTCGCATTGACCGCCGCTCTTAAGACGATAGAGTTGCTCGAAGGCGGCCTCGTTGATAATTCGCGTGACGTAGGTGCGTATCTCGAAGCCGGTCTTAGAAAGCTGGCTGATAAATACGATTGCATCGGCGACGTTCGCGGTTTGGGAATGATGCTCGGCGTCGAATTTGTAACGGACAAAACGAGCCTCACACCGGCACCGGAACTCCGCGATGCAATAGAAATGGCCTGCTACAAACGCGGCCTGATAATTCTCGGCTGCGGCCCAAATTCGATCCGATGGTCGCCGCCGCTGATCTTGGCAAAGGAACACGTCGATGTTGCTTTGGAAATATTCGACGAAGCCATCGCGGCATCGATCTAGTATTTTTTTGTCAAGAATGAACAAAGCTGAAAAAAGGCGGCAGTCTTTTCGACTGCCGCCTTTTTTATCCAACTAACAATTTGTTTGGTTTGTTAGTTACGATTAACAGTATTGGCTGGCGAGGTCGCCGTTATCATAAATGTTGACCCCGAACCAAGTTCCAGGTTATCGCGTCCTGCGATCAAGACCGTGCCCGCTCCGGCACCCGCGCCAACACCCGCTCCAATAGCTGCGCCCGAGCCCCCGCCCGCAATGGCTCCGATTACAGCGCCGAGCACCGCACCGATGCCGGCACGCGTAACGGTTTTTTTCGTTTGGCTGTTGTCCCGAATCATGCCTTCGTTATCAACCGTGACGGAATCACCGTTTGATGACGTGACCGATTCGATCAACCCCGCAAAGGTGTAGCGATTGCCGTTAATAGTGATCGTGTCAAAGGAAAGCGTCAAATTTGCCCGCCCGCTGACACGTCCCGAACTATTCGTTTCGGACAAGTGGCCTTCGATCACAGCATCGCGGTATTGGTTTGGCGAGGTAACATCCATCGTAAAACGATCGCCAACCTTTGAGGTTTTAGTGTTTATCTCGCCATTCAAAGTCGCCGTCAAACGCGTGTTGTTAGGCACATAAAAGCCGTTAATGTTTCCCGTCCCCGAGCCACCATTATTGCCGCCGTAATTCGGCGAGCCAATTGAAGAAAAATCTGCGACCGTGCTTAAGCGGTCATAAACACTTGAGATAGAGACCGTCTCATTGCGATTCTCAAGATATATCCGGCGCGTCACTCTTAAAACGCCGGTCCGGTCAACGGCAAAATTGACGTTAAAGTCATTGATGCGGTCACCGGAATAGTCAATCGTCAGATTGTTTGCAGATGACGTTGCCCTGGTTGTGATTGTGCGTCCGCGTTGGTTGGTCTCAGTGCGGACCACGCCGTCGGCTTCAAACGTTACCTGTGCCTGATTGCCGGAAGCGAGCGTTATCGTGCGGCCATTTTTTTCAATGACAATCATTTCGGGCGAGGCGAGACGACGTTCCAGATTTCGGCGCATGTTGCCGCGCTGATCGTTGCCGTAGGAATTCATCGAACGGTCTAAAACATCGCCGACATCATCGCTCTGGGACGTATTTAACCTGTATGTTCCGGTTAAACCGGAATTCGGATATCCGCTGCCATTTCCGGGAAAAGGCTCGTTCCAGTTGCCAGACACGCCGTAATAACCGGCAAGAATATTTACGTCACTGCGAATGGCTGCCCACTGTGACGATATTCTCGCGTTCGTATTATTGCGGCTGAAAATTCGGTTGATCCTGTTTGCGCTTCCAAGAATATCGTTAACCTCATTCGGGCTTCTGCTGTTTGTGTAAGTTGCAGACCGGAGTTCGTTTAGCGACGACACAAATTCTGTAAGCCGATTTGATAGGCGTTCCTCGGCGTTTGTGTTCGCGTCGTAATTCCGGACGCGGTCTATCTCGCGTTGGAGCGTGACCGTTCTATTTCTGATGCGGTCAACGACGGAACGCACCTGCCGATTGGATGTTTGCAGCTGCGGTGTCTGAGCCGATACCAATGTAACGGCGACGCCAAAAGCTAAAATGATCGTGATTATTGTTTTCTTGAGTATTTTATTTTTCATGATTGTTCTCCTTTATTTGTGGAGAGCTAGTTTCATGATGCCAAATTAATGCAGCGGGCTCTGTCTGTTATCATACAAACAAATTGTATTGAGGAAATTGAAAAAGGCCGAGGAAGATTCCACGACCTTATAACTTCGAGAAAAATGAGGAATTAAGTCACTAGGCTTTCATCTTTTTTACTTCCTCGATCATCACCGGAACGGCCTCGAAAAGATCTCCGACGATGCCGTAATCCGCAATGTCAAAAATCGGGGCTTCTGAGTCTTTGTTGACGGCGACGATAGTGCCGGCGTTTTTCATGCCGACAATATGCTGGATCGCGCCTGAAATGCCGAGAGCGATGTAAACCTTTGGAGCGACGGTCTGCCCCGATGAGCCTATCTGACGATCGATCGGCAGCCAATCGCTGTCACAGATCGGCCTTGATGCGGCAAGATCGGCTCCGAGAACATCTGCAAGTTGTTGAGCAAGAGCGATATTTTCTTGCGATTTTATTCCGCGTCCGACAGCGACGATGATCTCAGACTTTGTAAGATCGACGGTCGCTTTAGCCTCTTGAAACGGAGCCTCGGGCGTCATGCGAATATCGCCGACTGTGACATCCATCGTCTCAATCGCGGCACTTCCCTTTTCCGCATTCTCGCCACGAAACGCTCCGGATTGAAATGTCACAAAATAAGGAGCATCGCCGCCGATGGTCACATCAGCGGCGAGTTTGCCAAGAAAGATACGTCGTGACAGCACCAACTTGCCGCCTTCAGTCTTGTAACGAATGCAATCACCAACCACCTCACGTCCAAGTCGTGCCGCGACCTTCGGAGCAAAATCGCGCACCTGATATGTGTGAGACATCACGACGTATTGCGGGTTTGTTGTTTTGATTATCTGCTCCCATGCGTCTGCATACCCATCAGGCGTGTAAGTGCCGAGCTTTTCGTTCTTGGCGACGATAACCTTTTCGAGATTATAGCCCGCGATCTCCTGTGCCAATGCGCAATCTTTATCACACGGCAAAACTGCCGAAACCTTAAGCCCAAGATCCCTTCCGATGCTCTGCGCGGCAGCGATGGCTTCGAGTGAAGTCTTGTTGAGAACGCAGTCTTTGTGTTCGATGAAAACCAGTATCATAAATGTGTGAATCGTAAATCGTAAATCGTGAATCGTTCTTTTTATTTACGATTCACAATTTACTATTTACTAAAGGACTCGGACCTCCGTTCTTAACTTTTCGACCAACTCAACCGCACCGGCTTTTGCGTCGCCGTTGCCGAGTATTTGGGTCTGCTTTGTTTTCAGTGGCATATAAACTTTTTCGATTCTTCCGGCTGAGGCAAAAGACTCTATCGAAGGCGTAACTTCGCGGACTTCTTTGCTCTTCGCGGCCATGATGCCTTTGAGCGAAGCGTATCGAATCTGTGAAATGCCCGATTGGATCGTCATCAACGCAGGCAGTTTGTAGGTGAACCATTGATACCAGCCGCTCTCAAGCTCACGTTTGACGCGCAGCGTGTCACCGAGGCTTGCCCTATCAACCTCGATCACAATGGTCGCGTGCGGTATGCCGAGCAACTCGGCCAGGATCACGCCCGTCTGCCCGTAGCTGGCATCATCGGACTGCAATCCTGTAAACACAAGATCGGCGTTTTCCTCACGAATGGCGTCAGCGATTGCTTTTGCAATTTGATAAGGCGACAGTGTTTTGCTGTCCTCGACAATGACATGAACTGCACGATGTGCTCCGCGAGCAAGCGCGTCTTTAATCACGCTTTTAGCCGACTGCGGACCAAGTGTGCAGACAACGACCTCGCCTTCGCCCTTCGCCTCTACAGTCCGCAAAGCCTCTTCGAGCGCATAGCCGTCAGACTCATTCGTCTGCAGCGAAACATCGGCTTCGTTTATCCACTTTTCGTCGCCCGCGATACGCAATACCGCGTCCTTATTAGCGACCTGTTTCATTAGAACAATAATTTTCATTTTTCCGGGTTGAGGTCGTCATCTGATCTGCTTCTTATCAGTCTGGTCATGAGCCAGAAAAAGATTAGTCCATTGCAGACCGATGTTGTCTTTCTTATCCAATCTGTGGCAATCAGTTTGTCGAGCAGAACCTGAGAAAGACCGCTCTCGCTCAACTGCATCTGAATCGGTATCTGTATCGTAATGGTTGAAATCCAGTTCAGCAGTTCAAAGCCAACTGCGAAGAAAACTGCCCATCTAGGTAAAAATCCTGGTCGAAACCAGAGGAGCAGAATAACAAGGACAGATTTTATGGCAATCGGTATTACCATCGTCCTGATTATCAAAGGCGACAAAGCCTGATGATAATCTCTAAATTCTTCCGCACCGATCAAACCCCATGTTCGATAGTTGACGAACCCCTCCACAAACGACGCTCCGAGACAATAGAACGTCAGTACGAACGCGAACAAAAAGATTGTGTTGGAGGCATTCAAACGCGGAAACTCCCCTACGTCAGAACCTAATTTGCGTAACGCTTAAAGATCAAACACGCATTCGTCCCGCCAAAGCCGAAATTATTCGACAGCACGTAATCGACAGTAGCATCTCGCGGTTCATTCGGTATGTAATCTAGGTCACAGTCGGGATCGGGGAATTCATAGTTGATCGTCGGCGGCAATTTATTTTCCAAGATCGCCTTTACCGAAAACACGGCTTCCAACCCGCCGGCGGCACCAAGCGCGTGGCCGGTCATTGATTTAGTTGAGCTGACCGGGATTTTGTAAGCGTGGTCGCCAAAAACTTTCTTGATCGCCAGCGTTTCAAATTTGTCGTTATAAGGCGTCGAAGTCCCGTGTGCGTTGATGTAACCGACCTGTTCAGGAGCAAGCCCTGCATCTTTTAATGCTCGCTCCATCACGCGGATCGCACCGGAAC
>JAYVFJ010000023.1:0-3291 GCA_043773225.1 Chloracidobacterium sp.
GCCCGCGAGACGTGCAGGTCGAGGTGTTTCGGCGGCAAATACGCACGGCAAGAAAGCTAAATCTGCCGATCATAATACACAGCCGCGACGCGGACGACGAGACGGTCGAGATACTGACAGAAGAGTTTTCACCCCGCGAAGACCATTTCAACGCGGGCGGCGATGCGGACAGGAGTGTCCGCGCTCCGGGGATCATGCATTGTTTCGGCGGGACGGCGGCGATGGCTGAGGCCCTGATGAAGATCGGGTTTTTGATCTCGTTTGCGGGGAATGTGACATTCAAAAAAGCCGATAATCTGCGTGACGCGGCTCGTGTTGTGCCGCTTGACAGGCTTTTGATCGAGACCGATTGTCCGTTTCTGACGCCGGTTCCGTTTCGCGGTAAACGAAATGAGCCAAGTTTTGTCGTCCACACGGCTAAATATCTGGCTGATTTCTACGAAATTGACGTTGAAATGTTGGCCCGGCAAACAACCCGAAACTTTTTAGATTTCTTCAAACTTAAATTAGCCACAGAGGACACAGAGAATGCCGGACAAATTACGTGTCTGTAAACTCTGTGCACTCTGTGGCAAAATAACAACATGGCAAAAGAAAATTCATTCGACATTGTTTCAAAGACAGACTACGCGGAGCTGGCCAATGCTCTGAACCAGACGGAGAAAGAGGTTTCGCAGCGTTTTGATTTCAAAGGCAGCAAGGCCGCCGTAGTATTGATAGCGAAAGATCTGCAGCTAACGGCCGAAGACGACACGCGCCTCCGGAATATGAACGACATTCTGCAAAGCAAGCTCGTTAAACGCGGCATTTCGCTCAAGGCGCTCGATTACCAAAAGGTTGAGCCGGCCGCGGGTGGAACGGTTCGCCAGTTGGTCAAGGTCCAGCAGGGAATCCCGATTGAAAAGGCAAAAGAGGTCGTCCGGTTTATCAAAGACGCTAAATTTAAGGTCCAAGCCTCTATCCAAGGCGAAACCGTCCGCGTCTCGGGCAAAGACCGCGATACTTTGCAGGATGTCATGGCCAAGCTCAAGGAAAACGATTTTGGTATCGACATGAAATTTGATAATTACAGGAGTAATTAACCGCGAAATACGCTAAAGAGGCTAAAAATAGGGAGTCCTATCTTGGCTTCTAAATTATTGACCGTGTTGAGCAGATGCCGTGAAAGCCGTAGAAGACGAAATCAAAACAAAAATAGCGAAATAGTGGTCGATCTAATTTTCAAACACGAAAGTTACGCAATAATAGGGGCGTGCTTCGAGGTATATAAGGACAAAGGTTGCGGATTTGTTGAGCCGGTTTATCAGGAGTGTCTTTCGATCGAGTTTCAACACCTTGGACTTGAGTTAATTGAACAATAGGAACTTGACCTCTACCACAGGGAACGGAAACTTGCTCATATTTATAAACCGGATTTCGTTTGTTTCGGGAAAATTATTATTGAGATCAAGGCAGTTCAGAGTCTTGCCGCCGAACATCGTGCTCAGGTAATGAATTACCTGAAAGCAACCGGGTATGAACTCGGTCTGCTTGTTAATTTCGGACATCGACTTTCAGTTTAATTTGTTTTTATTTTTAGTATTTTTCGCCTTTTTCGCGGTTAAATTCTTATGCAGACATTTGCCCCCATGCGTGAGCGGCAGGACCCGCAGATTGCTTCTAAAAAGATCTTTGACCTGGTCAAGGCCGAGCTGGCTTTGGTCGAGGATGAATTTGAGCGCCAGGCTGGTTCTAATATTCAGGTTATCGATTATCTGGGTGAATATCTGCGTGAGTCCGGCGGTAAACGGGTACGGCCAGCGTTGTTGATACTAGCGAATTATGCGGTTGGCGGGAATGCGCATAATGATAATGTTATTCGTCTTGCGACCGTGATGGAGATGCTTCATACGGCGACGCTGGTACATGACGACATTATTGACAATGCCGATCTAAGGCGGAGCCGGGCTTCGGTAAATGCGCGTTTTGGCAATCAGACGGCGGTTTTGATGGGCGACTGGCTGTATATGTCGGCGTTTGAGACGACGGTTAAGGAGCGTTCGCTAGAGATCATTGATATTCTAACGCGGCTGACGCGTAAGATGACCGAAGGCGAGCTGATACAGCTCACTCGAATCGGGCGTCTGGATATTTCTGAATCCGAATATTTTGACATTTTGCGGCGAAAGACGGCATTTTTGTTCTCGGCCTGCTGCGAGGTCGGAGCTATTCTGGGCGGAGCGGATCAGAATCACCAAAATGCTTTGCGTGATTATGGCATGCATCTTGGTATCGCCTTTCAGCTTTCGGACGATATACTTGATCTGACGGCCGATACGACCGTTCTTGGCAAAAACGCCGGAACCGATCTGCTCGAAGGCAAACTGACACTGCCGCTTATTTACCTGCTCGAAAAAACACCTGCCATAAAATCCAAATTGGAACAGATCATGTTCGATGGCGGATATACCTCGCTTTCGCGCGATGACCTCAAATCAATGCTTATCGACCATGGAATCCTAAACACGATCAAAGACCGGGCCGCCGACTATGCGGAGCGTGCAAGAAAAAGTCTTGATGTTTTACCCGAATCGGAGTATCGTTTTTGTTTAGAGGACGTTCTGGCCTTTGTAATAGAAAGAAACGCATAAGAGACAACGGTTGTCGAACATGGAATTAATCCCGATCTCCATGTTCCTGTAAGCATAATAAAAACAGTATGTTAGATGAAAATCTTATAGCATCGCATCAACAAACTTTGCTCCAAACGCGAAATGTTTTGAATCGTCTGTTAGCAAAACTGCGCGAGGCTGAGGCAGAGGTGGAAATGCTGCGGATCGAGATTAACGCGATTGAATTTAGTGCCACGCAGACCGAAAAGACGATCGAGAGATTACTCGACGCTAATCGCTCGGGCCGAGTAATGAATATCGGTGAGTCCTTAAAAATTGAGGATGATTATGGCACCGCCACGCCGCTGTACGGGATTGACGGCCAGCGATCCGAAAGCCAGAACATGCCGCCCGGCGGTTTTCGGCGCGATTCGGTTGCCTATATAAACCAAAATCGCGGTATACCCAGGATCCAAAGTGGTTTTGAGCCTGTCAGCAAAAGATTTAATGATCGCACGATTACCCAGGCGTGCACTTTGCTGCTGAGCGAGACCGGCGGGCCGCTTCACGTAAATGAGCTTTACAATCTGCTCATCGCCGGCGGAATGAAATTCAAAGGCAACAATCCGACCATCTCTGTCGCGGTTTCTCTCAGCCGCAGCCGCCGGTTTTGCAAGGTCGACCCGGGTACATTCGATCT
>JAYVFJ010000024.1:0-5527 GCA_043773225.1 Chloracidobacterium sp.
TACGAATTCAAGGAGAAACGTGTTGCTCAACCGGGACTTCATAGACATATTATCCGCGTTTTCAGACGAGAAAGTTGAATATATGGTGGTCGGCGGTTACGCCATTGCCTTTCACGGGTACGTTCGCGGAACGGGAGACATTGACCTTTGGATTCGCATTTCCAACGACAATGCCGAACGAGTTTGGAAAGCCCTGAAAACTTTTGGCGCTCCGCTTTTTGATCTTCGCAAGGAAGACTTGAAAATCCCCGGAATGGTCTTTCAGATGGGTCTTCCTCCAAATAGAATAGATATCATCAACAAAGTTGAAGGCATCGAATTCGATAAAGCATGGACAAACCGCACGTTTGTCGAATTTCACGACTTGAACATCCCCATTATCGCGAAGACGGAACTTCTCACAAACAAACGCGCTATGAACAGGCCAAAAGATATGGCCGATATTATTTGGCTTGAAAATAATTAACGATTCTATGTGCCGATGTAGCGGGAATAGAGCGAGCGGGCGACGGAAATGTCGTCAGTTCCTTTTATGATCGCGCGGCCGTCGCGAAAAACTGTGACCTCGTTATCGCCGGTTGTGAAACGAACGAGATATTCGTTTTGTTTGACGTTTGCGACGCTTGCTAGTTTTTCTGCGAGCTGGAACAAATCCAATTGTGTCGTTTTTGGCGGTGCGATCTGAACGGCGTTGCGGCCGCAGAGAACGGCGGAAAATTCCTGCGCTTCGGAATCGAGAAATTCAAAGATTCGGTGTCCGCATGTTTTGCAATCCGGGTTTGGTTCACCGAGTTTTATACGCTGACGGTCATTTGCCCAGACGTCGAACTGCATGAGCGAGCGATGGAGCGACGCGTTGTCGCCGACAAGCAGCTTTAACGCTTCAGCGACCTGCGTCGCCGAAACGGTCGCGATGATCGGCATTATCACGCCTGCGGTGTCGCACGTAGGTGACGAACCGGCGTCGGGCATTTCGTCAAAGATACAACGCAGGCAAGGCGTCTGGCCCGGAATGATGGTCATCGTCGTGCCGTAGCTCGAAACGGCCGCGCCGTAAATCCATGTTTTTTTGTTTTTTACGCAGGCGTCGTTTAGTAGATAGCGAACCTGAAAATTATCCGTGCCGTCGAGAACGAGATCGCAGCCTTCGATGAGCGATTCGACATTCGAGTGGTTTACATCGGCGATGATCGCTTCGACGTTTATTTCGGAGTTGATTTCGGCGATGCGTGTCTTTGCGGCGATTGCTTTTGGCAAACGCTCGGCAGCGTCGCTTTCCTTAAACAAAGTCTGCCGCTGTAGATTTGTAAATTCGACAAAATCGCGGTCAACTATCCGCAAATGACCGACGCCGGCACGAGCCAGCATCTCGGCATGAGACGCACCAAGAGCGCCGCAGCCGACGAGCAAAACGCGCGAATTTAACAGCCGTTCCTGCCCGGCTTTGCCGATCTCGTGAAACAAAATTTGCCGGCTGTAGCGTTCGTTCATTTTGTTTTTTCTTCAACTGACTTTCGCATCAGATCGAGCGGAGCTTCGCGTCCGGTCCAGATCTCAAACTGTTTCGCACCTTGATGGATCAACATCTCAATTCCGCCCAACGTTGGAACATTTGCTCTTTTTGCCTCGGCGATGAGCGGCGTGTCGGTCGGGCTTGTCACGAGATCATAGACACATTTTACACCTTTGAGATCGTCGGCGGTAAGAAGCGTTTCGTTTTCGAGGTCGCCTTTCATTCCAAGCGGCGTGGCGTTTACGATGATGTCAAAATTATCCGACACGGACTTTGCGATTTGAAATTTGAGATTTGAAATTTCAGATATTTCCACGTCAAATTCATTTGCAAATAAATTTGCTTGTTTCATATCGCGGGCAAAAACCGTGACATCCGCATTTTCCTGTTTTAGAGCAAAAACGCACGCTCTAGCTGCACCGCCTGCGCCGAAAACCGCAACTCTCGCGTCTTCTATATTACTGAATGTTTCTTTTAGTGGCGTGATGAAGCCGTAAGCGTCAGTGTTATAACCGATCAATTTGCCGTTTTTGATGTTGACCGTGTTGACCGCACCGATCTTTTCAGCAATCGGATCGACTCCGTCGAGGTGTTTGATGATCGCCTGTTTGTGCGGCATGGTCACAGCAAATCCGGCGAAGTTAAGTTCAACTTCCCGTGTTTCACGTCGCACCATTCTACGTATAAATTCATCGAGATTTTTGACTTGCAATGGAATAAAAACTGCGTTGATCTTCTGTTCGACAAAGGCCGGATTATGAATATACGGTGAGAGCGACTCCGCAACAGGATCACCGATCACGCCGTAAACTTTTGTATTCAGATCGAGTTCTTTGACACGATAAACCTCTTTCAAATCTTTCGCGGTGATTTGCCCGGCGGCGGTTTCCTGGCCTGCGTTTAATGACGCATAGGTCATATATGACCCGTGAGCCAAACCAAGAATGCGAGTCCATTTCCCTGCCTCGCCCATAGCGATGGGAATAATGTTCTTATTATCTTTCTTTGCTCGTTCGAGTAGTTTCCAAACGGGGAGTGAATCAGTAACGTCTTTTGTCTGAACAGCAATCTTTACGACATCAGCAACAGTAGATGACAAACGTTCGTAAATAACATCGAGACCGTCAGAGTCTCCATTGAAATCGTGAAAAGAAAGTATTCGATTGTTACAGTCAAAGACATAATCAATAAAGTCTTCCTCAATATCCACTGCCGCAAAAAAACCCTGTGTGTTTTGCAGAAACTCAGCTCTCTCATCGAAAGTATAAAAATTCTTGCCTCCCTGTCGAGTATCCCGAAATGTCGCCAGCAGCAGTTTTTCTAATTTCAAATTTGAAATTTCAGATCTCAAAACTCCAAGTTGATCTGGGAGCAGGCAATCAAAACGCACCTCGATCACGTCGGCTAATTCTTCAGCCAGCTTGATCTTCGTGATCATTTCATCCGCGGTTCCGGCGCAGACTGAGACGCAGATTTTGCCGTTATTCACTGGTCGAATCCTTTAGGTCAACAACAAAACTGCCTGCGGTGACGAGGCAGATTACAACACCCAATGCACATGCGACCACGATGGCAGTGCTGCTGCTCTGTTTAATGGCTATCGCCGTCAACGCCCAGCCGATCGCGAGCGGATAAAGATAGTTTTTTAATTTCCAACGGACGATCACGGCAATCGTGGCGGCAAAAGTTATCAATGCAACGCCGAGCGTGTTCGATGCGAAAGGTGAAAACTCAACTCCTAAATATTTTAAGAAGATAACAAAATTGACCAGCGTCGCCGCCGTCACCCAACCGGCGTAAATTCCGATCGGCGTCGTTGTAAACAGAGAGCCTGCTGATGGTTTGACTCGCTTAAATATAATAAGCAGCGAAAGCAACGAGACGAGCAGTGCAAATATCAAAATCATGCACATGCCGATCTGATCGCGGTGCCAAAAATATATCCAGGCACAATTTAGCAGACAGCTAAAAATGTAAAGCGAGCGGACAGGCCTCAAACGCTGCAGATTTGACGGCAGCATTTGATAAACAGCAAATGCCGCAATGCCCAGATATATCAGGCTCCAAATCGAGAATGCGTAGCCTGCGGGCGTCAAGACGGTCGAGTATTTGTCGGAAATGACATCGGGCGTGACGCCGTTAACGAGGCCTGCCGCAGCAAGGCCGTTGAAGACTATGGTCGCAATTGTTGCAACTATAACTAGCTCTGCGCGCATCCGATCCTGCGAATTTGCGGTTTCTGTCATATTTCACATTATCGCACTTCGACCGTGAAATGCTTAAAAGTCTTGCCAAATTCACTATTTCGTATGAAAATAACTGAAAACGTAAAGTTTCATGGGTTAATGAAAAATCGAAAAGTCATTTTTCCAACTATCTGACAATGATTTGCGTCATAAACGCCGTGTGGCATCAGGATTGCTACTAAATCGGGCGGACGCCGACTTCCCTCTTTCCCCGGAGCGTGAAATTTTGGAAAGAGAAGGAAATATGATGAAAGTTTTACAAAAAATAATTTTTGCTTTTGCGATGGTCATCGGGCTGTCTCTTGCTGTTTCAGCCCAGAAAGACGAGTCAAAAAAGCCGCCAAAGCAACCTCCGCCGGTCATTGATCCGGGAGAAAAAAAGCCGCGGAAAAAAGACGACAAAAAGAAGTCGTCAATCGAGATCGTTATCGCTTCCAAAGAGTCATTAGGCAATCTCGCATAAAAACTCTTGAAAGACAGATAAAGGGCAAGGCTATTTTCAGCCTTGCCCTTTTTTTGGCTCAAAAGCCCATGTTTACTGGTGCCGTCTACAAGATTTGAACTTGTGGCCTATCGCGTGTGAAGCGAGTGCTCTACCACTGAGCTAAGACGGCTTTTGGCATTAGAGCGATGGGTCGCCGTCACGTTTTGCCTGGCGATTCTCATCGGTATATCTGATCCCGCTGAGGGAATTATCAACATAATAGTGTCGAGTTCCCGTAGCTAATACGCCATCACCACTTTGCGGGTCGGCGTTGAGTCTATACTCAGGCGGTGTGCTCGGCACAACCGCCATGGTAAAGACATACCCATTCTTAACCGGATTTTCGCCCTTAAAAGCATCATCGAGTCCCATTTTATCAACCAACTCGTTGAAAGTCGCAAAATTCCCCTTATTGCGCGAGGCGTATTGGGCCTGAAATGCCTGAAGATTTTTCATCATTTGCGCCGTCGCCACTTCATTCCCTGACCTCATAGCGGTGGTCCACCCAATTGTCCCGACTCCGATCAGCAGGCCGATGATCGCGATGACGATCATTAATTCGATAAGGTTGAAGCCACGTTGATCCTTAAAACGATGTTTTGAATTGTTCATAAAAATACTCTAAGTCCTTTCGCTTACTTCACGAAAACCCTTTTATTTAGTTTCAAAAGTTTAGTTTGTTTTGGCCGTAGTGCGCAAGCCTGCACGTTAGTAAGGGCGGAACATTCGACTTGAATGTATCGCCCTTACTAACGTGCGGGCTTGCGCAAAGCACGGAAATGCAACTTTTTAATGCGGTGTTTGTTCATAATCAGGTAGAATATTATTTCGGGCGGAGGTTTTTCCGTTCAATTATAAATGAGAGATTGGATAGTTACAGAAACCAGCGTCGAAGGCAAAGCTGCCGTCTTGAATTTTGATGCCGCGGGAAAGATCGCCGAGCTGCAATCGGCAATCGAAAGCGTCATTCGCGGCAAATCAGAGACGGTTAAGTTTGCTCTTATCGCCTTGCTTGCCAAAGGGCATTTGCTTATCGAAGACGTGCCCGGCATAGGCAAAACCACGCTTGCAAATGCACTTGCTCGCGCGTTGGAATTGTCGTTTCAGCGAATCCAATTTACGTCTGACCTATTGCCGTCGGATGTCATCGGCCTCTCGGTTTTTAATCAGAAAAGCGGCGATTTCGAATGGAAGGCCGGGCCGATATTTTCGAATATCGTGCTTGCCGACGAAATAAACCGTTCGACGCCAAAAACGCAATCGGCTTTGCTCGAGGCAATGGCC
>JAYVFJ010000025.1:0-4356 GCA_043773225.1 Chloracidobacterium sp.
ATGCGGCGCAACCGCTTTCGCGCCGATTACGACGAGACGGTCGCCGAGCGGATCCTTGTCGCGCCGCCGGGCCAGGAAGGGCCGATGCACCTGTCCGACCTACACCGGGCGCTGCTGACGCTCCCGCCCGAACGCCGCGAGGCGCTGCTTCTGGTTGGCGCGGGCGGCTTCAGCTACGAGGAAGCCGCGGACATCTGCGAATGTCAAGTCGCGGACGTAGCCGATTGAAAGGGCATTTACGCGAAACACCGTTTCCTCATCCTCATGATTCAGCACTAGATCATGGCCGGTCTTTTGCACCGTTTCGGCGCGGCCAAAAACTGCATTTTTATAAAAATCAAAATTGCTCTCAAAGAGGAATGAATTTGTGCGCTCGCCGTTGGCGTGATTTTGTCCCCAGACAATTGTGCTCGCCCAATTGCGATCTTCATCAAACTTCTTGTTATAGATCGCCGAGGCTGTTGTCTTGCGAAGTATGCGAATCCCAGGCTCAAGCGGTTCGGGGTTTTTCAGATAGCCGTGCGAGACCTGCAACGCCCAATTTTTTGTCGGATTGAAAGACATGCGTCCGCTGAATGAATTGAGTCGCGGCTTGTCAAAATTATAGCGGTTCTCGTTTGGTTCGGTGCCGTTAAATGCGCTCGCTTCGATCTTCGCCTTTCCGAACGAAAATCCTGCGGTCACAACACCATATGTAATATGCGTCGCGTCTTGCCAATGATGGCCTATCGGCGCGTCAGGGTTGTTCATGCCTGAAGTTCGATGCAGATACATCGGCGGACCGAGAGCAGGCTCGCCGGGATAGCCTGCATATAGATAAAAAGATTTTTTATCGTCGAACTTATGCGAAAACGTAACGGCAAGTTCGCTGATTAAGTCGTGTGGATGCTGGCGGTCGTGGATCGGCTCGCCGCGAAACTGCTCGCCGCTCTGATACAAAAGCGGATAGCCGTAACCGCGTTGAATAACGGGATCGAGACTGAACATTCCGCGAAAACCGATCTGCGAGCTCTCACCGATCGGCTTTGAATACATCGCCATAAACATAGACGGAGCATCGACGCGGCTTCGCCCGCCTTTGCCCGAAGCAGATACATCGCGTGATGAACCCACGCTCGTATAACGCAAAAAACCTGTGCCCATCAACATCAACATTCCGCCGTCTTCATAATGCTTCATCCACGCATACATAGGCGAGGAATCGGGAGCCCAGGATGTTCCTGAGCTCTCGCGTTCCATCGGGTCGCCGATATTCGACACAGATCGCATTTCCATTTGATGATCGCCGTGATCTGTTCCGGGTTTTGTCTGTTCGCCGTGCTGATCGTGTGGAGTTGGCGACGTTGTTGGCATGGCATTGTGATCGTGCGGCGTCGAGGTTGTTGCGGGCGATGGTTTCTCATGTTGGTGTTCCATGCCCGGTTTGTGTTCTTTGTCTTCGTCCGGCGAATGGACGTGTTTGGTTTTTTCCGGCATCTTCATATTCGCGCCGGGCTTGACGCCGACCGCGATGTTGCCCCACATTCCGCCTTTGGCGTGAGCGCCGACCGAGCAGAAGTATTTATACATGCCATTTTCGTTTGCCTTGATGACAAGCTCCTCGGCGTTCATTACTGCATCGGCAATCGGCAGCAGTTTGACTGAGCCTGCTGTTTCCTTAATATCAGGATTGGCAGCAAAGATTCCCATGACGTGGCCGAAGCGAATATCGTGCTTCATATCGCTGTCAACATTTATGAACAAAATCTTGAGCGTCGCGCCCGCAGGCACGACAAGCGTCGGGTTGCGAATGCCCTGAATGCGATACGAAAGCATGTCGTCCTCAGGTCCTGTTACCACAACGAGTCTGATTTCTTTTTCAGTAAACGTCAGTGTTGTTTTGTCTTTCTTCGCAGCCGTCTGGCTTTTTTCCAATGTGGCAAGGTCTGCCGCTTTTACCGTTTTCTTTTCGCTGCTGACCAGCGTAAAGGCCTGATGAGCGAATGCCTGCACGCTAAACATCAGCGCCGTAAATACTAAAAATATTAGTTTTTTCATTTCTTTAACTCCTTGATTTCTTAAAGTGCCCTCACATAATCCGCAATTGACGTAATCTGTGCAATTGAAAGCCTTTTCCCGCAAAGTTTTGCACATCCAAACTGCGCGGGAGGACGGTTATTGATCGCAAGCAGCGACGCGGCTCACGAATCACTCTGAACCTTTTTCAATGTGGCTTTCACTGAGCCGCATTGGAGCATCTTGCTGCCGTAGTAAGGATTCTTGACCTCTTTGCTCAGAGAGAGCCAACTTGCCTTTTTCATAGGGCAATAGTGATAGTAAGTTTCCGCGTCGTTTGCTTTGAATTTTGAAACCATCGCGTACATGTTGTTCGACAGCTTTACAAAATGCGCGCGTTGATGTCCGATGTCTTTGTTTTTATATATGTGCTCGGCGTCCTCTTTTAAATCTTCGCCGATCTTGTTCCAAAGAACTTTTTGACCGGCAATCATTTTTGCCGCGTCGATGGCATTCAGGCTTGTGAAAAGTTCGTTGGACGCGCTGCTTGCCGCTTCGGGATCCGAACTGACTAACGCATCTTTCAGCATAAGATAGTTGGTTAGCGACGCCGTAACTTGTTTGCGAATATCGGTGTCCACGGAATTCTTCACCTGAGCGTTAATTGACGCCGTCAGCAAAAGAGCGAGTGCGATTGAAACGATAATGTTTATTTTTTTCATTTTTTTCTCCTAGTATTTGTAAGTTATTCCGGCCCCAAAGCCGTAATGGTTGTAATAATTTCCGGTAAGCTGCCAATGTTTGCTCATTATGTATCGAAGCCCGACCTCATATTCATTGTCCGTGTTCCAATAGCCGTCGAAACGGAGCCGCCGTGTTAGAGCGAGGTCTTCGCGCTTTAGTTGCAAACGGAATTTGCCGTGGGTATCGACGCGAACATCGGCCTTGACGAACATCGGCAGCGTGTATTGAAGCCCCGCCGTTCCGACAAATTCGTTTTCATACAAACCCATGTTGTGACGTTTTGTGCGCTCAAATTCGAAGCCACCGTATGCGATCAAAAATTGCTGTTTGCCCAGAAAACGGCCGAATCGCGTCTCGATCTCTCCGCCGTGTCTGGGATTAAAATGAAATTCGGTGTCGGCAAAATAGTAGTTGTTCATTATCATGCCGTGGCCGAAAGCGCCGTTCGATTGAGCCGAAAAGCGAAAGGTCGAGTGCAGCATTCTGCTGTCCTCACTGCGAAAGTAGTTCCAATTCTTCTTCGTCGGTGCGACCTGTGTGTTAGGCGGCGAATTTTCGTAAGAGAAGACTCGACCCATGCCCGCCATCATGTGATAAAGAATGTGGCAGTGAAAAAACCAATCCTTTTCCTCGTTGGCCTCAAATTCGATCACGTTTTCTTCCATTGGCATTACATCGAGGACGTTCTTTAGCGGTGAATATTCGCCTTTGCCGTTGAGCACACGAAAGAAATGTCCGTGCAGGTGCATCGGGTGACGCATCATCGTGTCGTTTTTAAGCGTGATGCGGACGACCTCGCCTTTTTTGATAGGTATCTTGTCCGACTTTGAAAGCGGCTTGTCGTTCATACTCCACATATAGCGGTTCATGTTGCCTGTAAGCCGAAAGGTCATCTCGCGCACCGGAGCATTGGGATCGTATTCCGTTTTGCGCTGAGCTTTCAGCATTGCGTAGTTCAAAGTCGTCGGCGCGATGAAAGGTTCGTCTGCGATTTTTTCCGGATCGGGCGACATTTCGGGATACATCACCTCGTTCATATCCATCTGCTGATAACTCATCTTCATCTCGTGCTTGCCCATGCTGTTCATCATCTTCATGCCCTCGAACAGTTTTAGCGGCGGCAGTTTTGGCGCGCTGACCTTTTCACCCGTTCCCAGCCACACGGAAGTTGCCTTCGTTCTGTCTTCGGCTGTTGCGCGAAACTCGTATATTTTTGCTTCGGGAATTGTGACGATCACGTCGTATGTCTCTGCGACCGCGATTATCATTCGGTCGACCTCGACGGGCTCGACATCCATTCCGTCAGACGCGATCACGGTCAGCGGGCCGCCGGCAAATTGCAGCCAAAAATACGTCGATGCCGAGCCGTTAATTATCCGCAGGCGAACCTTTTCACCAGCCTTGAACTGCGGCACGGCGTCTTCTTTTTTACCGTTGGCGAGAAACGCGTCGTAGTAAACGTCCGATACGTCCATCGCGTTCGTGCGCGACCATTCCTGTTTGAGTTTTTCGCGAAAGGCACCGGCCTTTATCGCCTCGCCATAGCTTTGAACGGCATTCTTTTTGATCGCATACCAATCGTTAGCGTTCTTGAGGCTTCGCATTACCTCGTTCGGA
>JAYVFJ010000026.1:0-2430 GCA_043773225.1 Chloracidobacterium sp.
GCTGGTCACGTCGCGGGTAGCGGTGATAATGTAGCCTTCTCTCAGCTCGGCCGGGCTCGGCACGGCCGGCGTCATCGAGTAGACAAACTTACTTCGATAGATGTCGTTGCCGATCTGCGTACCGATACCGCTCGAGAGTATATTGTTGATCTCGCCCAGGTTCCCAAACCTGCTGTTCTGGGTGTAAAAATTCATCTGCGTCGAAGAGATCGTTCTCATAATAGCAAATGTGCTGCCGATCTCAGCTCCCCGAACCGCTTTCTGCAGGTGCGGCACGGCAATCGCCGCGATGATACCGATAACTACGCAAACAACCAGAAGCTCTATGATCGAGAATCCACGCTCGCTGCTTTTCTTCATTCCTTCCACCTCAACTTTTAGCGATTTGCCATCTATAAAGTGACAGTTTTTGGCACCCACACTTTGACAAGATGCGGCATCTTTAGCGGTAAGATCGGCGCTATGAACGATGTTTCCATCGGTTTTGGCCACGATGCCACTCTTCCAACCGCAACGAGGCAAAACCTATGCCAGAAGCGCCGATTCCCAGCGCCTACTGTTTCCCAGGTGCGGAGGCCCGCGCGTGAGAGTCTGTTTCAAGACTGGGCAATCGAATGAATTGGGCGAGAATTTTGCCACGAATGCACGAATAAAAAGGGGGATTCTTCGTTTTTATTCGTGCATTCGTGGCTTATTCTCTGAAAGTGGTTACTTTTGATACGAGCTGGCTCCTGTCACAACGAACACAAGTGCTGACACGGGGTTGCAAAGAAATTCAACGGAATTACCACTTTTTTTGTAATAATTCCCCTAACTTGTGAATTTTTGTTGCATAATGAAAGTTTTGGACATTGCCACCTGGAGCAACATACATTGAGCGCGGTAATAGATCAGAGCATCGAAACATACGGAATAGATAATTGGGGTGCCGATTATTTTGGGGTAAATCGGAAAGGAAATCTCGTCGTCCGTGCGCCCGAAAACGAGAACCTGACGGCCGACGTCAAGGAAATCATTGACGATCTGCGCAAACGCGGTGTCAACACGCCTATTTTGCTCCGCTTCCCGCAACTCTTGTTTGGCCAGATTCGCAAGCTGCAGACGGCCTTTCGCAAAGCGATAAAAGAATTTGAATACGAAGGCGGCCATCTTTGCGTATTCCCCATGAAGGTCAACTCAAACCGTGCCGTAATCGAGGAATATCTGCGTGAAGGAACGCGTTACAATTTCGGTCTCGAGGCCGGATCAAAGGCTGAACTATACGCCGCCCTCGGCCTCGAACAGGCGAAAGACAGCCTGCTTGTCCTAAACGGTTTCAAAGATCGCGATTTTATTCAGCTCGCCTTTGCCGGAGCTTCGGCCGGTAAAAATGTTGTGATCGTAATTGAAAAGTTGAGCGAGCTCGACCACACGCTCGATCTCGCGGAAAAAACTCACAAGGAAAATCCTGAAGCCGAACTTCCGATGATCGGCGTCCGCGTAAAGCTTTATTCAAAAGGTTCGGGTAAGTGGGAGAAATCTGGAGGTGAGGCAGCAAAGTTTGGCCTTACGACCACGGAGATTCTTGAGGTAATACGTCGTTTGCAGGAAGCCGGTCGTATCGACATGCTCCGGCTGCTTCATTTTCACATCGGCTCGCAGTTGACTGACATAAAGCGGATCAAAAACGCGATGAAAGAAGCCGCCCGGACATACGCCAAGATTCAAAAGATGAAGATACCGATCGAGTATCTCGATGTCGGCGGCGGCATGGCGGTAGATTACGACGGCTCTCGAACCTCGTTTGAATCATCGGCAAATTACAACGCGCGCGAATTTGCAAACGACGTAATTTATGTCATCAAAACGGTTTGTGACGACGAGAATGTGCCGCATCCGACGATAATCCAGGAATCGGGACGTTATTTGTCGGCCTACCACGCGATATTAGTGACAAATATTCAGGACGAGATCGAAACGGTAGTCGCAAGCCATGCGCCGATGAAAATGGATGCCGATGATCCGCAGATCGTCAAAGAACTGCACGACCTTCGCGAGACGATAAATGGGAAGAATTACCGCGAGTATTATCACGACGCCCTCGAAAATCGTGACGAACTGTTTACAATGTTCAACCTCGGTTTGATCTCGCTCGAAGCTAAAGGCAAGGGCGAAGTTCTGTTTTGGGATATTTGCGAAGAGGCCGATCGGTTTGCGCAGCAAAAAAAATACGTAGCCGAGGAATTTGATGATCTGCGTCGTTTGATGTGTGCAAAATACCTCGCAAACTTCTCGGTTTTCCGCTCGATGCCTGACAATTGGGCACTCGAACAGCTATTTCCTATCATCCCAATACATAAACTCAACAAAAAGCCGTCAGAATATGCTACGCTTTGTGATATAACCTGTGATTCCGATGGGATTGTGGATAAGTTCGTGGATCTGCACGAC
>JAYVFJ010000027.1:0-7478 GCA_043773225.1 Chloracidobacterium sp.
GATGCAGCCGCCACGGCAATGGCCGGAATAATCATGCCCAACCGGCGCACCGGGCCGATCAACTGGCTGAGATAGGTGGAAAAGGCCACCAGTTCGCCCAGCGTCAGTTGCTGATTGATCACGGAGTGATTTGGCGGTGGTGCGGGATGATGGGGTGCATTTGAATTGGCATCGGCAGGGGTCGAGTGAGGGTTACAATGCGGCGCAGTTTGGGGCGGCGGGGGATCAGTCGGCGCCGGCGGATTATGATGGGGACGGGAAGACGGATTTGGGGGTTTTTCGGCCTTCGGAGAGCCGTTGGTATAGTTTGTTGAGCAGCACGAACACGATGGCGGTGACCGATCTTGGCGATGAGAATTCCGAGAAGGTTCCGGCGGATTTTGACGGTGACAGCTTGGCGGATAAAGCGGTTTGGGATAAGTTTACCGGGACTTGGGAAGTGGAGCAGTCGGCGAACGGCCATCTGACGTTTCAATGGGGAGCGCCGGGCGACACGCCTGTTGCCATGGATTTTGACGGCGACGGGACGGCCGATCGCGGCGTGTTTCATATCCAGAACGGAATGATCACGCTGTATTATCAAGCTCAGGGCGGCGAGGTTACAAAGCAGTTCGGGCTGGATGGCGACATTCCCGTGCCGGGCGAATATGACGGCGACGGGAAGATTGACATGGCCGTCTGGCGGCCCGACGACGACGGCGAAGGCAACGGCTGCTGGTATATCTGGTATAACGCGACAGACTACAACGAGTATGAGGCGATTCCCTGGGGAGTGGCCGGCGACGTTCCTGTCCGCGGCGACTATGACGGCGACGGTAAAATTGACATCGCGGTCTGGCGTCCGAGCGACGGGATGTGGCACATGCTGCAATCGAGCAACGGGTATTATTCGGAACGCTTTGGGGCAGACGGCGACACGCCTCCCGGCGTCAATGCCACTTACAACTGGCGCCCGGGCCAGACATTTACCCCAGCCCCGCCAAACGCCGTGCCGAGAAGACGAACGTTCAACACCGATGAAACGCGTCAGACGGCGGCGGATTGACCAAGCGCTCATTTTTTTTGAAACAAACAAATTTGCCCGTCGTAATTTAATAGTGGAGGCGATTATTACGATGAGAGAACCCTTACTGGCAGGCATTTTGAGTTTACTTATTCCCGGGCTCGGGCAGATTTATAACGGGCGAATTCTGATCGGCATAGTCTGGCTTATCCTGACGGGTTTTTCATGGATCGGCACGGCTGGGCTGTTCGGGTGGGTCATACATTTGATCGCGGCGTGGTGTGCTTACAGTTTTGCAAAAGATAATCCGATAAGAGGCTAAAGTTTTTTTCATGCAATCCTCCTTTTGCCCGATGCCCAATTAGCATCGGGCCTTTTTTGCGCTTTCGATAATCGAGTGTAAATTGTGTAGAATTAGGGCTTGCGCCTATGGTCAAAGAAGCGATTCCATTTGTCCTGATCCCGATAGCCATCGCTGCGGGTTTTGGCATAATGCAGGTCTGGCCGGCATTTGCGGTATTCGCATTTGTCGCCTTGTTCATGCTCTATTTTTTTCGCGACCCGGCTCGCGTTATTCCTTCCGGCGCAGGTTTGATAGTTTCGGCAGCTGACGGACGTGTGACCAGGATTGAAGATGGCGAACATTCAAAACTCGTCAGCGTCTTCCTGTCACCTTTGGACGTTCACATCAATCGCTCGCCGATCAGCGGAACAATTAAAAGCATCACTTATGTGAAAGGAAAAAAAATGCCGGCGACCAGTAACGATGCAAGCCTTGTGAACGAGCGCAATTCGCTTGTAATCGAGGGCGAAGGCATAACCGTCACATGCACGCAGATCGCCGGAATCCTCGCTCGTCGGATTGTTTGTTGGCCGAAATCCGGCGATAATCTAGAGCGCGGTCAAAAGTTCGGCCTCATCAAGTTCGGCTCAAGAACGGACATTCTAATGCCGGGCAATGTCGAACTGGCTGTGAAAATCGGCGATCGTGTGAAAGGCGGCGAAACTATCATTGGAAAGTTAATAGTTAAAAACTAAAAGTTAAAAGTGAGATGAGAAAGTTTATCTTTTTAGGTTTTTAACTTTTCACTTTTAGTTTTTCGCTAACCTCATGGAAAACGAAAACGACACAAAACCTCCGCATCGGGGTCTGAAAAAAGGCCTTTATGTGATCCCGACCCTGTTCACCGCCGCAAATGTGGCGATGGGGTATTTGGCGATCCTGTCTTCGATCCGTGGTTTTTCTGTATCGGTGAGCAATCCGGAACTGGCTGCGAGCTATTTTAACAGTGCGGCACTCGCTATCGGACTGGCGATCTTGTTTGATACGGTTGACGGTCGTGTTGCCCGCGCTACCCGCACGGCAACTGAGATCGGCGTTCAATTTGATTCGCTTGCCGACGTTCTGACATTCGGCATCGCTCCTACTGCGCTTATTTACGCCTGGGCATTTGGAAATACTTTTACCGAAAATACGTTTGGCCACAACTTGGCGGTTTTTTTGCTTTTTATGTATCTGATGTGCGGCGCGTTTCGGCTGGCGAGATTTAATTTGCAGGCGACGCGACCCGTCAAACTGATCGAGGGCGCGACCAAAGTTGATAAAAAGGCATTCGTCGGCCTGCCGATCCCGCCTGCCGGGGGATTGCTGGCGTCGTTGGTTCATTTCTCTCCTCAACCGCTGATCTCTCATGGGAATGAGGCGGCACACAGCTATTCTTATGCGCTGTTTGTCCTCGTTGCTACGTTGTCGGTCCTGATGGTCTCGACCATTCGCTATACGAGCATGAAAACCACCGGAAAGGGACGACAAGGTTTCTTCCTTGTTATGACGATAGCCGCAGGCGCAATGTTGATCTGGTTCTATTCGCAATATGCGTTGCTTATCATTTCAGCGATATATGTCACTCACGGGTTGGTGTGGTGGATGATACGTTTGTTAGGCCGCATTGCAAAGCCGTTGACATCGAAAAGCTAACTCCTCTTTGCACAAGCCTGCGCGTAAGCAAGGGCGATACATCCAACATGTGTATCGCCCTTGCTTACGCGTGGGCTTGTGCACTATTTGACGAATCGTTTGCCAAAAGACGCAACACTGGCAGAGCGTCGTCTTGGCTCATCAAATTCTTTGAAGTCGTCTTCAAATCTCCGGCCGGCGGCGACCAACAGTGCCATTAATGTAAGAAACATCACAGAAATCGCGGTGATGTGCAAAACAAAATCAAAAATGCTGTGTATCAGGATCGCAAAACAGCCGGCAAATGCTCCTATTGCCACGCCCCTGCGAAACGTATTGCTCCGGCGTGAATTTTTAATTCCCTCTCTGAAAAACCAAAACAAAAATAGAATGCCTATTATGAGGCCGATCAATCCGGCGTCCGCCAGCACTTGAAGGTAGTCGTTGTGCGCCTGCTCAACTAGGTCATGGCCCGAAAGTGTATCAAATTGCGTGTAAGCCTGAGTGTATGCCCCCAGTCCCGCGCCAAACGGGAGATTGTCAGCGATTACTTCTAGCGTAACGCTCCAGATGTGAAAGCGGTTTGATGAAATATCCTGCGAAGCTGCCTGTTCCGAAAATCTGGTCAAGGAAGTATCGCCGCCGACAAAAATTGCACCGCCAACAGCGGCTGCGACCAGAAGCAATGATAAGGCGGCTTTTAACAAAAAGTTCCTTTTGCCTTTAGCGCTCGTCGTAAGTATTATCAACAGAATTATCTCTGCTAACAGAGCGATAAAACCACCACGTGAGCCGCTTAAAAGAAGGGCTGACGTCATCAACGTGACTGCGACGATATAAAGCAGTTTCTTGTCGCGTCGCACTGCTCCCACAAACAAAAGGCCGAGCGGAATGCTGACCGCCATTTCCATAAACGCCGCAAAATTATGCCGGTTTACGAATGAACCGAAAGGCGTGGCAGAACGGTGGCCGTAAATTCCGTAGATCTTCGTCGGGCTTAATACCGATTGAAGTATTGCGTAAAACGCGTAAATAAATCCAAAGACAATTATGAAGGTGACAAGATGGCGAAGACGCTTGGCACTATCAAGGCAGACGAGCGTGACCGAAAAAAGTACGCAAAGAGCTAAAATGTGCAGCGACGTCAGCTGCGTTGCAAACGGTTCGATAGAGATGGTTCGCGGAATGTCGGTTATGCCGCCCGCTTCGGCGTAGCTGCCAAACGGAATTATCTGGACAAATCCATAGACGGCAAAAGCAAATAAAGGCAACTGCAGCCAACTGCGGCTAAATCGCATTTCACCGCTCACCCAACAATCACTTGCCCAAAACAGAAGCAAAACCGCAACGAAGAAATAAAACAAAGCCAAGGTAGGCTGATGCACGGCTCCATACGCCATCGTTGTAAAAACGATGATCGTGCATATGAGAAAGAATGCTGCTCTGCTTAACCGAGACATAAATCTGTTTGCAGGTGGCTGTTGCGGCTTACCGCTTACCGCTTACTGCCTACTGATCTCAAAATCGTCATACCAAAACACGCCTGTGATCGGACATTGATCGCCGCAGAAAGCTCTGGCAGTTCTGATCGTGATGCCGCTGCAATTTTCAGGCGTCTTAATATCGGCCGAATATTGTTCCCAGTCATTTGTGCCGGTCTGAAACTGCTTTGACGTTGTAATCGGTTTGTCATCGTTCGCGTTTACGATCTCAAGCAGCGGCCCGCCAGAGCTTTTCAGACCTTCGGTTCGTACCCAAAAACTCAAACGGTAATTCTTACTCGGCTCGACAGCCACTGTTTGAAAAATGGCGTAGAGGTCGGATTTGATGTAGTTGCGAAATGAAACTTTCAGGCTGCGTGCTCCTTCGCGCTTGACGCTGCCATCGGTTGAAACGTCGATCTTCGAATCGGTTCGATTTATCTGCCAGCCAAATCGCGAGTCGTCCTGACTGTTTATCAAACGCTCAAAACCGCCGTTGGTGACAGCCTCGGGCCGGGCGTCGGCGTCGATGCCGAGTTGACGCGCGAATTCGAGTGCTTGCGGGAAATGGCGTTGAGTAAAGAGTCCGAGGGCGATAGATTTCGCCGTATCCGGATTTGCCGCTTTGTCTGTTTCCGAAAGTGAATTCCAAACTCGAAGCGCATCTGCCGCACGCCCTCGCGCCGCAAAAAAGAGAGCAAGATTAGCTCGTGAATCAACGTTGTCCGAGGTTAGTTGTTCAACCTTTGCCGGATCTTTGTCAAAATAATCCCAGGCGAGGGAAAACACCTGCTCACGATAAGTTCTGTTGCTCTCGGCAGCCTTTCGCAATTCTGCAAAAGCATCGTCAATCCGATTTTGTCGCAGGTAAAAGTTCCCCAAATGCCACCGAGGAAAAGCGTATGTCGGAGCTAGTTCGAGGGCACGTTTGAATTCGATCTCCGCCTGCTCTGTTTTTTCGGTTTGCTCATAAGCTCTGCCCAGTTCGATCCGCCAGCGATAATCCTGCGGCGAAAGCCGGACCGTTTCCTCAAATTGCTTTATCGCAGAATCAATGTGATCGGGTGAACTGTCGTTTAATTTTATTGACGCAGTCAGCCATTTGGCAACCGGATCGGCGGGCGCTAAATCGGCTGCGATATCAGCCGACTGTGACGCATTTGAATTATCGGGCATTGTAAGGCGCGCCATCATGCTGCCAAGCTGCCAACGGATTGCAAACCATCCAAACAAAAGCGCAAAAATGATCACCCCGACAAGCACAAGACGGCTCTTAACATTCTTAGAATTTATTGCGATCAGATCCTGCATCTATTTGAAAAACTCATTAATTGCGTTGACCACATATTCCTGTTGCTCGGGTTGCAGCTCGGGATAAATAGGCAATGCTAATGTTTCCAAAGCCGCTCTTTCCGATTCGGGCCTGTCGCCGTTTGAGTAGCCAAGATACGCAAAACACTCCTGCAAATGCAGCGGCACAGGGTAATAAATATCTGTGCCGATTCCCTTCTGTGTTAAAAATTCACGAAGCTCGTCGCGTCTTTGAGGCACGCGAATTACATATTGATTAAATATATGTGTGCAATCTGGCCGCTCAAAGGGCAGGGCGATCTGTTCGGTCAATCCGAGATCGGTAAACATTCGCCGGTAATTTTCGGCGTTGGTTCGCCGCTTCTCTGTCCATGTATCGAGATGCGGAAGTTTCACGCGCAAGACCGCGCCCTGAAAACCGTCGAGGCGTGAATTGAGTCCGACATACTTGTGATAATACTTTTCTTCAGAACCGTGAACGCGAAGGGCGAATAGTTTTTTTGCAATCGCATCGTCGTTGGTTGTAACAAACCCGCCATCGCCCATGCCGCCGAGATTTTTTGACGGATAAAAACTAAAACATCCCACATCGCCATACGCGCCGGCTCTAATATTATTTTCCTCCGAGCCTATCGCCTGTGCGGCATCTTCGACAATCGGCACGTTATGTTTTTCACTTATTCGTTTCAGCTCAGCCATGTCAGAACATTGGCCGTAAAGATGAACAGGCTCGATCGCTTTGGTTCTAGGGGAAATTTTTGCTTCAATTTGCGAAACGTCGATATTGTATGTAACCGGATCGATATCAACAAAAACCGGCGTCGCGCCAAGTCGTGTTATCGAGCTTACGGTCGCAAAAAAACTGTATGGCGTCGTTATGACCTCGTCGCCCGGCCCTATGTCAAACGCCATAAGAGCGAGCAATATCGCATCGCTGCCTGACGCGCAGCCGATGGCGTATTTCGTTCCGCAATAGGCCGCGAGTTCCTTCTCAAGTTCCGCAACTTCACCGCCAAGAATAAACCCATTCGAATCAAGCACGCGACCAAGCGCCGCTTCGATCTCAGGCCGGAGTGCTGCGTTTTGTTCTTTCAAATCAAGTAATGGAATATTCATCAGAAATTCTCACCACAAAGGCACAAAGAACACAAAGGAATTCTTTGTGTCCTTTGTGTCTTTGTGGTTAAATCTTACCACAATGATTACCGATAAAACGGCTCGCACCGGCGAGATAATAAAACGGCTGAAAAAAGCGTACCCGGAGGCTCATTGTGCGCTTAATCATGCGTCGCCGTTCGAGTTGCTTATTGCAACTATTTTGTCTGCCCAATGCACGGATGCCCGCGTCAATATTGTGACTGCCGATCTGTTTCGCAAATATCGCGGCCCGGATGATTTCGTGAAGGTTGCGCAAACTGAACTCGAAAAAGACATCCACTCGACCGGATTTTTTCGCAATAAGGCGAAGAATATTCAAGCCGCATGCAAAAGAATTATCGAAGAATTTCACGGCAATGTTCCTCAAACTATGGATGAGCTCTTGACGCTCGGCGGCGTTGCTCGAAAGACCGCCAATGTTGTCATGGGCAACGCATTTGGGATCGCATCGGGAGTCGTGGTTGACACGCATGTCTCGCGTCTGTCGCAGCGGCTCGGGCTGACAAAAAATAAAACACCCGAAAAGATCGAACTGGATCTTCAAAAACTCGTCCCCAAAAAAGATTGG
>JAYVFJ010000028.1:0-10289 GCA_043773225.1 Chloracidobacterium sp.
TCCCGACGGGCTGGCAGTTGGAGTCACCGTCGGTGTGCCGGTGTTCGTCGGCGTGTTCGTCGCTGTGTTCGTAGGCGTGACCGTCGGCGTCTTAGTAGGCGTGAACGTCACCGTCGCGGTTGGCGTTGCTGTAGATGTGAACGTCGCTGTCGCCGTTGCCGTCGGCAGCGGCCCGCAAAAGCCATTGAAATGGAACGAGTCTATACCGATGTATTCCGAGTTGGGGCCGCCCGGCCCGCTATTTTCAACGAAATAACGGAACGCAAACCGCCCGCCTGTCGGCAATGGAACTCCGGCCACCGTCACGGTGTATTGCGTCCACGTCTCAGGATAAACTCCTGCCGTTTGATAGGTCGGGTTGATATCGAGCATGAGCGTCGTAAAGTCGCCCACATCTGTTGGGCCAAACCCGACATTGGTGCTCCCTCCGTTAGTGCTGAGGCGCACCTGAAGCCGGTCTGGCCTGTCCGGAACCGGGTTTGATGCTCTAGTCCGCGTGTAAAAGGTAATGGACGCGCCATCCTGCAGCCCCACGACAGGCGTCAATAGCCAGTTGCTGATCGTATTGGCGCCTCCTGCGGTGTTGTCAAAGTTGGCCGCAAAATAAGAGGCAGGAGGAATGCCCGTATGAGCCGGGAAGACCGTATTGTCTCCCTGGAACCAACCGGTCGGCCCCACGGGGGAGCTGTTGTTCTGGGCAAACCATCCCGGAGGAGGCACAACGTCAAATCCCTCTGTCAGCATCGGCGGCGGACATGTCATCGCCGGCGTCTGCCACATTCCGCGGCCATGCGTGGCGATCCTTATCAGGTTGCCTGAAGTTTTGGCGATATCAAACACCGCCACGCGCGGCAGGCCGGTTCCGAAAGGCTCCCAGCTTATCCCGCCGTTGATAGATGCATACATCCCAATGTCGGTCCCCGCGTAAAGATAATTTGAATCGGCCGGATCAACCAGAAAAGCGCTTACCGGCACCTGAGGCAGAACGCTGCTGCCAAAGCCCGACGCTGCGAACCACGTCGGCACAGGATTGTTCAGATCTGTCGTTTTCCAGACGTTTACCGTGCCGAAACTGGAAAGCGTTACGTATGCGGTATTAGAATTGTTTGGGTCAACAACTGCGCGCGCAATGAAGGCAATTGGGACGGCGTTTCCGGGATCAATGTCATTCAAAAACGGGGATCCGAAGGTCGTTGCATATATGCCGCCGTCCGACAGACCAACTATGCGCACGTTGTCGTCTTGCGGCGAGATCCCGATCGCACTTATTGGGTTAGGCAGAATTTGGCTTACTGCCGTGTGGTTCAAGCCGGTGTCGCTTGATCGATATAAAACATCAGCACCGTAATAGATAGTGTTCGGAGTGCCGGGGCCCTGCTCGAGCGGTGCGTAGAAAAGTACGCTGCCGCCGCAAGGAATGCCATTGCCGCCAACGCCGTTACAACCACGAAATGCCCAGTTTTCAAACGCTGTCGCCGGACTCGAATGAAACGCGTAACCTTGTAAAGTGCTGCTGTTAAAATATGTGTGATACATATTTACGGTCGTCGTGTTCACAGCACTTTGATCAACTACCGCATAACCGCCGTCTCCATAATCCGTGCGTGTCCACGTTGCGCTCGGTCGATAGTAATTAGTACCGTTATCCTGCGTGCCGCCGATAGTAAAGTTCGGGTCGGTCGGATGGACCGCAAGGCTCATAAACTGGGTCGCGCTGAATGTCGTGTTATTCAAAGTCGCCCACGTCGTGCCGCTGTTCGTCGATCTCCAGATTCCACCGTCGGTGCCGACGTAAATGGTCCCGGGAGCCGACGGTGCGACCGCGATCGCGTGGGTATCGGCATGCAGCCTTATCGCAGTTGAGGCGTTGCCTGTGAATGTCAGGCCACCGTCAGTTGAACGCCCAAAGATCAAAGCCGGCGATCCGCCTAGATAGACATTATTCGGGTTAATCGGGTCAACGGCCACTGCCACATCGTAAAAACATTGAGGTGTGCAAAAACCGTTGATGATTTGTGTTGTCCAGGTCACGCCGCCATCCGGCGACCGAAAAACGGAGCCTCCGGCCTCGCCCGAAGCAGCATAAACCACAGCGGAAGGGGGCCCGATGTTGATTATCGCCAGCTCTGTCCTGTCAACGGTGGGAAGGTTCCACGTCTGCGTGAACGCCGGTGCCGGGCCCAATGCATTTGTTGACAGGTAGATGCCTCTCTGAAAAGGTGCGGCGAATCCGAATGTATCGTCCGTCACGCAAATGACCCTGGTGGCGTCAGCCGGGTCCATAACCACATCGCTGATACCGAGATAAAACGGATTGCCCGGAAAAATATCGATCTTTGTAAATGCCGGGTCCGCACCGGTCGCATTTGTTAAGCGAAAGAGCCCGGTCGCGGGAGGGGCCGCCGCAAAGACGCCGCCTATCCCTCCAAATCCAAGGGTCGTAGAAACATAGGCCGTATTCGGGTCGGTCGGATGAACGGCGATCTTGCTGATGGCCGTGCCGGAGAGAATATCTATGTTGAAAAAGTCCTCGTTGAACGGGCCTGAAAGAACAGGCGTCGCGGTGTTGGCGTTTGTGATCCGATATAACCCGACGCCGAAGAACGAGTCAAGCGACAGGTTTGGTTCGCCCGTCCCGACATAAACCGTCCCGGGCTGCGACGGAGCGATCGCGATCGCTCCGATAGCCATGCTCATTGCCGAGTTCATCAGCTGCGTCCAAGATGTGCCGCCGGTGGTCGATTTGTAAAGCCCGCCCTGAGCCGTCCCGACATAGACAAGGTTTGGGTCAGTCGGATCGACCGCGATGGCCGTCACGCGTCCCGAAACCGCCTGCACGAACGGCCCGTTGACTTGCCCATTTGGGATCGGATTCGGCCCGATCTCTGTCCAGACGGGCGAAACGTTAGGATTCTCCCTGCGTTCTTCTTGTTCCTCCATCTGCCTGATGGCGTTCTGTCGAATTTTCGGATCTGGCCTTTCACCTTTTTTGGCCAGCCCGCGCTTTTGCCCGATGGCCTCGGCTCGTTTGAGCAGGAATTCCTCTTTGCTCATGCCGGTATCAAATGGCCCTCGGTCAGGATCACTGAAAAAACTCTCAACTATCTGAGCTCCAACTTCCCGAATTGTCCCCCAGCCGATCACAAGGCCAACAACTAAAACCAGCAACGCTCCCAGACCGAGCAGTTTTTTCATATCTTCACCTTATTTATTTTTGTAAACACGCAGCACACGCCCGTCAGAAGAACCTGTGGAAGGCCAACTAAAAACGCAAGTGAAGATCAATCTGAAAACGCGGATTCGCAAACAGCTTACTCCCAAAACCCTTTCATTGCAAGCGTAACGCGACGCCGAGCGGCGGCCGGTCGCCCCGCGTCCCAGACTGCCAATTTGATCGGAAAAATTGGTTAAATGCGTCCCGAGATTCCACAGCGTTTCAGGCGGTGTGAGGTGAAACGAAACAAAAACAAAAAAGGCCGCCTTTTCAGACAGCCTCAAAAATTTGACTCGTAAATTCCCGATCAAGCAGAAGCGACATCGGGCACCCGCGTGGCTATTACCTCTTCTATCGGAAACTCGTTGTCGATAAATTCCAGATGGAGCGTCGGCAATCCCGTCTTGTATATTTTTCGGTTTCTGACGATTGCGATCGAGTAAAAATCGAGTTCCTTGCAGGCAAATTTGACCTTGTCGCCGATTTTTGAGTCGAGAGTGCAGCCAACAGAAACGCCACCTGCGCAGATGTTTTTTGTTACGGTTTCTTCTTTCGCTCCTGCATTGTTTCCTCTTTGAAGTTGCGATATCATTACCGGAACTGCTATCCAAAATCTCGGCTGTTTTCGATTCTTAAATTGAGCCTCGGCTTCAGTGACTTCCCACAGTCCGTCCTTTTTCATTCCACTGATGCGATAGCTCTGCGTGGGATCGGCCTTATAACTTTCGGGCACATTTTTCCCTACAAATCCGACGCCGACGTGATAAACGGTTTCTCCGTCAATTTTTCCCGCGTTGCAGTGCTGAACAATCGCCATCACCGGATAAACCTCTTTTTTCTTGTCGTATGCCCGCAGTTCGGGATCAAGCGGCATAACAAGCGTGACCAGCCGGCCAACGACGCATGGCCGCGTAAGACTAAAACCTGCGCCGTTACGCGAAACGGTCAATACCGGCGTGACTTCTTTCCAGCTTTCATGCTCGCTTTCCTTTACCTGCACAATTGTTTTCAACTCGGTTGCAAGCCTGCTGCCCTTTCGCTGCTCGGGCTCGGTTTGGATAAAATTATTGACAGTCATAGGGGTAGGATTGAGAAATTGATATGAATTTAAAGAGTAGATTCAATGCCCTCGAGCGGGAAAAAGCGGTCTATAAACTCCACATGCACGCGCGGAATGTTGTCCGGCCCGAGGCGAAATCCACGAACCACCGACAAGATCGTAACGTTAAACCTTTCGCTGGTGACACGCAAAAACACGCCCTTTTCAACGGTCATGGTAGTGAAAACAGAGGCTCCGCCAAGGCTTATGTTTTCGGTAACGGTCGTTTCGGTGGCGACGACATTGCCGGCGTCGTCAATCCTTTCAAGCTTCAGCGATTCCGGGATATGAAACCTTGTTTGTTTGCGAAGATCTGACGGCAAATTGTCTTCATTCGCCATCAGATCGGCGTCAACAAGGTGAAAAAAACCTCCGCCTTCGGCTTCGCGATGCGAGATGTCGTAAAGCCTCGACGGATGCTCCAAATAATCGTGCGGCGGCGATTTGCCTATAAAAGCGACGCCGATCGAATATTCCGGTGTCGTGGAGCTTTTTCCGATGGATAAACACCGGCGAACCAGTCCCCAGATCTTGTATTGCGGCTCGCTGTAATCGTATGAGCGCAATTGTCGCGGCATCGGCAGCGTCATTAGTATCATTCGCCCGCGTTTTATCGGCCGTTTCAGATTAAAACCTGCCCCAAACGCCGAAAGGTCGCTCAGCCGCGTGATCTCATTCCATGACACGGCCTTGTCAACTCGGACCTCGACACGCACAGGCAGCGGCAGCGAAATACGCTGAATGCGGCGGTTCTCTTTATCTATTGCAGGCAAAACTGGCGGGCGTTCTGCTGTGCCGGTATTTTCAAATCCGGAAGTAAGCATTGTATGTTATTTGATTGCCCGGAAATGGGCGAAAAATGGGGTCTTCGCGGGTTTGCGAACAAGGCCTAAAAACTGTAAAATTAGAAAGTAATCAAGGCTGTTGGCTTTCCAAACTTTCTGAGATTTCACGTCCTTTTTCCGAGAACGCAAAAACACAAAACTATTATACCTGTTTTAAACAGTTTTACACAAGATTTAAATTAACCCTATAAAAATGGATTCACTAACAGAACGCAACCAGATCAATATCGAAGACGAAATGCGCCGGTCGTATCTCGACTACGCAATGTCCGTAATCATCGGCCGTGCCCTGCCCGACGTGCGTGACGGCCTCAAACCCGTGCATCGCCGCGTCCTCTGGGCGATGAACGAGCTTGGCAACACCTACAACAAGCCATACAAAAAATCGGCCCGCGTCGTCGGCGACACCATCGGTAAATATCACCCGCACGGCGACACCGCTGTTTACGATACGGTCGTGAGAATGGCGCAGGAATTCTCGATGCGCTATCCGCTAGTTGATGGCCAGGGCAACTTCGGCTCGATTGACGGCGATAATCCGGCTGCGATGCGTTACACCGAAGTGCGTCTGGCAAAGATTACGAACGAAGTTCTCGACGACATCGAAAAGGAAACCGTTGATTTCCAGCCGAACTACGACGAATCGCTCCATGAGCCGAAAGTTATGCCGACGCGCATACCGTTGCTTCTCGTAAACGGTTCGGAAGGCATCGCTGTAGGAATGGCGACAAAGATCCCGCCTCACAATCTGACCGAGATCCTTGATGGAACCATTGCATTGATCAAAAATCCCGCGATCACTATAGACGAGCTGATAAAACATGTTCCGGGCCCTGATTTTCCAACTTACGGCTTTATCTATGGCCGCGAGGAAATTCATCGCGCATACAAGACCGGCCGCGGCATTATTCAGATGCGCGCCCGCGCCGTCGTGGATGAGATCGGCCGCGGCGACCGCGTTAAAAACGCAGTTGTCATCACCGAGATTCCGTATCAGGTGAATAAAGCGCGTCTGATCGAAAAGATCGCCGAGCTTGTCCACGAAAAGCGGCTCGAAGGCATCTCCGAGATCCGCGATGAATCGAACCGCGAAGGAATGCGCATCGTCATCGAACTAAAACGCGACGCGATCCCGCAAGTCATTCTCAACAAGCTCTACAAGCTGACGCCGATGCAGTCGTCGTTCGGCATCATCAATATCGCCATCGTTGACGGCCAGCCAAAGGTGCTCAATCTCAAGCAAATACTTGAGGCGTTTGTCGAGTTTCGACGTGAAGTCGTTCGCCGCAGAACCGAGTTTGACCTTCGTAAGGCTCAGGCGCGAGCACACATTTTAGAGGGTTTGAACAAAGCGATCGACGCCCTCGATTACATCATTCCGGCGATCCGCAATTCGCGCAGCGTGGATGAGGCGAAACTTTGGCTGACGGCAAATCTCTCGACCGCCAGCGAGATCAAAGCGTGGCGCGGCGTCACGGGCGAGAAATCGAAAGAGCAGTTCTTGAAAGAACTTAACAAGGTCATCACCGGCCTCGATTTCAGCGACATTCAAGCACAGGCGATACTCGATCTGCAACTGCGTCGCCTGTCGGCTCTCGAACGCCAAAAGATTCTCGACGAATACGCCGAGATCATCAAATACATCGCCGAATTAGAGAATATTCTCCAAAACGAAAGCGTTCTGCGCGAGGTTATTACCGACGAACTTATCGAGGTCAAACGTCAGTTCGGCGACGCCCGCCGCACGGTCATAGTTGATGCCGGCGTCGATCTGAGCATCGAGGATCTGATCCCCGACGAAGACGTTGCGATCACCGTGACCAACGCCGGTTACATAAAACGCACGCCCGTTACCGCTTATACGCGACAAGGACGCGGCGGAAAGGGACGGCTCGGCGCCAAGGCAAAGAACGAGGATTTTGTCGAGCATCTGTTTATCGCTTCGACTCACGCGTATCTGATGATCTTCACCGACGACGGCCAGGTCTTTAAGATGAAGGTCCACGAAATTCCCGAAGGCGATACTTCGGCCCGCGGCAAAGCCGTGGTAAATCTCGTTCAATTGTCACAAGAGCGCAAACTCGTCGCCGTAATGGCAGTCCGCGATTTTGGCGAAGAGATATATCTGACGATGGTTACAAAGAACGGCGTTATCAAAAAGACGTCGCTCGCCGATTACCAGAACATCCGCGTCACCGGCATCAACGCCATCAACATCGACGAAGGCGACGAGCTGCTCGACGTCATCCGCACCGACGGCAAGCGGCAGATCTTCATCGCGACCCACGACGGCATGGCCGTTAAATTTAAGGAAAGCGATGTCCGCCCGATGGGACGAGCGACACGCGGTGTTCGAGGCGTCAATCTTCGCAAGGGTGATTTCGTCGTATCGGTTTGTTCCGTCTCACAGGAAGGCACGGAAAAGATACTGTCCGTTTCCGAACAGGGCTTTGGCAAGCAAACACTCGTCTCAAGCTATCGCCTCACAAGACGCGGCGGCGTCGGCGTTATCAATATGAAAACGACCGAAAAGACCGGCAAGGTCGTCGCCTCGTTCCCGATCGAAGACGACAGCGAAATCATGATCATCACCCAACAGGCAAAACTCATCCGCCTCGGCGTCGACAAGATCCGCGAAACCGGCCGCAGCGCTCAGGGCGTAACCCTAATAAGATGCGGCGACGACGACCTAGTAACCAGCGCCTCACTCCTCCCGCCCGAGGATGAGGAAGTTGAGGAATAAAGCGGCCGCACCGGGTCAGAACCGGGAGCGATAGCGACTGGGTAAATTCAAAAAGGCTTCGTCCGTGAGGTTGAAGCCTTTTTTTTGGTAATTCTAGCATAAAACAGCGTCGGAATGAAAGAAAACGCGTCTGTGGGTAGTGGGTCAGTCTGAATAATCATCTACTAAGAATAGATATAAGGCCGATAATGACGCCGACTAAACCAGCCAAACCAGTAATCAATGGCAAGATGCCGCCGACTGTTTTCACCCACCATTCAATCGTCTTACGGTTCTCATCCCGAATGAGCTTGGCCATCCCGTGCCGTCCAGCACTATTCAAGCCCGCGCTACCCCACCACTGATTTTTTTCGTATGGGATGTCGATACCTAGTCGTTCAGCTTTCCAAAGCAAGACCTGTGCTTCCAAATATTCTAATCGACCTTGAAGCTGGGAAAGTTTGTCGGAGCCGTCTGGCGTGGGAGAGGTTGGGAGATGAGCAATTTCCCCCTTTAGTCGGCGACGCTCTCTCCAAACTTGATATTTTGCCTTGAGTATTTCAAACATTCAGTAACTCAACAATCATCCTCAATTTTTCACAACCGTGACGTAATACCTACGGCCATTGTCCGAGTGAATCGCAGGAATTTGTGAATCCTCACGAAATTATAATACATAATAGTGCAAAGTGATCCACTACCCGTCCGTGCGCTCGCGCAGATGACGTTTGCACCCGCGCAGATAACGTCTGCGCCCGCGCAAATCGTTGCTGACACGCGCGTCGCGCGGTTCACGGTGGGCGGTTTGTTTTCCGGCTCACAAAAAATGTCGTTGATACCAAAATTGGTGTATTATCAACGACGTTGATTGAATTGGCGGTAAGGCCATTGTTTTTGTGCCTTAAAAGAGCGCCGAAGAATACATCCTAATAAGCTATGAACTCGCAATTGCCACAATTTACGAAGAGCATTCGTTTAGACGCATCAGATTTATTGATAAATTGCATGGATGGTCTCGAAGATTTTGTTAGTTTCCTCGACCGTTTATATTCCAAATGGTCCGTCCAAGTTGATTTTGAGAAACTACGCGAGGAGCCGCCGGTTGAGTACATGGCCCAGGTGCTATGGCTTATCTTCGGAATCTATACCGCTAAGTATAGAGAGCTGACGTCTTCTGTCATTCAGGCAACAAATGACAAAACCTTTCTCGTGTTCGCCCTATGCGGTCGGGCAATTATTGAAACGACAGCCACACTTCGTTATTACAACAATAAATTCCTTGGTCAAATTCGGACTGCAAAAGATCCAGATGCCTTTGACGCTGATGAAATAAAATCGATTATCGAACTTTTAGATACACATTCACGTGGCGGTAGATTTAACTGGGCAATGTTCTTGACATCACCGCGTAGTGATATGGTTAAGCATCTTGTGGACGCTGGCAAGAATAAGATAAAGGGCTCTCAGACAAATCCCGAACAAATCAATGTTAAGACCACCATAAGTAAGTGGGCAAAAGATCAGCCCGAGGTGTTGTTGGCATATGACTTTTTTTGCGAACTCGTTCATCCGAATCTGGGAAGTAATTTCATGATGATGGGATATAAAGATACGTCCGTTGAAGTATGTGGTACGACCGAGAAAGCTCTTGCTCGTTCCATCGCCATTGAAGGCATACAATTTTTGGCCCCCGTAATAAAAGAGGCGCAGCTCTGCCAAGTAAATCTATTAGGTTGGGCTGCTTCGATTAAACAAGAGCCGAAGTTTTAATGAGTTGTATGGGTCTCAAGGATGAGGATAAATGATGTACAAACGAGCTTTTGCAGTCGATTTGGCGGCTAAGTTCTCCGAGTCGGCGACGCCGACGCCATATTTGTAGCCCACGGTGCAAACCGTGGGAACCTCGATCGCCCCCAAATCACGAGCCGTTGAAAACGGCGGCATACCTTCTTTCCCGAAGGGCACAGCCTCCGCATTTTGGATCTTAGATTTCCGATTTTGGATTGAGCAACCATTCAGGCATTGCCGTAATGGTATAATTTTTATCAGATGATAGACGAGATCCGCCTCAAAATCGCTGACGGGCTTTATGAATTCTCGAAACATGCAGTCGATCAAAGCATCTTAAGAAATATCTCGCTTGGCGAACTTGTCGAATCAATTGAAAATGGAAAAATTATCGAAGATTATCCTGATGACAAATATGGGCCAAGCTGTTTGATACTTGGATTTACGAACAATGGCCGTCCGATACACGTCCAAAGCACCTATGCCGGCCGTGAGATATTGAGAATAATTACGTTATACGAGCCGGATGAGAATTTATGGATCGACTTTCAGAACAGACGACACGCAAATGAGGGGTAGAATATGAAAAAAGAACTGACAATGAATGATGCGCGAGTGACT
>JAYVFJ010000029.1:0-7361 GCA_043773225.1 Chloracidobacterium sp.
AATTCGCAATTCCGTATCTTTAACAAAAGCGGAACGTCGGTTTTTGGGCCCGTAGATATTAACACGCTCTGGGCAGGGTTTGGCGGAGCCTGTCAGACAGAGAACGCGGGCGATCCGGTGGTGATCTATGACCAATTGGATGACCGTTGGATATTGACTCAGTTCACTGCTGCCGGCCCGACATACTTTAATTGCGTCGCGATCTCAACGACGCCCGATCCGACGGGCACATATTATAGATACGCATTTTCTACCGGCACGAACTTTCCCGATTATCCGAAATATGGAATGTGGGGCGACGCCCTTTATATCAGCACGCGTGAATTTGCAGGCTCGCCGTTTGTAGGCGTCGGCGCTTATGCAGTCAACCGTGCACAACTGGTCGCCGGCAATCCGGCGGCTCAGGTGATCTCTTTCCTGGCTACGCCGGCTTCGGCGGGCGGCATGTTTAATGTGGGCGACGGTTTGCTTCCGTCCGATCTTGACGGATCAATGCTGCCGCCGGCTAATTCGCCGAACTATTTTGTCGGCAGCATGGATGCAGGAGCGACCTACAGCGCTCCGCAGGACGCGTTGAGTTTCTGGAAGTTTACTGCCAACTTTATTACACCCGCGAGTTCGACATTTGCGCTGACTCACACAATTCCGGTTGCGGCGGTTGATACGATACCGGCTTTTTGCTCGGGGCGCTCTTGCATTCCACAGCCGAGCACCACGGTCAAGATTGATCACCTAGGCTATCGCCAGCGGACGCTGCATCGGTTGGCTTACCGCAACTTTGGAACTTATGAAACGCTTGTCACCAACCAGTCGGTCGAAGCCTCAGCTACTATGTCGGGCATCCGCTGGTATGAGATCAGGCTATCCGGCGGTACGCCGTCTATCTTTCAAGAGGGAACTTATGCGCCTGGGTTAACGGATACCATTCATCGCTGGATGGGGTCTATCGCGATGGACGCCAACGGCAACATGGCTTTAGGTTACAGCGCGGCAAACGCAACTACTTTCCCCGGCGTGAGATACACCGGGCGTTTGGCAGGTGATGCGCTCGGCACAATGCCGCAGGGCGAGGAGGTCATCGTAAACGGCACGGGATCACAAACCTCAACCGCCAGCCGCTGGCGACTATACCTCGATGAATATAGACTCAACCGATGACTGCACATTCTGGTATGTCAATGAATATGTGCCGACGACCAGTTCCTCAGGTTGGAGGCTACGGGTTGGTTCGTTCAAATTCCCGTCATGCTCGCTCGGCCCGAACTTCTCGCTGGCAGTAACACCCGCCAGCCGGGAAATATGCGCTCCGGCTGATGCGGTCTATACCGTCAACACGGCCTCGATCTCAGGGTTTACCGATCCTGTGACTTTGAGCGCGACAGGCAATCCTGCCGGCACGACCGTCACATTCTCGCCAAATCCCGTTACACCGGGCAGCAGTTCGACAATGACGGTCAGCAACACGGGTGCGGGCTCGCCCGGCCCCAGCACGATCAATGTTCTGGGCACCTCCGGCGCACTCACGCAAAATCAGAATGTGACGCTTAACCTCTATACGGCATCGCCGGGCACACCCACGTTGACGGCACCCGCCAATTCAGCGACGGGCGTGGCGATCAGTCCTACATTTACATGGTCAGCGGCGACGCAGGCAAAGACCTATACGTTAGAAATTGCCACTGACGCCGGTTTTACAACCATTGTTCACACGGGCACAGGCATTACCGGCACAACTTATTCGGGAGCCACGCTCGGCGCCAACACACAATATTTCTGGCGCGTGCGTGCCGTAAATCCGTGCGGCACGGGTTCAAATTCGGCGGCTTTCTCTTTCACGACTGCTCTCATCTGCACGGCAACGGCCAGCTATACAGGCCCCGCGGTCGCAATTCCTGACAATGTTCCGGCCGGCGTTAATTTCAATCTTCCGGTTAGCGGAGTGGGAGCGGTTACAGACCTCAACTTTCAGTTCGACACTGGCGGGACTTGCAACGCAACGCTCGGCAATGTGAACGCGGCGATGGACCACTCATACATCGGCGATCTGACATTTAGGCTGACGCCGCCGGACGGTTCGCCGGTGGTGACGTTTCAAGCCGCGCGCGGCGGGACGCGCGAGAATATTTGTCTCTCGCTCCTCGACGACGATGGCGGATTCCCAAACATTTCGACGCTAACGAACGTCACAGGCTCGCCGCAATCGGGCAACTTCTCGCCCGAGACGACGGGAATGTTCTCGCTGCTCGACGGCGAGAGTGCGAACGGCACGTGGGTGCTCAACGTCTCGGACAACGCCGGAGTGGACACTGGTTCGATGAGGCGTTTCTCTCTCATTTTCAACACCGGCGGCACCGCTTGCGGAGCAACTCCGACGTCAACCGCGACGAATACATCCACACCGACGCCTTCGGCGACAAATACATTCACGCCGACGGCAACGTCAACAAATACATTTACACCGACGGCGACAGCAACAAATACATTCACGCCGACGGCAACTTTCACACCGACAGGCACCGCGACGAATACCTCAACGCCGACAAATACGCCGAGCGAATCGCCGACAAATACAGCGACTCCTCTGCCCGGTATCTCGGGAACCGTGACATACGGCAATGCGATCGGAACGCCTGCTCCGCCTCGCTTTGTGCAGGGCGTTCTTATTGATGCCGCCGGCTCGCCAAACGTTTCCGATACGACCTCTGCGTCCGGCACATATTCGCTCAACGGTTTTGGTGCAGGTTCCTACACGGTCACTCCGTCCAAAACCGGCGGCCTTAATAGTGGAATTAACGCGTTCGACGCGGCCCGCATCGCTCAGCATATAACCGGAAATGGCCCTCTGAACTCTGCCCAGAACATCGTGGCGGATGTCAGCGGCACCGGCGGTGTCTCATCGTTCGATGCGGCACTGATCGCGCGTTTCGCGGCTTCGCTGGGTGCACCTGTCGGAACGTCGGGCAACTGGCTATTCCAACCTGTAAGCAATTTTCATGCGTCGGTCAACGGTGCGGTATCCAACGAGGATTATTCCGCTTTGCTGATGGGCGAAGTTTCAGGAAACTGGGTAAACGGCGGGCCGAGACCGGTGGGAATAGTGGAAAGTGGAAAGTTGAAAGTTGAAAGTGAAGACGGCGGTGTGACAGGCAACCCGATCACGGTCACGGCTCGGGATGTTAAGGCGGCGGCGGACAAGGAGATACTAATTCCGATCGGCGTCGAGGGCGTGGCGAATAAGGGAATTATCGCTTATGAGTTCGACCTGAGATACGATCCGGCTGTGATACGCCCGCAGGCCGAGCCGGTTGATCTCACTGGAACCGTAAGTCGCGGGTTGATGGCGGTTGTCAACGCAGATGAGCCTGGTCTCTTGCGAGTCGTTATGTATGGCCCTATGCCAATCGATGAAAACGGCATTCTGCTGAATTTAAGATTCACTGCGGTCGGTGCATCAGGTTCGTCATCGTCCCTTATCTGGGAGCGGATAATTTTCAATGAAGGCGAGTCTGTGACCGCCGCCGACGGGCGGATCGAGATTTTGACTGCGGAAGACGGTCAATAGATATTCTCACGCGTTGATATTTTGTGCTTGATAAAAAGCCGCGACGAAAAAAAAGAGGAACCGAAAAGATTCGGTTCCTCTTTGGTTAACCCTAACCTATTAGGGACTAGGGAGCGACAGGTAGAGCCTCGCCTAAAGCAGTGGCACCATTGCAAGTGCCCGCAGCACCGGCTGTGTAACCGGTAAACTGAGTTGCCGAGGCAGCACCGTATCTCAAAACGCCTTCCGTTTCGATACAGAAGTTGCGTGTGCCGGTGGCAGTTACGCCCGAAAATGACGTCGGGATTGACGAAGACATGAACGTTGCCGGGCGCGTTGCGGTTGCAGGATCGGTTGTTACGACAAACGTGTAACCGCTCTTTGTTCCGAGTGCAAGAACCGAGTCAATAAGACCGGTCGTGCCGCCGAGCGTGGCGATCGCCGCAGCGTATGCGCCGCTGCCGTATGTCGAAGCATAGGTCATCTGAGCACCGTGAAGCGTACGGTGGGCCGAAATAGCGGAACCCTCGTTAGCCGACCGACGTGCGGCAAGCAAATTCGGGATAGCGATCGCGGCGATAATGCCGATGATCACAACAACGATTAAAAGTTCGATAAGCGAGAAACCTTTCTGATTTTTCATGACTAATTCACAATCTCCTAAGTTTAAAAATCTATGTACCTTTCACAGGCCACAGGGGTAATATCAATAGCCGTGCCACGGGGAGTTTGTAGAGTTTGTGGAGTGCTAAGTTAAGAGAATAAAGGATTTAATGAGCGCATTGGATTGCAGAGACAATAAGAGAGAGGTGTTTTGAATGCTTGTTTTAACAGTTTTTGGCAAATGTTCCCTGACAAAAAATGTCAATTCTCGACGTACCTGCCGAAGGTATGGCTGAACCCAGCGATAAATCGCTGGGCTATTACCAGATGTTCCTACGGAACAATAAGGAAAAACTAATGTTATTCGGAAGATCGCATTTGTGCGGAAAGGCTGCGGATGCTGTGCTTGTCAAGCAAATGACGGAGTGATCGGACTTGCATTTTAAGTAGTTCGGCGGCTTTGGTTTGATTTCCGGCGGTTTTGCGCAAGGCCTCGACGACATAAGTTTTTTCGAGGTTATCGAGATGGCTGACAAGATTAATGCCTGAATCGGGCAGATCGAATTCGGCATTTATACGCTGCGGATTATAATTCGTGATGTGATCGGGAAGCTGCTCAGGCTGTATCTCGTCGGAACGCTCAAGCGCGACGGCACGCTCTATGGTGTGCTCAAGTTCGCGGACGTTGCCGTGCCATGCGTAGTTTTCGAGAATACCGACCGCCTTTGGCGAGATAGTTAAAGTTTTGCCGGCCTGGTCGCAGAACTTTTTGACAAAATGATCAATCAGATCGCCGATGTCTTCTGAGCGTTCACGAAGCGGCGGCAGATGGATCGGTATTACCGAGATGCGATAAAAAAGGTCTTCGCGAAACGTGCCTTCGTCGCTCATCTGCTTTAGATCGCGGTTTGTTGCGGCGATAACGCGGGCGTCTATGGCCTGTTCGTCGTGGGCTCCAACAGGCCGGACACGCCGTTCCTGAAGAACACGCAACAGCTTGACCTGCATCGCGGGCGACATTTCGCCGATCTCATCGAGGAAAATCGTTCCGTTGTGAGCGGCCTCAAACAAGCCCTTTCGGTTTGTGTTTGCACCGGTAAACGCGCCTTTCATATATCCGAAAAGCTCGGATTCCAGAAGCGTTTCGGTAAAAGCACCGCAGTTTATCGAGATAAAAGGCTTTTCGGCACGGGGACTGAGGTCGTGTATCGCTCTCGCAACCAGTTCCTTTCCGGTTCCGCTCTCGCCGGTGATGAGAATGGTTGATTGCACTTCAGCGACCGTTTCGATCATTTGATAGATCGCATTCATCACCGCTGAAGTGCCGACAATATTTTTTACGCTTCCGCGCTCGCGCTGGGCGCGTTTGAACGCGCGGTTTTCATCAATAAGAGCCTGCTTTTCAAGCGTCTTTTTGACGATCAGCTTTAACTCTTCTACGTCAAACGGCTTTGTAATAAAATCGTCGGCGCCGAGCTTGAACGCCTCTCGCGCTGTCTCGACCGACGCAAACGCCGTCATCAGGATCACGCCAATGTCAGGCTGCGTTTCCCGCAGGGCGCGGAGTAGTTCGATGCCGTCCATATCGGGCATCTTGACGTCGGAAATTATAACGTCGGCAGGTTCTTCGTGAAGCAAGTCAAGCGCCTGTCGCCCGTTCATGGCCGTGCGTATCTTGTTGCCTTCGGTCTCGAACACAAGACTCAAAAGCTGCCGGTAACTTTGCTCGTCGTCAACGATTAATATGTTTGACATGAAAAAAAAGGTTAATTACTCGAAGCGGAAATAGACGCAGCGACGTTGCCAAGACACTACTATATCTATTGTCACAAATTTATGTTGTGTAATTCAAGAAGAATATTATCAGGGAGGACAGAAAGCCACGAATGCACGAATAAATCCCATTCGTGCATTCGTGGCTAAATCGTTTTATCCTCGTCTTTATTAGCGACATTCAAAAACTCCTTCAATTTTGACGGTGCGTCGCCATTTTTATTGTCCGTTGAAACCCGCCGATTTTCCTTTGGCAGATCGACGGTTATTATGGTTCCTTCATTCTTACGGCTGCGAACGTTGATCGCTCCGTTGTGATCTTTGACAATTTGATAGACGATTGAAAGTCCAAGGCCGGTGCCGCCCGTCGTCGAGTTTGCAAAAGGCTCAAAAAGCTGCTCGACCTGTTCGGGCGTCATTCCGATGCCTTTGTCTTCAAAAATAATGCGAATGCGGTTATTTGGAACGGTTTCGACGCTGACAATCAGTTCACCGCCATCGGGCATCGCCTGGAGAGCGTTGCGCGCAAGGTTCCAAAATATTTGTTTTAGCTGAGTAATGTCCGCCAAAATATTGACCGGAACGTCACCGATATTCACGGTCAATTTGTGATGCTCCCGAACATCAGGGCTGTGTTTTAGCAGCGTGATCGTGTCATTGATAGCCTCGCCGACATTGGTATCGGAAAATGTGGCAGCCATCGGCCGCGCATAGCCGAGGAAATTTGTGATGATGCTGTTGAGCCGATCGGATTCCTTGAGAATAATATCCATCAAACTCGTCTGCACCGATTCGGCTGGCATCTTTGATTCGAGCACCTGTATCGCTCCGCGCATCGCGCCCAGCGGATTGCGTATTTCATGCGCCAGCCCGGCAGCCACGCGGCCGACAGCGGCGAGACGATCTTTGCGACGGACACTTTCTTCCATTGATCGTATTTCAGTCAGGTCCTGAAATGTAATGATAAGGCCGGTGGCCTCATGCGTTTCAGAAAAAAGAAGCGAAACGCTGTAGCCGATGCGAACGGCAAATCCCTCGGGCGTAAGAAGATCGCATTCAAACCGCGGCAGTTGCTCGCCTTCGCCGGCGGCGGCCAGCGAAATATCAATTGATTCGCGTATGTCGCCAAAAAGGGAATTGATAGATTTTCCCTGCATTTCGTCTAATCTGTATCCAGTAATCTCGGTAGCGGCGGCGTTAAAAGTATAGATGTTGCCTTCGAGATCGGTTGTGATGAGGCCGGAGCGAATGGATTCAACAATGCGTTCGTGCAGAACGCGCAAACTGGCAAGAGTTTTTGCCGTTTCCTCAAGTTCCTCGCCCGACGAACGCCGGTCGGACAATCTCGACGCGAGCAAGCCGACAACGAGAAATGCGACAACGTGAAAGCTCACGATCTGAACAGCTTTACCCGTCGGCTGCGCAATGCCGAATCCATCAATCA
>JAYVFJ010000030.1:0-5865 GCA_043773225.1 Chloracidobacterium sp.
CCTTTTGGAACATCCCGCACCTCCTGAAACTTGGCTGGATGATCTCCGGTTGTATCACGAAGCCTGCCGCCGATTTCGACGGTTCCGTGGAACTTGGGCGGTGTTTTTTTCTTTGGTTTTGCTTTGGGTTTTGGCTTTTCCGGTTCTTGTCCCCGGACGTGGGGCGTTAACAGGAGCAGTGAGATTGCACAAGCGATAAAGACGAACCCAACTGAAAGCATCGGTTTAAGTCTGTTTGTTAGTATTCTCATTTGCTCCTCCTAGCGTGTAAGGGTTCTGCCCCCAGGATGATTCGAGCCGTGGATCTGGGAATGGCAATTGACACAGCCTCGATTTAACGACCATATGTCCAAAGGCTTTCCGGCGGTTGTCGAGTGGCGCGGCAGCATGTGAATATGACATTGCTGGCAAGACATGTGAGAGCGAGCAGTCAGCAGCTTGGCATTGTTCGAGCCATGCGGCGAGTGACAGCTCATGCAATTCTCGCGAACCGGAGCGTGTTCCCAGAGAAACGGGCCACGTTTTTCGGCATGGCAGCCGTAACAAGTATTATTGGCGGTCGTCTCCGTGAGCATCTTGTCGCCTTCGCCGCCATGAGGATTGTGGCAGGAAGTGCAGCCTACCTTCATGTTGCGTTGCTCGGTGCGAAACAGATGGGTCGAACGCTGGTGCATTGCTTTGCGAACGTCCGAATGGCAGCGAAGACAGGTTTCCTCTGTCGTTAAACTCGCAAGCATGTTTTCTTCGGATTTTGAATGATGCTGGCTATGACACGACAGGCAGCTTACGTTGTTTTTGTCGTGTTCGCCGCCGGCCCATGCAAAAGTATGCTTGTCCTGCGAGTGGCATTGGAGGCACGAACTGTTTATGTCTTGTGCAGACATCTTGTCAGGGCTGATAATGTCCTCTTTAAGACCCGACTTGACGTGCTTTTCGCTGTTTGTGTGACAGCTTTCGCACGAGGCGGCCTCGGTGCCTTCCATGAATTTGGCGCTCTTGCCGTGAATATTCAGGCCGAAAGATTCCACGACCGCACTATGGCAAGCCTTGCAATTTTTCCCAGCCGGTGTTTTTTCAGCCGGTTGAGTCATGGACTGCGAAAGTGCAGGCGGAAAAACATTTTGCCCCACAAAGACAAGCAAAATGCACAAAAATACCGCAATGATCAAATTTTTGATTGATCTTGCGGCATTCAGCGAGACATTATTGGTTTTATTTTGTCTGGTCACGTCAACACCTCTTATTTAGGGTTCTGATGACAATAGAGTGAACTGATAAAATACGACAGTTCGGTTAACTTCGATCACATATTTTGTAATTCAAGAACGAAAATCTAATTTACTATTTCCAATAGTAGCTTATATAGTATTGTAGTATCTTATAATTCATAACGCTTATTTGTGCAAGTAAAGATTCTTATTTATTTAGAATTTCGAGCCAAATATTAATGTTATTGGTTGAATGTCTTTGAGCGGGGTTGATATGAAGCTAAAGTTATTGGCAATTCTGGTAATTGGGTTGGGTTATTTTACAGTTACGTTCGGTAAGCCTGCTGTGGCTTCAATATGTTCTTCCAAATTGTTTACTATTTGTTCAGCCTTTGACGGGACCGATCCGCCTCATGCGGTAGATACATCAGGTAAGGCCATTCCGGCATCGAGTGTCACCCAGCCCGACAAACCAATAATTCTCGCGAAAGACAGCCAGGATGGAAACTGGGGTGAATTAAAGCCCAAAGCCGCCTTTGATCACGCCAAACACGCCACGGATATTAAATACAGCATGGATGGAAAGACTGTTAACACCTGTGTTGAATGTCACCACACCGCTCAACTGTCCGCTCCTAAGGGACAGGAATATCTTAAAAAGTTTAACCGTAAAGAGGTGCTCACGGCCAAACAGCTTGAGACTTCGAAAGAGCCTGTGGAGTCGTGCCGCGCTTGCCATTTTCAGGAGACGACGGAGGAAACTGATGAGTATCCACCCGAGAGCGTCACCTACCCAAAAAGCATGAAAAGATCGCCATCAGGAAAACTAACAAATGATGTCGCCTATCACATTAATTGCAACTCATGCCATAAGGCTGTAAAGAACCGCGATTCTAAATCGAAAGCCCCAACTGGCTGCAGCGAATGCCATACTGCCTTATAGAAAAATAATAGACGGCGAATACGCACATCGTTCGGTTTCGTCGCGTTCGTTTAAGCGGATAATGTTCAATGAGGGCGAGCCGCGAGTGGCGGTGGCCGATAGGCAAGTCGAGCTATTTTAATTGATAATGCACAAGTCCGCGCGTTAGCAAAGGGCGGTAGATTCTATGTTGAGTGTATCGCCCTTGCTTACCCGCGGGATTGGGCAATGGGTTAATCTTTTGTTCGGGTGACGAATTTTTTTGGGAGGCCGTGGGGTTTGGCGACTAGGATTCGTGTTGCGGCGAGGGCGTTATCAAATGCGTCTTTGTTGGTTTGCGGACTGCAGGTGACGGCGCGGTCGTCTATGAAGGCGGCGGCGCGGGGTTTGCCTTGGCCGACATAGACGTCGCTGTATGGGAATTTGTTTTTTTCGAGCCATTCGATAACGTGTATGCGAAGTTGGCCGGGCGTGATACGCGAGCCTTCGGCGATGTCCTGCGCGCAGCGTGAAGTGAAGATGACGATCTCGGCGATCTTTGCTAATTTTTTTGTAAATTCAAGAGCGCCGGGAATCGGGTCGCCGATGTGGTCAACGCCGCGCCATTTGTCGTATTGAGCAAGCACTCCATCGAGATCGAGACAGACGCGCGGTTTTTTCGTCGCCGGTTCTCTTGTTTTTGGCAGCGGCGCGGGCACTAGAGTTTTCTTCTTTGCTGCTTTTGTTTTCTTTTGCAATTTTGACGGACGCGTTGCGATCATCGCTTCGATGGCGTCGCCGCCTTCGAGCCACTCGTTTTCGCCGCCGAACGCATCGAAATTCCAAACGCGCGTATAGAAATGTCTAGTGTGATGGCGGCCCGGGACTCGAAGCGTGTATGGCAGATCGTTTGGGCCGACGGCGCGTTTTGGCGGAAATATCTCTGGCTTGCGCGGCAGCTTGAGTTTATCCCAATCCGAGCGCAGATCATCGGCAAAATCAAAAACGTCGGCGAGCGGATATTCTTTGTCGAGCAAAACCCAAACGTGGAAGCCTCCGACGCCATTGCTGTCGAGCAGCATCGGATCCATTCCCTGCGAGCGGAGTTTCTCAGCCCACTCGAGAGCGGCCGCAAAATTCGCCTCGGCAATTTCGCCGGCATTAGGCACAGTCTCATCATGCAAATCAACGTCCACCGAAAACCATTTGCACGTCGCGTGATCGCTGATCGAGAAAAGTCCGATGAGATGAGCCGCCGATTTGCCTGAAAAATGCCGCTCCAATTTTGTGATCGTCACCATGTCCGTGCCGAGCTTTCGCCGCTCAGGTATCGGAAGCATGACAACCCCGACTTTGCCGTCTCTTAAGGTATATTGACTCCAAACATCGCGGCGATTCACAAGCCGCTCCATCGCCCACTCCGCCAAATCGTCTGCATACCGCACCCACTCTTCGGCGATCCAAAGAAGGCGTTTGTTTCCGGCAAATTCGTAGAAAGGTGCTGGCATTTATTATTTGACCTCTTCCCAGCCGCTAATAAAATTCTTTTCTGATAATTCTTTAAAAAACTTGCGGGCGGTTTTTTCGTTGTTTGAGATTTTCATGTCGCGCTCGAGCGGGCTTTGGCGGTTTGGGCTGAAGTCGGTGAGATAGACGACGTAGCCGGGAAAATCTGAGCGGTCGGATTTGTTTGTTTTCCAGAGGAGCAGTTTGCGGACCATTTTGTTGCCCTTCATCGTTTTTGTATAGACGGTTCGCTCGAGAATTTCGCTGGCAGGAGCATCGTCTTCGTGGGCGCTTTTGTCGGCTTCGGGAACGTCAACGAGATCGGTCACCTGGCTGATGTTTACGTCGTCGGTGACTGCCTCTTTGTCGTCGCGCATTCTGATGTATTGCGGCGAGATTACACTGACAAGCGGCATTCTTGTTAATGCTGAATAACGCTTGCCGTCCCAATCGAGCACCATGCGTTTTACGGGCCCGCCGCGGGCACGCTCGACGATCACATCGAGGCACGAAATCTCGATCACCGGGCCGGGTTTTATCATTTCGTACGCGACGTAATCGTTATTGACGGCAACATAGTCAGACGGGACGATGCGTTTTTTCAAATCTGCGGCGATCGTTTTGCGTTCTTCTTCGGTAAAGCCGCCGCCGACGCGCGTGAATTCGTGAAACGTCCCGTCGCTGCGCATTACTGCAACCAGCAGATCGTGCAGCAAGCCTTTGCGGCCTTCCTCGCCTTCGGAATAGCCGATTATCGCTACATCAAGATTGTGCTTCGACTTGATCTTAAACCAGCCGGCCTGATCGTGACGGACGACGATGCCTTCGGAGCCTTCGCCGACGACCCAGTCGGTGAAATATTCCAACACTACGTCGATCTTGTCCGTCGAATGATGCTCGACCGGATGAACGCGCTTCCCTTTTCCAAACCATTTCTCAAGCAGCGAGAAAACTTTTGCCGTTTCATTGACGGACTCGCCGTCTGCATCAATCACGTCATAAACCGCGAGGCCCAGTTTTTCGAGCTGGTCCTTTGACGACGGAGAGCGCAAAATGCGGACGACCTGCTGCACGGGATGAGCTTTTGTGACATCTTCTTTTACATAAAGTTCACCACCGAGAATACACGATTTGACCTTCGCTTTTTTTAGAAGCTCTTCCGCCTCGTCAAAGCACGGCAACCCAACGCGAACAGTGCCGCCAGGATTGACCGAGATGATCTTCTCGCCGTCAAAAAAGACCATCGCCATCTCGCCGTCATATTTGCGCGACACGACTAGCCCGCGTGCTTTTGGCAGGCGATAAATATCCTCGCCCGAAAGCGCACGCATCAGGCCGCTCACTTTGCGTTTGTATTCCTGCGATTTTACATGCAGCGAAGGGTCGGCGAGATCGCCCGCCTTCCCGATGCAGTAGCCGAACTTGCAGGTAAATTTCTTTTTGTCGAATTGTAGGTCGAGCATCAAAATGAATTTGCCACGAATGCACGAATAAGAAGTTTTATTCGTGCATTCGTGGCTTCCCTCTTATTCCTTCGGTTTTTTCAACTCCATATTTGAAAGATGAAGTATCAGGCAATAGGAATCGTCCTTTACGCGGCCTTCGAGGAACGCGTTATATGGTTTGCCGCCGCGATTCATTACGAGCGGCTCGTTTCCTTTTTCGCCGCCGCGCACCAGCAGCAGCGAATTTTTTTCGTCCAAATCTTTTGCCATTTCGTATAGAAAATCGAATGTCAGCCCATTTATGTGAACAAGCTGCTTTTTGTTTGTAAATACAAATCGGTGCGCCGCTTCTTCCTTCTTAATAAATTTCCCTGTCCAACGCATCGGAAACTCACCGTTCATATTTTGCGGCTCTTTTTTTCGCGGGCGGCGTTCTCGAACTGTGCCGTCAGGATTGTAAATCACCTCGATCTCTTCAACGAGATGGATGATCCCATTTTTGGTGACATAAACACGAGCCATGTCGGTCAGGAACATCCCAAATGTCTCGATGTCGATCTCGGGGTCCTCCTTGATAAGATAGTCCGCGACCTTTTCGAGTTTCTTCCTTTTGACGAGCAGTTCCGGCAGATCGTGCAGGACATCGGTTTTTAACAATTTGCGCGTCGTCACCGGCTTGCCTTTTGGGTCGGTAAAGCGCACTTCACGCTTCGGGTTGAGCGCCTCGGTAGCGACAACTGCGTCGCGGTTCTTCGGATTACTAATATTTATCGGCATAAGTCAGAACCACCTGCGGTAGCGGGTG
>JAYVFJ010000031.1:0-12960 GCA_043773225.1 Chloracidobacterium sp.
GGCACATTCGGTTAAATTTGGATTCAAACTTCGTAATGTCCGCCTGACGGACAGGTCTGAGAATAATTTTGGCGGGACGTTCATTTTTCCGGGCATTCCTGAAGTCCGCGATCCGGCGGGTTGTTTTCCAGTCAGCCCGACCTGCGTTGTGCTTATTCCCGGCATGACCTCGATCGATCAATATCGCAACAAACTGCTTGGTACGATCGATCCGCGTTACAATTTCAACCCAACGCAATTTTCGATCACGACCGGCGACCCGCTGGCTGATGTTTCGCAATACGAGACAGGTTTGTATTTTACAGATGACTGGCGGCTCAGCCCGGCCTTGGTGTTGAGTTACGGGCTCCGTTACGAGAATCAGACAAACATCAGCAGCAAATTTAATTTCGCACCAAGGTTCGGTTTTGCGTATTCGCCCGGAGCCGGCGGAGCGAGAGCGCCAAAAACAGTTTTTCGCGGCGGCGCCGGAATTTTCTACGACCGGTTCAGCGAAAACTTTACGCTTCAGGCAGATCGTTTCGACGGCGTGAAACAGCTTAATCTTTTAGTGAGCGCCAACGAAACAGATCCCGATCTTAGAGAGGTGGCGCTTGAGCTTCTGGCACAGCCGGTTTTTACGCTAGGAGGCGTGACGAATGTGCCGACGGCACAGCAGATTTTGGATGTGTTGCCGGCTTCAAGCACGATCCGACGAGTCTCGCCCGTCTTACAGGCTCCATATACGATGCAGGCTGCCGTCGGCGTCGAGCGTCAGTTGCCGGCGCAGTTAAAAACCACTCTAACGACATATTTTATTATGTCAAAAACTTTGCACCAGCTTAGATCGGTAAACGTGAACGCCCCCGTTTGCCCACTGCAAACTAACTGCGACACTGCTCCTCGCCCCGACTTAACACTGGGAAATATAAACGAATACGATTCGAGTGGAACTATCGTGCAGAAACAGATGATCGTAAATTTTCGCACGACGCTTAGTCAGAAATTTTCGATGTCCGGCAATTACCGTCTCGGTTTTGCCAATAGCGACACCGACGGCGCCGGCAGCAGCCCGGCATACGCATACGATTTCACGGGCGAATACGGCAGGTCGTCATTTGATATCAGGCACAGTTTTACGATCTTTGGAAATGTCACGCTGCCATGGAACGTCTCGCTCAATCCGTTTATCATCGCCACGTCCGGGCGGCCATTTAACATTGTCCGCGGCCTTGACGCGAACGGCGACGGCTTATTCACTGAACGCCCGACGTTTGGCGAACTGCAGACGAAATGCAGCAATCTTCAGCTTACAAACTCATTCTGCTCCATCGGCAATAACGACCTCAACTCAATAATTCCCCGAAACTACGGCGTCGGGCCTTCCACACTCAGTGTCAATCTGCGTGTCGGCAAGACATTTGGCTTTGGCCGAACCCAAGGCGCTCAAACAGGAGGCACCGGGCGACAGGGACAAGGCAGCGGCGGCACAGGCGGGCAACCGGTTATGATCGGAACGCCGGGCGGTGGACCAGTCTCAAGCGGATCGGGATCCGGCGGGCCGGGCGGCGGCGGCATGAGAATGGGTGGCGCCGGTTTTGGCGGCGACGCGCGGAAACCCTATAACCTGAATATCGGCGTCAACTTTTCAAATCTGTTCAACAAGGTCAATTTGGGAACTCCTATCGGAAATCTCGCATCGAGTCGTTTCGGCCAGTCAACTTCTACATCAGGCGGGTTTGGCGGTTTTGGCGGATTCGGAGGCGGCACCAGCGGCCCAAACCGCCGGATCGAATTGCAGATGCGATTTAGCTGGTAATTGCAAAATAGGTGATAATTAAGTGCGCATTGCGATTTTTTATGAATAGATATTTTGGTTTGATAATCTTGATCGCCATTTTTGCAGTTGCATCCTTTTCGCAGACCAGCGTGACTTTGAAAAAACCTGTCACGGATAAGCCGCCTGCTGCACTTGTTGATAACACGCCGATTGAACTGGCAAAAGCGATGGTGGCTGCGCACGGCGGCGATAAGCTGAAAAAAATGAAGTCGCTGGTCGTTCGCGGATCGGTTGATATCACAGGCGCGTTTAGCCAAACGATTCCGGCGACGTTTATGATGGTCGTCGCGGGCGACCGTTACGTCTTTGAGTTGAACAATCCTTTTCAGCCTTTGAAGCAGGTGTTTGACGGCAAGAATACATATTCTTCAGGTTACGAAATGCCGCCTATGACAAGCCTCGGCTTTCCGCTTTTGCCAAAGATCGGCGAAACGGGTTATGTCGTCGCCGTGCTTCCTGAAGCAAAAAGGAAAAAGAAAGGTTTTCGCGTGACGACGCCGGACGGGTTTTATACGGACTTTTTTATTGACGAAAAAACCAGCCAGATAAAGGGATACGAATCGAGCTATGATGTTGACGGCCGCACGGTTACAACGTCGGTCGAGATTGACGAGTTTCAAACCGTCGAAGGCGTGATTGTCCCAAAAAGATATTCGCAGCGGTTCGACCTCGGTCAGTTTACTGCCTACGCTAATTTTAAGACAAAAGATATTTTGGTGAATTCGACTATTGCGGACGACGTTTTTGCCTTACCCAAATAGGACTAACCGCGAAAAACGCGAAATATACGAAAAAAAGAATGGAGTTTTTTATTTTCGTATATTTCGCGTTTTTCGCGGTAAAAATCTTATTTGGCGAACCGACTAGTTTTCCACCAGTCTATAGTTTTTCTGAGGCCTTCTTCTAGACCTACAATTTCCGAATAATTTAGGCACTCGATGGCACGGCGGTTGTCGGCTTGCGAGTGCTTTACGTCGCCGCTGCGAGGCGGCTGATGATCGGCTACAACGTCGGACGTGTTTGTTATTTTCTTTAGGACTTCCAAAAGATCATTCAGCGTGATCCGCTCGCCGTTTGCGACGTTCATCGTTTCGCCCAAGCCAAGAGTTGTTTGAGCGGCTTTGATGTTCGCGTCAACGACGTTCGAGATATATGTAAAATCCCGCGACTGTTCGCCGTCGCCGTAAAAAACGGCCGGTTTGTCAGTCATGAGAGCATCTATGAAGCGGGAGATCACGCCGGAATACATCGACGCCGGATTTTGCCGTGGGCCAAAAACGTTGAAATATCGGAGCGAAATGGTTTCGAGGCCGTAAACATTGTGAAAAGCCCGGCAGTATAATTCGCCGGTTAATTTTGCGACTGCGTAAGGCGAAAGCGGATCGGGCCGCATCGTTTCTACCTTTGGCAGAACAGGCTGGTCACCATAAGCCGAACTCGACGCCGCATAAACAAAACGCCGGACACCGATGCCCTTTGCCTTGAGCAAAAGATTAAACGTTCCGTCAACACAGACGCGATGCGTTTCGGCAGGGTTCTCGACCGAACGCGGAACGCTCGGCAGGGCAGCTTCGTGAAAAACAATTTCTGCTCCCTCGATGGCTTTGCTTAAAGCGGCGTCATCATTAATATCACCTTCGATAAAATCAAAATCGCCATTTATTTCTTCCAGATTTTCACGAAAACCGGTCGTCAGATTGTCGATTATCGATACGCGAGCTCCTTGTCGTATCAACTCTTCGGCAAGATTCGACCCGATGAATCCAGCTCCGCCGGTGACTAATACTTTGGTGGTAATTGACATTCTTTAGCGTTGGCGACGGAGAAGTAAATTCTAGCTGCCAGCTGCTAGCTATTAGCTGCTAGCCTAAACTTCTATTATCTTACCGACCGACTCCTACATATTCAAAGCCAAGCTCGCGCATATCGTCAGGTTCGTAAATGTTGCGAAGGTCGGCGATCTTTGGCGACTTTAAAAGATTCTTAACCTTTTCCATGTCGAGTGCACGGAATTGGTTCCATTCGGTGATTATCAGGAGCATATCCGCACCGGTGATCGCATCATACTCATCGATCGCGTATTCGATATCGGGAAGAAAATGTTTTGCTTCGTCCATTGCGACCGGGTCGAATGCTTTAACTGACGCACCGCGTTTTATCAACTCTTTGATAATATCTATCGCCGGAGATTCGCGCATGTCGTCGGTTTCGGGTTTGAACGAAAGACCGAGAACGCCGATGTGTTTTCCTTTTACGTCGCCGACCATCTTTTCGACTTTTGGGATCATCGCCGCGCGCTGGCGCTCGTTTGCTTCGATCACCGCGTCCACGATCAACGTTTCGACGCCGAACTGATCGGCTACCGTCGTTAGCGCGCGAGTGTCCTTTGGAAAACAGGAGCCGCCATATCCGGGGCCGGGGTGAAGGAATTTACGTCCGATGCGATTATCCATTCCCATGCCGCGGGCCACGTCGTGAACGTCACAGCCGATGGCGTCGCAAAGATTCGCTATCTCATTTATGAAGGTGATCTTGGTTGCGAGAAAGGCGTTCGCGGCATATTTGATAAGCTCAGCGGCTTCGAGCGAGGTGATGACGATAGGCGTTTCGATCAGGAAAAGCGGACGGTAGAGATCCTTCATCACCTCAATCGCACGCTGCTCGTTGCTGCCGATGACAACTCGGTCGGGGCGCATAAAATCCGTGATCGCGGCGCCCTCGCGCAAAAATTCAGGATTGGATGCAACGCCAAATTCGGTCGGTTCTGCCAGATTCTTACTGACAAATTCTCGGAGCCATTTTCCCGTGCCGACCGGAACGGTTGATTTTGTGACGAGGACCTTGTAGCCGTTCATCGCCTTTGCAACATCTTTTGCGGCCTGTTGGTAAAAGCTCATATCCGGCGAGCCGTCAGCTTTCGGCGGCGTCCCGACGGCCAGAAAAACGACCATAGATTCCTTGACGGCTTTTGCGAGGTCCGTCGTGAAATGAAGACGGCCAGCTTCGACGTTTTTGTCAACAATCTTGTCGAGCCCCGGCTCATAGATCGGAATAACGCCTTGGTTCAACTTATCGACCTTTGCCGTGTCAACATCAACACACGTAACATTGACGCCAAATTCGGCAAAACAGGCTCCTGTCACCAGGCCCACATATCCCGTTCCAACAACTGCTATGTTCATATATATTTAGTGCTAAGAAATACGATCATTCTTGTAAATGATCGCAAATCTAAACAAAATTATGCGGGTCACATATAAGAACGTGACCCGCAATTATCTGCTAAACCGAAAATCCGATTAGCTGCTTCTGCTAACAACGATAACTCCGCCACCTGTGCTCGTATCGTCGCTCTGCGTGGCGAGAAAGATACCGACACCGGCTGCACCCGCAGCAAGAAGCAGGAGCCACGGCAATCCGGCGATTGCGGGGCCGGGAATCGAATTCGGACGCAAGCACGGGACACAACCCTTTCCTTGCAGACTGCCCGCAGTTGCCGAAGTTCCGGCGGCAATCTGTTTGTCAGTCGAGCCGCTCTTCATTGTGACAAGACCTGATGTCGTGTCAACGTGAGTGTGCGAGCATTCGACCTCAACCAAAAAATTGTCGGCTTGCGATGAATCGGCCACAACCGTTGCATCCTTTGTCGTTACAGTTGCAGCAGTGCCGGCGGAATTTGAAACGCGCGTCTGGCCTTGCGACAAATTTACGACGATGCTGTTTCCGGAAAATATGAGGGTTGCACTTGAATCGGCAAGCACCTCGACGCGGCCCAGTTTTCCGAGACTTACGACTGCGCTCGAATTAGCTCCCGCAGCAATGACCGCTCCGGAGAGCACTGTCGAATTTGAAACGGCTTGCTGTCCGTTTACAGTCACCTGTCCGGTGACTGTGATCTCGCCTGTCTGATCGACCGGCAATGCGAAAACTACCATCGAATACACGCACCAAACCGCACCAACCGTTATTAATGTAACGAATTTACGAAATATATTTTTGCACAGCATTTGACTTAATCTCCTTCTGAATCAATCCTTCTAAAAAAAACATTACCTTTCGGCGAAGCCCTGCGGCCAGATCGTTATAAGAAAAGTAATAAAACTATTAACTGGTCGGGCTGACAGTCGTTGCGCCCGAACCAAATCTATTTTCGTTGTTATCGCTCGTGGCAAGCACGATGCCTGCAACGGCTCCACCGAAAATAAGAGCAAATACCCACCAATTGTTACTGCCGGAGTTTGCTGCGGCAGGCGAGGCGGTATTTGTATTAGCTGATGCGGTGTCTCCCACATTAAGTTGAACCTCTCCGGACAATGTTTTGACGCTTACGCTTTTAGCAGCATTGAGAACCGTAACGCTTCCGGCAGCAAGATTGCCGCTAATTGCGGCATCATCAAAAGAAAGTGCGAAAGTGGTATTCGGTGCAAGTTCGATCCTTCCGGCCTTGCCCAGATTAATGATCGCTCCTGCGCCCTCCGGAGTTGAAATAGTGCTCGAAGAAAATATCGTGCGGCCGCTTTTCACCGGCTCGCCATTGACTGTTACCGCCGCTGTTTCTGAGGTTGAAGTTCCCGTGACAACGATCTCACCGGAAGTTTTCCCTTCGCCGGCCAAAGCCACCATCGAGCATGTCGTAACTAACACAACCATCAGGCACATCGTAAATGCCTTGTGTATCAACAATTTGCTATTCATAGTTCTCCTCGTATCGCTTTCAATCAATAATTTCAAAATAAAAAACCTATTCTTAGTTTTTACACGAATAATTGAGTGATGTCAATGAATCCGCACTAATCCCGAATAAAATTGAGAAAATAACCAACTTCGGCTCCAAAACTTCTAAGCTCAAGTTTGATAAATATTTATACCATAATTTCATGCCGATTCAAACGGCGAATATCAAAAAATGGCAGGCTAGCTGAATTATTAGCTACTTTCAAGCTGGAACCGTTGCCGAAATAGCGTTTTTCTGGTCTAATTTGCTCAGTTACAGACCTTTTTGAGGAGAGGACCAATGAAGGTAAAGCTGCTTTTCGTAATTCTCATTTTGGCGCTCGCTGCCGGTTGTTCAAGTCAGCCGAAGGAAAAGAGGATAAGGATCGGTTTCGCAATGGACACGCTCAAGGAAGAGCGCTGGCAGCGCGACAAGGATGCCTTTGAAGCCCACTGCAAAAAACTCAATGTTGACTGCCAGATCACCGTCGCCGACAACAAGGCGGACAAACAAGCCAACGACGTTGACAATCTTTTGACAAAAGGCGTTGACGTGCTCATTATCGCTCCGCACGATGCGACACAGGCAGCGTCAATGGTCGATAAGGCAAAGGCACAAGGCGTACCGGTCATCAGCTACGACCGGCTTATAAATTCGGACAAGATTGACGCGTATATTTCGCATCAGGTTCCGGTTATCGGCAGAAAGATCGCCGAATACGCTTTGCAAAAAGTGCCGAAAGGGAACTATGTGATGGTTTACGGAGCTGACACCGACAATAACGCAGTCATTATGAAGAAAGAGCAACTCGCGGTGCTTCAGTCTGCTCTTGATAATAAAGATATAACGATAGTTGCGCAGGATTTTACGGACGATTGGAAACCGGAGCTCGCCCTCAATTTTGCAGAGAACGCTCTGACGCAAAATAAGGACAACATCCAGGCATTTGTAGTCTCAAACGACGGAATGGCCGGCGGCGTAATCTCGGCACTCGAAAAGCGCGGCCTCGCCGGAAAAATACTCGTTACGGGACAAGATGCCGGATTAGAAGCTCTGCAGAATATCGCAACGGGAAGGCAGACGATGACCGTCTATAAACCGATAGTCCCGCTCGCCAACGCCGCCGTCGAAGCCGCCATCAAACTCGCAAAAAAAGAAAAACTCGATACCAAGCCCTTTAAGAACGACGCTCTGGGAAAGGAGATTCAGGCCATTTTGTTAGAAGTAACGACGGTCGATAAAGCAAACCTGATGGACACGGTAATCAAGGACGGTTATGCCAAATTTGAAGACGTATATAAAAATGTCCCCGAAGCCGACAGACCGAAGAAGTAAATCGAAAATCCTAAATCGTGAATCGAGAAGAACTTCTTTCTATTTACGATTCACGATTTACTATTCACTATGAAGGAGATTGTATTAGCCGTCGATCTCGGCGGAACAAATCTGCGAATGGCGGCGGTCAACCGCGACGGCATGATACTCGCCCGCGCCAGAACTGCGACACCCAAAGGCAGCGGTCCCGCAGGCCTGCTCGATGCAATTACAAACCTCGCCGATGAATGCCGAGCGGCTCTAAGCGCAGATCAGAAAGTTGTCGGTTTCGGAGCAGGCATCCCCGCAAATATAGTGAACGGCCCGGTGCGAGGGCTGCCGAATTACAGCGAGATCGAAGGCGTAGATCTCAAGGCCGAACTCGAAGCAAAATTTAAAATGCCTGTCGCGCTCGAAAACGACGCAACCGCCGCTGCCATCGGTGAAAACTGGCTCGGAGCGTCAAAGGATGTCCGCGACTCTATAATGATGACTCTCGGAACCGGCGTCGGCGGAGGCATCATTATTAATAATGAGCCTCTGCGAGGCATTGACGGCACCGCCGGCAAACTCGGCCACATCAACGTCGAACCCGACGGCCACCCATGCAAATGCGGCAGCAACGGCTGCATCGAAGAATACGCCTCAGCCACCGCCATTGTCCGAATGGCCCGCGAATCCGGCCTCGAGGTATCCACAGCATTAGACGTTTATAAACTTGCGACACGTGCAGACACTCCGCACTCTGCACGCCGCACTCCGCACTCAGCAAGAGCCGTCTTCCAAAAAGTAGGCCGCTATCTCGGCATCACGCTCGGCAGTCTCGCAAACGCTCTCAATCCCGAAATGATAATCATCGGCGGCGGTGCCGCCGCTGCATGGGACGCTTTTATCGAACCTCTCAAAACCGAACTCGACTACCGTGCATTTAACGAACCTGCGAAGCGCGTTCAGATCGTCCGCGGCACACTCGGCGACGACGCCGGAATCCTAGGCGCCGCACGGTCTGTATTTACGGCCGCTAATTCGTAGACCTGCGGGACGAAAACCGTTGAACCTTGCCTGTTTTCCATTTTGCTGCCAAATGCGGTATCTTATATGTCTTTGCGGCTGAGTTCATTGCACAGTGTTTATATTCGAGCGGAGAGCTGATCGGAGCGGTCAGCGACTGGCATATTGCGTAAATATCTAAAATTCATCGTCCTTTTCCTGGTGATGGTTGTCATCCTGTATTTTTTTGGGAGGAACCTGAACTGGGCAGAGGTGCGCGCGGGGCTTGCGAGGGCGGATAAATTGTATCTCGCGTTGGCGTTTGTTGGGATCTGTTTTGGATATTTTATTCGGTCTGTGCGTTGGCAGGTGTTGCTCAAGCCGATCTCGGACTCGCGTCTGCTTGATCTTTTTGCAACGACGACCGTTGGGTTTGCGGCAATTCTTATAGTGGGCCGCCCGGGCGAGATTGTCCGGCCGATGTGGCTGCCGATGCGTGACCGCCGGATACGCCCAAGCGCGGCGTTCGTCACTATTGTTATAGAGCGAATCCTCGATCTGGCGTCGGTTTTGGCATTCTTTTCGGTGAGCCTGATCTGGTTTCAAACGCCGCCCGAACATGCTCAGGAATTTGCCTACATCAAGTATGTCGGGAATGTGTTGGGCGTAGTTATCCTGGTTTGCATCGTCGGGCTTGTAATTTATTACCAATTTTCGGAACGCATCATCGGGTTTTTTGGACGGGTGACCGACCGGAAATTCATTCCCGGCCGCTTGCGCTACGTCTTCATGCGCATTCTGAAGAACCTTGCGAGTTCGCTCGATATTCTCAAAAGCCCGGTCGGCGTTTTTCTATCAATATTCTGGACGGCTGTCCTGTGGCTATCGATCGCAATACCGACATGGCTCATATTGCTTGCGTTCAATTTAACGTCTGAAAACGGAACGCCGCTCGAGATGACGTTTCTAAGCTCGACGTTTGTAATGGGCGTTGCGACGCTGGCCTCGCTGGCTCCTACGCCGGGCGGTGCGGCGGGAGCGTTTCACGCGGCGACTGCCTTTAGCCTGATCCTGCTCGGGGTCGCAAAAGAACAGGCAGCGGCGGTTTCGATAATGACGCACCTGATCTATTTCGGCCCGGCGCTGCTGTTTGGGTTATACTATTTGTTCCACGGCGATATCAGCGTCGAACGGTTTCGCAGCCTGCTCTCAAGCGAGAACGCCGAACGCGAGATCGAAACAGATTCGCCCGATTTTGAACCAGAAAGTTAGGTTTTAGGTCGTAGGTTTTGGTTTTTACTGTTCACTATTCACTGTTAACTTTCACTGATATATGCGCTGTCCTTTTTGTTCACATATAGAAGATAAAGTCGTAGATTCGCGCGAGTCGAAGGACGGCGATTCGATCCGCCGTCGCCGCGAATGCCTCGAATGCGGGCGCCGATTTACGTCCTACGAACGCATTGACGAGATCCCGTATATGGTCGTCAAAAAAGATGGCAAACGCGAGGGTTGGGACCGCAACAAGATACTCGCGGGCCTGCTGCGGGCCTCGGAAAAACGACCGATCTCGACCGGACAACTGGAAAAGATAGTTGATGAGGTCGAGAAAAATGTCCAGGATTCGCTCGACCGCGAGCTTGCGACGAGCGACATCGGCAAGACCATAATGCGGCGGCTAAAAGCATTGGATAAAGTTGCGTATGTGCGTTTTGCCTCTGTATATTTAGAGTTTGCAGACGTGTCGGAGTTCATGATCGAATTAAAAGACCTCGTCCGCTCCCGCGAGAGAAAGGCGAAGAAAAGTAAAAAGTAAAAAGTCAAAAGTAAAAATAGTAGTATGCCGACGGATGCTGATAAAAGAGAACATGAACGCAAACAGTTTTTTGCCGAAACGATGCTGGAATTTTCTTCAGGAAAATACCAGGCCCGCATCAGCGACATCAGCCTCGGCGGATGCTATGTTGATTCGATCGCAAGCGTGATGGAGGGCGAGGCCATCGCTCTTACTCTCACTATCGGTTCCGGCGAGCCGCAGCGTTTCACCGGTGTGGTTGCCTACCTGCTGCCGGGCTTCGGATTTGGAGTTTGCTTTACAGACCTTAGTGAAGAAAACATAGACTCGCTCCGTCAACTTATAGTCTGAGTTAAAAATCCGATTTTGGTTTTTCCTTGCGTCTTTGCGTGGAAAAAACTTTATTTCACGCAAAGCCGCAAAGAACGCAAAGTCTGATCCGTTTTGCCCTTTCGTTTTAATTCCCTTAACATATAGGTTTATGGTTGAGATCGAAGAATTTCCTATCTCTCTCTCGGAGTCAGAAATCACAGAGCCGATGGTTCAGATACCATCGGAACTTCCGGTGCTGCCGCTCCGCGATATTGTGATATATCCGTTTATGATCGTTCCGCTTTTTGTATCGCGGGACAGGTCTATCCGCGCCGTCGAGCAGGCTTTGAAGGAAGACCGCATGATCCTCCTAGTCTCGCAAAAGGACGTAAACAAAGAAGATCCCGAACAGGACGATCTCTACACCGTCGGCACTGTCGCTATAATCATGCGAATGCTACGGTTGCCGGACGGACGCATACGCATTCTCATACAAGGCCTGTCGCGTTGCCGAGTGGATTCGGTTGCCGGTCAGGGCGAGTATGTAAAAGCCGGTGTCACACCGATTTCAGAGCCGCTTGCACCGGAAAATTCGCTTGAGGTTGAGGCCTTAGTTCGCAATGTTCGCGGTGCAATGGAAAGGGCGACAAGCCTCGGGAAAAATATCTCCCCGGAAGTCCTCGCCATCATCGCCAATCTAGACGATGCAGGCCGTCTCGCCGATCTGTCGGCCTCAAACCTTGAATTAAAAGTCGAAGACGGACAGAGCGTTTTGGATATTGAGAACCCGGTGCCGAGGCTGAGGCGCGTGAACGATCTGCTTAGCAAAGAGATCGATGTTTTGACAGTTCAGCAGGAAATAAACACGCAGGCCCGCGCCGACATCGATCGCTCGCAGCGTGAATATTTCTTACGTCAGCAGTTAAAGGCTATACAAGCCGAGCTTGGCGAGGGAAATGAGCTTTACGAGGAGATCGAGCAGTATCGCGACAAAATCCTCAAATCCAAAATGCCCGAAAATGCCGAGGAAGAATCTCTCAGGCAGTTGAAAAAACTTGAGCGAATGCACCCCGACACGGCTGAAACGGCGACGCTTCGCAACTGGCTCGACATAATGACCGACCTGCCGTGGTCAAAAGCGTCAAAGGACAATCTGAATCTGAAAAAGGCCGAAAAAATACTCGACGACGATCATTTCGGCCTCGAACGCGTAAAAGAGCGAATCGTCGAATCGCTCGCTGTGCGAAAGCTGCGCGAAAAGCCGAAAGGTTCGATCCTATGCCTCGTCGGCCCGCCCGGAGTCGGAAAAACATCGCTCGGACGCTCGGTCGCGCGTGCACTGAATCGCAAATTTATACGCCTGTCGCTCGGCGGCCTGCACGACGAGGCCGAAATTCGAGGCCATCGCCGAACCTATGTCGGGGCGATGCCCGGCCGCATCATTCAGGCAATACAGCAGGCCGGAACAAACAATCCGTTGATAATGCTCGACGAGATAGACAAGGTCGGAGCCGATTTTCGCGGCGACCCGTCGAGCGCTCTGTTAGAAGTGCTCGATCCTGAGCAAAATTCATCATTCCGCGACAATTATCTCGGCGTCACGTTCGATCTTTCAAACGTGATGTTTATGACGACGGCAAATATTCTCGACACTATTCAAGCCGCGCTCAAAGATCGAATGGAGATTATTTCACTTTCCGGCTACACAGAAGAAGAAAAACTCGAGATAGCAAAACGCCATCTGATCCCCAAACAGGTCGAAGAAAACGGCCTCGAAAAAGGCGACGTAAAATTTGATAGAAAGGCGATCATGAGGATCATTTCGGAATACACGCAGGAAGCCGGCCTCAGACAGCTCGAACGCGAGATCGGCAAAGTTTGTCGCAAGGTCGCCCGAAGCAAGGCTGAAAAAAACGGCGACTTCAATGCCGTAAAAGTCGGCCCCGAAGATGTCAAATCATATCTCCGAGTCTCGCGAATATTTAACGAAGGCGCGCTGAAAAAAGACCAGATCGG
>JAYVFJ010000032.1:0-13527 GCA_043773225.1 Chloracidobacterium sp.
CAACGACAAATCGGCCACGTTTGACCTCGACGAGATGAGTCGTGCCGTTCGCCGCATGTCGCTCATCGCCGACGAACGCAACCGCTCGATCCGCCTCACTATCCGCGAAGGCGAGATCGAGGTCACCGCCCAATCCAGCGAAGAAGGCGAGGGCACCGAAAAAGTCCAGGCCGAATACAAAGGCGACGAGATCACGCTCGGCTTTAACTGGCAGTATCTGCTCGAATTCCTCACAAACGCCGCCACCGGCGACCTTGAGGCGGTAGGCTCTCAGTCGGCAGCGGCAGACGCAGTAGCAGGAGATTCTGATTCGACTACCGGTGCCGCTGCTACTGCCCCTGCTACTGGTACAGCCACTGCCACCGCAAGAGAGGGACGAGCACCCTTACGCATCACCTTCGATTTCAAAGACGCCAACGCCCAAACCCAAATGTCCATCGCCGGCGAAACCACCTACGACTACAAATACATCGTCATGCCGCTGCGGATATGATCTGAGATTCAAAATGTCAGACGGAACATATTTTTTGGCTCCAGTATTATATGTTCCGTTTGACACATAAGAGGCTCTCCAACCGCACTACTTGAAATGTTTGAAATCAAAAAACCGACAAGCACGAGATAAAGCATATATGTATAAATTTCATTGGCCGCTAAGTTCATTGATCTTAGCTGCCACCGCTTCTTTCCTTCTCTCAATAGCATCTTCGGTTAAGAATTCGCTCCAGCGGTTGGTGCTGTAGGGGTGTTGGACGTGGCATGAGATGCAGTTTGCTGATGACGAATTGGCAAAACGCCGGTCGCGGTCAGGCGCGTCAGTCGGTGTTGCGTGACAGGCGGCGCAGGTTTGTTTTGGTTTTATCCGATCTAGGTTTGCTCCAAAAGTATCGTGGCAGGTTGAACAGGTGACGAGGCCGCGTTTGTCGCCTGTTAAAACCTCGGGTGCCTTCATACGGTAGAGGTGAACCGTGTGAAATTGCCGGCTCAGCTTGGCCTTTTCGTCTTTGTCGCCGGTTGCGCTGCGGGTGATTTCGGGTATCGCGTCGGCGACTTCGCGGTAAACGCCATTCCATTTCCACGCGCCGTCAACGACCGGATAACCATAAGAGCCGCCGTGTGCCGTGTGGACGGTTTTTCCGTTGTAGGTTTTCGTATTTTTATCGTTATGGCACTCGGCGCAGGTTTGGATTGCCGTCGCTTTCATATCAAAATTTGCGCCTTGATGTTCGCGGTGACACATCGTGCAGGTGATGCCCGCCTGCTCATGCGCCTTTGTGTTTGAGGCGTGAAATTCCGTCGCCGAATGACATCGGACGCAGGAATTTTCGAGCGGCTCATTCAGCGTGTGACAGGTCGTGCATGAGTTGCCGTTGGCCGTTACGGCGATCGGGCTGTTCTCGATTTGCGAGGCGTGGGGATTTGAAAGAGGCTTTGGCGCATAAGTTGCGGGATGACGAAAATACGCATATGCACCCAACGCGCCTATCACCAAAAACGCCCAAACAAACAATCCAAACCGCCATTGTTTTTTTAGATCACAGGTCGGTTTCCAGTTGAACATCGCTTTGCCCGGCTTTGGCTTTTCGGTGGGCCGCAGGCGTGTTCCCCAATCTTCTTTCTCGCGTGTTCTCTTTTCCCAAAAGACCTTTAGAACATCAGCCATGTCGGCCGGTTTTTTTTCAATCGGCTTGATCTCAGCTGATTTTCCCCCCTGTCGAGACGCTACCTGACCTTGGACGTTCAGCGTGATCGCGCCGTTGTGCAAAGCAACGAGGATCGTAAACGGGCCGATCTGAATAGTGTCTCCATCGGCCAGAACGTCGGTTTTTTGCGCGGGTAAACGGCGGCCGTTTAGTGTCAGGACATTTTTCTCCGAGAGGTTAATTATCTCGTAATCTTTGCCGCGATGATTTATCCCGGCATGAATTCTCGACACCGTTTTGTGTTCGAGAACGATGTCGCAGGTTTTCTGAAAGCGGCCGATAAATATGCCGTCCTTAACGACAGTCTTTCCGGCTTGCTCATCGCCGGCAAAAAGTATGATAAATTTTCCCGTTTTATCGGACATTAAAATATACGACCTGAACTATGTGTATCAACATCAAGATCAACATTATTGACGTAAACAAAACGTGCGGAGCGACCCACAATTTTAATAATTGATGAAGGTAGCAAAGGGCATCGACGCGGCGGAGCGTCGCGGCATTTTCGACCGCCTCCATGAGACGTGCGTCATCATTTCTCGACATTCCTTTTGCGGCATCACGAAATTCCTCGCGTGCGTCGGCAAGCATCGCCTGAAGATCGCTCTTGCCAAAATATTGCCTGAGTAAATATCCGAGACCGAGAAAGCGGCGACGCACTTTGCGTTGAATCAGGCGGTTGAGTTCCTCGTTTGTGGTCGCATCGGCTGTGCGAACGAGTTCCGCTCTCAGTTCTTCGCGGCGGGCTTCGAGATCTTCTAAAAGCAGCGGCTCACGCTCGATCCGCGTCATAAAACGCGGAACTATGATGTAACAAGCGGCGCCAAAAAGCCCGGTGACGATCACAAGATCGAACGAGATCATCAGGAATGTAGTCAGTAGTCCGCCCGAGCTTGTGCCGCCGTGAACGAGCAAGAGAACGCCCGCCAAAACGCCGAGGTAAATGTGCGAAAGCATCCAGTAGCGCAACGCTCCTGCACGACGGCGGTAGATTTGCTTTCTCGCGGGATATGCCATTACCCAAACAATGCTTGCCAAACCGGTCAGTCCCGTCAGCCAACGCATGGTCACCCAACTGCCCGCGCTCAGCGGAATGTCTTGTGCAAAAGCGCGCGTCGCCCAAAATGCCAAACCGCCGCCAATCAAAACCGAAAGAACGCCGAGCACATGCCAAATCGTCGCCCATAGATCGAACTTGTGAATGTTCTCGCCAATGGCGTGCGTATTGCTGCGCTGCATGAGGCCCATCGTCTGGTTTATCTCGTCAAAATATTCACGCGGATTGACGCGAACAAGCGCTCCCGTCGGGCAATTTTCTTCGCATGAATAAGCCTCGGTTTTTGCGCCGGGCGGATTCATTCCCGTTTCATGACAGAGATTGCATTTTACGGCGAGGAGATTCTCGGTTTGCTCGACGGGTGCCGGTAGTTTTGCTTCGCCGAGCGAAAATACGGATAGAAGGCTGGCAAATGCTCCGTTTTCGTTTGCGATTTTCGGATCGGGCCGGGCGATCATCGAGATGGCGTTGTATGGGCACTGCGTGGCGCAGTCGCCGCAGCCGATGCAGGTTTGCGTGTTTATATCGATCTCGCCGCTTGGAAACCGCGCGATCGCGCCGGTCGGGCAGCCGGTGAGGCATTCCGGGTCCTGACAGTGCATGCAAACCGTCGGCACAAGGACGCTTTGAATCGAAGGCTTGTTAGGCTTGAACGGACGCTCGATGTGAATGCCTCGCCTGGTCAAGCGCGAATTGCCGTGAACTTTGTGACACGCGAGCGAACAATTGCCGCAGCGAATGCACTTTGCCATGTCCATAACCAAGACGTTTACGCCGTCAACGACGCCGGTTTCGATCTCGCGGCTGGCGGCGGTTATCACGCGCGTGTCTGACGGGTGCTGCGGCTTGTTTGCATCGTCGGCGCCTGATGACGAGCGCAAAAAAGGCATGACCGCGTCGCGCATTTCCGCGTCGTCGCGAAGACGCGAAATGGCGATCTCGAGCACCTCGCTGCGCGAACGAGTCGTGGCCGTATAGTCCCAGACACCTGACCGGTCTATCGCTTCGAGGCCGAGACAGGCACCGGCGCCGAGAAAATCAAGCCCGACGGACTCATCAGTTTCGAGCAAAAGGTCGGCGGCTTTCGGGTTAAATTCGACGCCGCTCACGCGCTGTATCCAGCCGTTGCGGACAAAAACAACGCGATTTACAGGGTCGCCTTCGCGGAACAAAACGTGGTCTTTTTCATAAACCGCAAATCGCGTCGAGTCGTTTAGACGCTGGAGCAATGCGGGATCGAGATCGACATTTGTAAAATCTTTAAAATCGTTCAGCGTCAGCGTCAGCCCGTAGTTGCGGTAATTGCGGTCGAGAGCCTTGCCAAATTTTGGCAACTTTCTTAAGAGACGAATTGCCGGACGGGTGAATTCGAGAACAAGGGCTGACGAATTTTCGGCGACAGAGACGGTCGCAGTTCGCGGCGTGCCGGAGAGCAGGGCCATTTCGCCAAACGAATTGCCCGCCGGAATTGCGCCTACCACTTTGCGTTGGCCGTTTTGTTCGATGATCGAGGCTTCGAGATTGCCGTGGACGAGGATGTAAAAGATACTGCTTTCCCAGGTGTCTGCCTGGATTATCGTTTCGCCGGGAAGGTATTCAAGCAGACGCGCGTAGGGGCCGACCTGTTTGCCGCGGTAGCTGCGGCCAAACAAAATGATGTCCATGTCGAGCTCGTTTCGAAATTCGCCGTTTGGCAGTTTTTCGACGAGTTCGGACACGATGTCAACATTTTGAAACGCCTCGACTAATTGCTCGTGATTTTCTATTACACGCGGCATGATGGCTTTGATTATCTATCGAAAAGATTTGAAAATCTACTTTAACGCGACAAACTCGACAAAATATCGAGAATGAGCAAGATGGCCGACCAGAGAGAAATAGGTAAAAGGACGATCACAGCCAGCCCGCCAAGAATATACCATTTTAAATTGCTCGCAGAATTTGGTTTATCGGGAATATCCTCAGGCAGCTTTACATGGACTTTTTTGTCTGTCTCTATCGGAGGAACTGTAACCTCCGTTTTAATTGGAGCGATCACCTCGACGCGCTTTTCGCCAAGATTTGGGGCGTCGGAAATATTCAGCCCCATATCCTCGAGCATCTGGTTATACATTGTCTGGCCGAATTGGATCGTGTTATCCAATTTTTGAAACGCCGTTGTTTTTGGCCTCTCTTCCTCGACAAAAGCGTTGCCACAGCCGGGGCAAAACGCCTTGGCCTCGTCAACCATCTCACTGCATTTGTCACATTGCTTTAAAGGCATCCGTTATTCTACTTTGTGACAAACCGCGCAGTCTTTTGAGGTTGCAAATGTCTTGTTCTTCGCTTTTAAATCCGACCGTGCTTTATATGCCGCATCATGACAGGTATTGCAATTGATGTGATATGCAAGCTTATTGTCCAGGTCCTTGTTATTGGCAGTCGGCATAGTTTTTCCATCGGGAACGTTGCCGTCCTGAAAATGACAGCCTCTACACCCGCTCACTTTTTGGCTGGATTTTTGATAGACGGCCATTGTCAAAATCTCATCACGTTCAGAAGTTACGTATGGCGGCGTCATAGCCGATTTTGGCTGGTCGGTATGATGACATTCGACACATCCGACGACCGATTTGCCATCGGGACTGTAGTTTTTGAAGGCATGATTTTCATGATCAAACGGGGCCTCGCCATATTCCGACAAGCTGTTTTGACCGAGGGTAAAACTCTTGGTGATCGTCTTGCCGCCTGACGCAGGTGTTGTGCTCGTATTGGCGACCGTGTTCGCCGGTGTCGCTGTCTTCGCTACATTTGCCGTGGCATTTACGGCTGCGGGCTTTAGGTTGCCGTTAGAGCCTGAAGAATTTGTATTTTTTGGAGGAGTCGGCATCGCCACCTCCGAAAAACCGGCTGCATCGGTCGTAGAAGATCCATTGCTGCTCAAGAAGATAAATAAAGCACCAAGCGCAAAAACAAAGATCACGGTCAATTTCGCTGCATTTCTCATAGGCTTATTAAAACTCCAATCAGATTTAATGTCAATATTTTTTGCGCTGCACAAGACGGCAAATTAGAGTTTGTGCCTTACACCGGCGCGTCGATATAGACTTGCCTTCGGGTTGTTCCGATGATGCCCCACGGAGCGGCATGCAAACGCCACATTTCGTAGATGACGGTCCCAACACGTTTATTTCGCTTAAATGTGAGCCGGTTGACGACATTGATTTTATTTGCTGGCGGAATCATAAAACTTGTAGAAAAAAAGAAAAAAACGCGCAGAAAAAAGATTTTTCTGGCAAGAAAAACAAAAAAGATTGCAAGAAAAGTGATTTTGTCGAGCATAAAAATGATCTTATTCTCAGAATTAGAATTTAAGGAATCTGAACCAGATAAAAATCTGAAATTCTAAGACGAACATTTGACATTAACATTCAGGTAGGAGTAATAATTTCAATTAAGGTAACAAGCAGAGTTTGAGAAAGCTGACACGCTAATCGAAAATGGGACCAATGTCTCGATGATTTGCAGTAAAAGTGACTTCGAACTGAGTGAATCGAAATTCTCTCATGTTTAGGCAGTACCGAGAAAATTTCCCTACGGCAATTCCCAGCCACTAAATCGTGACACAGTCTCGTTTCAAAAACGAAAGGAGACGAGTATGTCCACGAAAAATACCATAAAGACCAGAAACAAGCGGATCGGGCATGACAGCCTGAACCTGTCATCCATTGACGTCCTGTTGAATAAGCCGAAGCAGAACGGCGTCGCTGGCCACATCAAAAAACATTGGGCCAAAGGCGCAGTCGTTGCGTTCATTTTTCTGCTCGGTCTAGGCGTCATGGCAAAGAACGGCTGGCTGCCGCGCACCGATCCGCTGTCCGGCAAAAAGACCGGATGGTTCGGAAGGGTTCTGTTGGAACCGGGAGAAGTAGCGACCGGGCTAAATCCTTGGAACCCATTTGCCGCGCCGCCGTCTTCCCCGACGCCGCAACTGAGCAAGGAATACATCTACGCCGGTTCGCGCCTGCTTGCGGTTGCAGATGCAAACGCAAACACGGCGCCGACTTTGGACCTTGCCATCTGGCGGCCGTCAACGGGAGACTGGATTATTTTTGACGGCGACTCAACCGAACCGCCGCCTGCTGCGCAATTGGGTGTGCCCGGAGATATTCCCGTATTGGGTGATTTCGACGGTGACGGAAAAACTGATTTCGCCGTTTTCAGGCCGTCGGCGGGTAAAACTTACATCATTCCGTCGTCCGGCAACATCGGTTATTTCGTCCAGCTCGGCGCTTCCGGCGATGTGCCTGTCGCCGCCGATCATGACGGCGACGGCAAGACCGACGTTGTTCTTTGGGAACCGTCCGGTCAGGATTGGAAAGTCAATGAAAGCACGACAAATACGAACATAGAAAAGATCTTTACCGGCATCAACGGTGTGAAGCCGGTGCCCTGCGATTTTGACGGCGACGACAAAGCCGATACCGCATACTGGAGCGATGCGGTTCACGCTTTTGTGTCTAAAGACAGCGCGGACGGCGAGGAGAAATTCGAACCGATAGGCGCTACGGGCGATCTTCCCGTCTGCGCCGATTACGACGGCGACGGCAAAGACGATCCCGCCGTCTATCGCAGCAGCATCGCAGTCTGGTTCATCAAGCAAAGCACCGACGGTCCCGTCACCGTCCAATACGGCGTGCCCGGCGACACGCCCATCCCAAACGACTACGACGACGACGGCAAAGTCGATATCGCCGTCTTTCACCCCGTCGCCGGCACACAAACCGCCTACTGGCACATCCGCCAATCCCGCGACCTCTCAACCCGAATCGAACAATTCGGAAAACCCGGCGATGTCCCGGTCCCGGCGTATTACCGAAGGTAAGACAAGGATCTAGTTAATGTAAATTGAAAAATCGATGTGTTTTGAAGAAAGAAAAGAGGATCGTATGAAAAAGATAATTATATCGCTATTGATGTTTTTGGGATTGGCCGTTTTCGGTTTCGCTCAAAATAATCAGACAACTAAAAATACAGTTGATCAGAGGCTGCGCTCATCGGGACGAGTCAATCCCGCGACACTGGGCATGGAGTTTGATTTGCCATTGGGCAGCTATCCTAGCCGGGGATTCGATCTTCCTCTCAGTCTCAGCTATTCGTCAAAAGTATGGAAGTTTGAGGATGAGTTCTATATCCCCTCGTCAGCAACTCCCGCAAGGAGTTACGTAAATGGAATCTATTCCGAGAATGCGGCTGCGGGATGGACAAGCAGTCTGGCTCGGCCATACATTGAGTACACCGGCATGGAAAAACTGTTTGATCAGAACGGAAAGCCATACAATCCAACGAGTCCGCCTCCGACCCCCTATTCGGTCCATTACATACAGCGAATAACCGTATTTTTGCCCGGGGGTGAATCTCACGAACTCAGGGCATCCGACGCCCAGATGCCATTTCCAGACTTAGGTCTTCCCCCGGATGCCTGGGACGACACATTCTATGCAACTGACGGCTCCGGTATCAAGTATGTGCAGGATAATGGGACATTTCGCCTCTACTTACCCGACGGTTCATTTTATGATTTTGAATCCGGCCCTGGAACAGGTATCAGAAAGGCCACGAAACTTACAGATGCAAATGGTAACTTCGTTCAGTTTAACGAACCAGATACGCAGCCGGACATTTATGATCCGTACGGTTCCTGGACGGATCAGCTCGGACGAAAATTTCCTATTATGGTTCCACTTGAAACTATCAGGCTATTGAGTGGTTCCGAGCATGTGGACGAATTTCGCTTACCGGGCATGGAGCCTCCATATAAATTGACATGGAAACAATTGGGAAATGCAGGAGTATTTCCACCAAATTCAAATTATGCCCCGCGATATATCGGCATCCATACTTCGCCGACATCTCCAACTCCAGGAACGCCATTACCTACGCCATCTGTTTCTCCGTTATTTGCGGACGACGTAGTCTTTCCGCATCAAAGTTGCAGTTCTGGAGATCAACCTGTTCATCCTTTGAATAGCATACTCAGAATAAACCGATATAATTTTGGACACCCCTTGACTGATGTCTCGGGACCGTTTAAGCCAATGGTTCTTGCCGAGATAAAGCTGCCAAACGGGGCGGTGTATCGTTTCAAATATAATGAATATGGCGAGATTGAGACGATAGAATATCCGTTCGGCGGGCTTGAGGAATTCGACTACAGAAAAATAGATTCGCTTGCCGGACTGGCCGAGGGCTATCAGATGACAAATCGCGGTGTGGAACGACGCCGCGTTAAAGAAAACGCTGATGCCAGTCCGATGACTTATGTTTATTCGGCCGCATCAACGGACGACAACTATTTCACAAGCGTGACCGCTCCGGACGGCACCAAGAGTTGGACGTTTATGCATCGCGGGATAAAGCCGTTTTGCGACAGATCAGAGGATGGGCACTATGTGTATCGCGGACTCAAATGGGGGTATGACAGCCCGCTTGCGGGCAAAACATTTGAAACACAGGTATTTTCAGCTCCCGATGCAGGTAATAATCGGCATTTACTGCAACGCACCGTGACTGACTGGACGGCTACGACTCCGAACATTATCGTGTCCCCGGTTCCAACTCCCCTGCTTATACGTAATTCGCTGGAGGCTAAATATCTCCAATGGAACGCCCGCGCAGACGTTACGCACACGATAACATACGAAGGCGATTCCGGTGTTGCGGCGGCGACGGCATTTGAATACGGTGCGGCAGACGACAGGGCCTCGCCGCTCAATGTAACTGCCAAAAATGAATATGCCTATACACCAGTAAATGACGGAAGTCTGCCTGCGTCCACGCCGGCGATTGGAGCTTTGGTGCGAAGGACCGAGACGACCTACGAAACGAGCGCTGCCTACACAGAAGACAGGAACATCCTGCGGCTTCCGACTCAGGTTCTCGTTAAGGACGGTGCTGCGACGCCTAGTATAAAGGCTAAAACGCAGATGGCTTATGACGAAAATACAGAGGCCGAACCTCAAAATATCGTCGTGATTCCGGGGTGGAGTAATCCTGGAACAAACATACGTGGTTGGCTGACATCGACAAAAAGCTGGTATGACACAACAAACAATGATGCATTTGTTGAGACACGGACAGAGTACAATTTTCTTGGAAGCCCTGTGAAAATGTGGGATGCAAACGGCAATTTGAGCCAGGTCAAATATGACGATAAATTCAGCGACGGGATTAATAATAGGAACACGTTTGCTTTTCCGACTAAATCGATTTCTGCGGTGCCGGGCGGGAACGGATCAACGACGGCGTTTGAGACGCAGACAAAATACAGGTTCGAGACCGGGCAGGTCGTCAGCACCAAAGACACAAACAACCAAGAAACAACAATGGAATATATCGACCCATCGCTGCGCCCGACAAAAATCATAGCTTCCAATGGACAACAAACGGTCATGGATTACGGCCTGCCAGATTTAGTTACTGGACAATATCCGCCTAGTCAGAGATTTGTAAAAGTCTCGTCACAGATTGATGCAAATAGTCACTGGGAACAAGGCTATACTTGGTTCGACGGATTGGGAATGATGGTCAAAAGGCAGTCAGTTGACGCTGGCTCGGGAGATGTGTTTGTCGATACCGAGTATGACAATATGGGCAGAGTCAAAAAGGTCTCTAATCCATATCGGTCAGGCGATACCCTTTACTGGACAGAGAATACTTATGACGGTCTAAACCGAATCACGAAAGTGAAAACGTCAGGCGATCAGGCCGACATGGTAACTGCTTATTCAGTAGCTGCTACCGGAAGTCAAATAGGAACGGTCGAAACGGTAACTGATGAAGCGGGCAAGACCAAGCGAACGATTGAGGATGCCTTTGACAATTTGATCAGGGTCGATGAGCCGGACTTGAACGGAAATCTTGGCGAAATAGAAAGCCCGAATCAGCCAACCTTTTACACTTACGACACAAACGAAAATTTGAAACAGATCATTCAAGGGGGACAAACGCGAAATTTTGCTTACGACGCTTTGAACAGATTGACTCACGCAACAAATCCAGAAAGCGGGACATTTCTATACACTTACGATGCGAATGGAAATTTGCTCACAAAGACTGATGCGAGAGGCATTTCCACGACGTTTACATATGACGCGCTGAATCGAGTTAACGTCAAAAACTACTCCGACCTCACCCCCGACGTTACTTTCCATTACGATGCTTCCAACGTCCAGAATTCTAAATCGCGCCTTACAAAAGTTTCGTCTTCAGTTTCGGAAACGCTTTATACATCGTTCGATACAAGCGGAAATGTTCTTGGAAGTCAACAACATTTCATTGATGGACAAACACATGGTTTTAGCTATACCTATAACCTGAATGGTGACCTTCTGACGCAGACCTATCCTTCTGGCAAAGTCGTTAGATTCGAATACGATGAAACGGGCGATCTGGCACGTGTCAAACATTCTCTAACTTTCAGCTATGCTCAGTCGATAAAATATACACCCGGCGGTGAGATTGAGCAGTTAAGATTTGGAAACAGCCGTTGGGAAACCACTAAATTCAATTCCCGCAGACAGATAATCGAGATCGGACTTGGCAATTCAGCCAATGATAGCAGTATTTGGAAAACCAATTATGAGTATGGCGATTGGCAGGGCACGACTCTGAATCCGCAAAAGAACAATGGCAGTCTTGCCCGCCAAACGATCCTCGTCCCGACCATTGCGAACGTCAACGGTTTCACTGCAATTCAGACTTATGCTTACGACCCGCTCGACCGTCTCAAATCGGCGACGGAAACTACAAGCGGCAGTCAGACTTGGAAACAGACGTTTTTGTACGACCGTTTTGGGAATAAAAACTACGACATTTCAAATAGCAATACGACGACTCTTGGTTCGTGTGCTACAGCGGTTTGCAATCCAACGGCAAATCTAACGAATAACCGGTTGAGTGGCTACGCTTACGATCTTGTCGGCAATATTACGGGCGACGCTGAAGGCCGGAGTTTTACATACGACGCCGAGAACAGGCAGATTAGCGCGAGTGGCAGCAATTTGTCGACAAGTTATGCCTACGATGGAAACGGCGAGCGCGTAAAATCGCACAATTCGATCACAAACCAGACAACATATTTCATTTACGACGCCAAAGGAAAGCTTGCCGCCGAATACACGGTAAACGTGTCGCCGCCGGAGTTTCCAACTATCAGTTATCTCACAAACGATGCTCTCGGTTCGCCGCGCGTCATCACGAACGCCTACGGCGAGCTAAAAGCCCGACGGGATTTCTTTCCATTCGGAGATGAGATCTACGCCGGCTACGGAAGCCGCACAACTAGTCAGCGTTATTCAGCACCAGACGATGACACGCGGCAGAAATTTGCGACCTATCAGCGCGATGCCGAGACAGGACTGGATTTCGCTCAATCGCGCTACTACTCGCCAAAGCACGGAAGGTTCACCTCCCCCGACGAATTCAAAGGCGGCCCTGATGAGTTGTTTGACTTCACGGAAGATGCGAACAGTAATCCGACATTCTATGCCGATCTATCGAATCCACAATCTCTTAACAAATACCTGTATACTTACAACAACCTTTATAAGTTCATTGATCCCGATGGTCATGCACCGAGAATGAATTATGAAGGTCCTCGTGAGGTTATTTCAGTGAACAGGTCGGAGCAGGGGGGATGGACATGGGAAAATAAGGGTGAACTTTACAGTCGTGGCTACTCGAACGGACAGTTTAGGCCTCCGCCTAGACCTACCGGACGGCGTGGACGAAACTCGGGGCGTCGTGGTCGCGGCGCGACTTGGAAAGAAGGTACTGGACAGGCAAAGACTCGCCAACCGAATAGATTCGTAGGAGACCACTTGAACGCACGTTGGGACGCTAAAGCCCGACTTGATTCGTATAGAAGTTTCCGGGCATTTAAGCTCGCATTCGGTCCTGCGAGAAAAGATCACCATTGGCATCATGTGGTAGAACAGAATCAGAAACAGTTCAGTCCCTATAGAATATACTCTTTGGGCAACACAATTGAAATTCCGGCCAATATTCATACGCAGATAAGTGCTTTCTACAGTTCGAAACGCCCCTTTTCTGATGGGAAACGGGTACGCGATTGGTTGCGGAATCAGACGTTTGAGCAACAGCATGCTTTCGGTATCCAGAAGTTACAAGACTTCGGCGCAATTCCGTGCTCGCAATAGAATATTCTGAAGGATGAAGTGATCTTGTTTATGAAAAACCACGACGAAAGTTTATTGCTGATAGCTAGATTTAGGTACGCTGCTGTTTTACATGGTGAATTTACCGAAACGGGGGATTACCAAAAAGGCAATGCACAATATAAGAAACTTTCGAACGCATTTGAAAAGCTTTCCATGCTCGGTTCGGTCGCTCAAACTCGATTTCTCGATCTTCTTGAAGATGAAGTTTTGAGTGTTCGAGTTTGGGCGGCAGCTTATGCACTTCAATTTGCGCCAGATCAGGCTGAAGCGACTCTATCGGAAATCGCTCAACTTGTGGGCCACCAAGCTACAGATGCACGGTACACATTGATCGAATGGCGGGCTGGCAGGCTTAAGATGTGAGCATCAAATTATCAGGCCTTTGAGCAACAGCACGCTTTCGGAATGTAGGTTTTACGGGATTTTGGCGCGATCCCATGTGCTCAATAGTGAGGTGGTCAAGTGTTTCAGGACACGATCCTCTCGCTCCTTTTGGTTGATTTAGTTTTCAAAGTTTGCGTTTTTTTAGGCATTGGCAAATCTATCA
>JAYVFJ010000033.1:0-3383 GCA_043773225.1 Chloracidobacterium sp.
AGCACCGCCAAAACGTTCGGCCTTAACAGCAAATGCCGGCTGCTTTTGAAACGGCGGCAGCGTCCGCGCATAATCGCCAAAATATTTCGGCGAAGCTCGTCTGATAGCTTCCGTCAACAGTGAATCGCCGCTGCGAATGATCCCTTTCGCCGCATTTGTTAAAGGCCGCTCGCGCAGATCGCTCATCACCTCGCTCGGCGGAACATTCAGCAAAATAATGCCTCGGGCGGTCGTGAAATTGAGCGAGACCGATCTTTGATCTTTGATCTTTGATTTTTGATCCTTGGTCTTGGGCTTTGGGTCTTTCGTCTTGGTGGTTTGAGATTTGAGATCTGAAATTTCAGATTCCTTCTTTGTTGGTTTTGAAATTTCAGATTTCAGATTTGAGATTGCAGATTTATTCTGAGTTGATTCATCCGCTTCAGACGACCCAGTCGCTATCGCGCCCGGTTCTGACTTTTTCCCTTTTTCACTTTTCCCCTTTTCCCCTTTCCAGCCTTTGATCTCAAACCGTCCCGCCGCCTTTTCCTTGACCTCGGCGATCTCAAAATCCGCAAGGTATCGCGGCTTCGATTCTGTCCAGACGAACTGATACTTCAGATCATCGTCAGGAACATCAACGGCAACCGTGCCGGTATCGGTCGTTACGTCTATCGCCGCAAAGTTGCCTGCGATCTCGACCGCGCCGGCTAGCGTCTCAACCTTGATATTTGAGCGTTCAGGAAGAATAAGAATGAGATCAATGCGTTGGTTTTTGTCGGTTGGCTCAACGGTGATAAGGATATGGTTTGCTCTACCGGTTGTTTTTATCGCGGTGGTCGGAACGCCTCTCGGCAGAGGAACTTTCAACAGCGCTACATCCGCCTCATCCTCGGTCGCCGCTTCGGCTTTCGCGCTGACGCGCCCATAATGGTTTATGACTTCAATGCTCCCGCCGGCACGAATATTTAGCTCACGCACCAATTCCTGCGCAGAAGCGGACAGCGACAATGCTGCGATTACAAATAAAATGTATGGAATTCTCTTGCCCGAAAACAGCATTACTTATGATTTGCTCGGTATCCTTCCCGACTGGATCAATCGTTGGCGGACGCGTTCCTGCCACCTTTTTCTAGGACGTTCGTCGTCCTCAAATCGTTCGGTGAGATCGTTCATAGATTCGCCGCCCGCGAGCCGCGTTTTCAGATATAGCAACGCCACGATGATGGCGGAAAAAGAAAACACGAGGATCTGCATCGGTAGCCACAGCAACTGTATGAGCGATTCGAGGACGGTGTGCTTGACCTTTGTCTGCATGTCCATATCTTGATTGCCGGCGATGACCGCGGCCCGTTTTTTAAAACTCCAATTCCAGTTCAGATTTGGCTCATCAGTCTCTGTATTTGCAGAGTCGGTTTCAACCTCTTTTTCCACAGCGGGCGGTTCGGCAGATGTCGGATCAAAAGCTTTAGCCGAAGTATTGACCACATAAGAGATCGTTCCTGCAACCATCGCAGGTATCAAAGCGACGATAAAAACCGCGCTGGCTGCTGTAACAAAAGACCGCTTGACCAGCTTTCTGGAACGCCTCAGCGCGTCCAGAACACCTGTGTTTTCGAGCATTATGATCGGCGGCACGAGCGTCCAAACGGTATATGCAAACAGCAGCCCGAGTCCGCCAAAGATAAACGCTCCCACGCCCGCCGTGATCGCGATAGACGCGCCGGAGCCGGTCAGCGGATAAAATATCGCCGCGATCAAAGCAAAAATAACTCCGCCCGCGATCGCCGCAATCGCGCAAGCCACAAACGGCAGCACAGCCGCAAGAATGCCGCTGCCCGCAATGCGTTTCCATTTTTTTCGCGCTTCCTTTAGCGCCGGGCGCACGCGAACGGGCCGCAGCGGCACCGAAAGATATTGCGTCACGATCCAGGCGTTTGTCCCTATGATCAAATTTGTGCAAAACGCGCCGGCGAGCCACAAAGCAAAACTGACAAAGCCGATCGCAAAATTTGCGCTTCCCTCGCTCAACAAATTGCTCACCTTGAGAAACGACAACATGACAAGCAGCAGCGTCAGCCCAATTATGGGCAGCGAAAAAAAGCCTGTGAGCATCAGAAATTTTGGCAAATGCTCGCTGTAAATTACCAACGCCCGCCGCAGCAAACCAAAGATCCCTTCGGAACGCGAACGCAGCAAACTCGCAAAAGCCTCAGCCGTTTGCGGACGCATTCGCGGGTCTTTTGCGAGCGCCAAATGTATCGCCCGCTTCATTTTTCGCCGCGCATGTTTTGCGGCCAGCGGTCTCGGTTCGACGGATTTGTGCGACGCCATCACGTCCTTGAAATCACCCTCGAACGGCGGCGCTCCCGACAGCATTTGGTAAGCGATGACGCCGAGGCTGTAAATATCCGAACGCGGATCGAGATGCTCGCCGCGACACTGCTCCGGCGACATATAAAGCGGTGTTCCCAGAACGGCGCCGACACGCGTAAGCTCGGCAGAATTTCTCGACTCAAAAAGCGAACGTCCGCTCGTTCTGCGCATGGCTGCCGGACGGTCATCACCTGTGTCAGCGATGATCCTCGTTCCTATGGAGTCCTGAAAATCGCGCGAAATATCGCCGTCGTCAAAAATCGCCGTCTCGCTCTCGGAACTGACCGAGAGCTCGACAACACGCGTGCCGTGCTCTGCTAAACTCGCAACCGTCACCGCGACCGGAACCATAGTTTCGGGAACCGCTTCGGACTGCGTTCCCTCCGGCTCGGCGCCGCCAAACGTCACATTACCCGCAGCGGCAATCGTCGGCAGCGAACTCCGCAGCTTTGCCTCAAGATCATCGTCTTCACCGGCAATATTTTCTTCGAGTTTGGCGATTCCAAAATCGAGCACTTTCACTGTATAACCGCCGCGCTGATTTGGTTCGAGCCAGATGTTGTCGGGTTTGAGGTCGCGGTGGATGATGCCCTGGCAATGCGCTTCGTGAACAGCCGAGCAGACCTGTTCGAGGATGTCGAGCGTCCACGCGACCGGCAGATTTTTCTCTTCGTCAAGCACCTCGCCAAGCGTGCAGCCGTCGAGATACTCCATCACGAGATACGCGACCTGTCCGTTTGCAGTCTCGGCAAATCCAAAATCCGTCACGTCAACAACATTCGGATGCCGCAAACGCCCCGCCGCACGAGCCTCGCGCCGAAACCGCTCTACAAATTCCGCCCGCTGCATAAACTGCGGCGCAATAACCTTGACAGCAACAGGCCGCTCAGTCCCAAGATGCGTCGCCAAATAAACCGCACCCATCCCGCCACGCCCAAGCTCGCGCATCATCTGATACTTGCCGTCAAGCGTCTGGCTAATGAGATCAGGACAATCCATTACTTATTCACCCGGAAAATCTAAGTTTA
>JAYVFJ010000034.1:0-10656 GCA_043773225.1 Chloracidobacterium sp.
CCTACTAAGACGCCGACGGTCACGCCTACGAACACAGCGACGAACACGCCGACGAACACCGGCACACCGACGGTGACTCCAACTGCCAGCCCGTCGGGAACGCCATCTATTAGCGGAACCATCGCTTATGGCAACGCGGTCGGAAGTCCTATTCCGCCAAGGTTTGTTAAAAATGTTTCGGTGGCGAGCACTGTTGGATCGCCTGCGGTAGGTCCGGTCATAACGGGAACGCCTGGGACATATACTTTGACGGGTTTTGGCGCAGGTTCATATACCATCAAGCCCACCAAGCCGGGTGGCGCGAACGGTGCGATAACCTCGAACGATGCGGCGAGGGTTGCGCAGGGTGTTGTTTCGGCACCGGGTTTTATCAGCCAAAACCAGAGGTTTGCGGCAGATACGAGCGGCAACGGCGGGATCACGTCGAACGACGCGGCCTTGATCGCAAGGTTTGCGGCTGGACTTACGGGCACGGGAAATACCGGACAGTGGAAATTCTTTGTTACGGGTGCTCCGTCACCGCTGCCGACAGTGCCGCAGGCTTATGACGACAGCCGGACCTATGCTTCGGTGACAGGCAACCTGACGGGCGAGGACTTCGTCGGCATTCTGGTCGGCGAGGCCAGCGGCAACTGGAATCCGGTGACACACCCGAGAACAGTGAACAGTGGACAGTGGACAGTGGAGAGTCAAGACGGCGGAAAGGCAACGCCGATCACGGTTACGGTTCAGGATGTTGTGACGGCGGCGAACATGGAGATCGTCATTCCGGTTAGCGTCGAGGGAGTGAAAGGAAAAGAGATCATCTCTTATGAGTTCGATCTCATATACGACCCGGCGATGATACAGCCGCTGGAGAATCCGGTTGACGTGTCGGGAACAGTCAGCCGCGGCCTGATGGTGGTTGTTAATCCGAACGATCCGTGCTTGTTGAGAGTTGTCGTTTACGGCCCGATGCCGATAGATGAGAACGGCGTGCTTTTGAATCTCAGATTTACGGCGGTTGGAAAGGCAGGTGCGGTTTCGCCGCTGACGTTTGAGAGGATAATGTTTAACGAGGGCGAGCCGCAGGTGATGATGACCAACGGCCAGGTTGAACTAATCTAAATGCGACAGGCTTCGATCATTTCGCGGACGGCTTGGTTCAGGCCGACGAAGACGGCGCGGGAGATGATGTTGTGGCCGATGTTGAATTCGGTTATTTCCTGGATCGCGGCGAGGGCTCCGACGTTGTGGTAAGTGAGGCCGTGGCCGGCGGCGACTTTTAGGCCGAGTGAGTGCGCGTGAACGGCGGCGGAGGCGATGCGTGAGAGTTGCGATGAAGCTTTAGTGTCGTCGTCTCGGAACCCAGTCGCTATCGCTCCCGGTTCTGACACGTTCGTGTCCGGCTCGACGAGTGTCATCTCGGCGTATTCGGCGGTGCAAAGTTCGACCTGCTGCGCACCGGCTTTTTTTGCGGCATCGATCTGGTCAGTGTCAGGGTCGATGAAGATGCTGACAAAAATATCGGCCGCACTCAGTTTTTCAATAGCTGTTTTGATCGATTCGAAATTACCGATAACATTTAGACCGCCTTCGGTCGTGACCTCGTTTGGGTTTTCGGGAACCAGCGAGACGGCGTCGGGTTTTGTCCGAATGGCGATGGCGACCATTTCGTCGGTTGCGGCCATTTCGACGTTGAGATAGGTCATGACGACTTTGCGCAGTTGCTCGATGTCGCGGTCCTGGATGTGCCTCCGGTCGCCGCGCAGGTGAACGGTGATGCCGTCGGCTCCCGATTGCTCGCAGACAACGGCGGCCTCGATGATCGAAGGCTCGATGGTCTTGCGAGCCTCACGGATCGTGGCGACGTGGTCTATGTTGACGTTGAGCTTTGCAGTCATAAAAGAAGTTCACCACAAAGGCACAAAGGGCACAAAGTTAAACATTTCTGTCTTTGTGTTCTTTGTGCCTTTGTGGTGAAGCTATTCGATATCATATTTTCCGGACTTGGCGTTACTTCGGATCTGATTCAGCTCGCTTATCATTCGCCGAGTGTCGCGGAAGACGCTGACTTTTGAGCCTTCGACATCGTTCCAACGGACGGGAATTTCTTTTAGCCGAAGTTTGTGATGGTTGGCGACGAACAGAAACTCGACATCGAAGCCGAAGCGATCTATCTTCATCACGTCGAGCAGCTGCCGAAACTTTACAAGATTGAACGCTTTGAAACCGCACTGAGTATCGGCAAACGGAAGGCCGGACATTGTGCGGATGATGAAGTTCATCACTCGGCCGCCCTGTTCGCGCCGCCACGGCTGATGCGTGCCGATAAGACTGCGGTCGAGGGCACGCGAACCGAAAGCGACATCACATTCATTGCGCATGATCGGTTCTATTAGTTTCGACATTTCGTTGATCGGCGTTGAGAGATCGGCGTCGCTAAAGAGCGCTACGTCGGCAGTTGCTGCCATCAGGCCTGTCTTAACGGCGAAACCTTTTCCGCGGTTTTTTTCGTATCTGATGACGTTGAATTGAATATCCGGCATCGCCGAAAAGGCGCGCTCGGCGACTTTTGCGGTGTCGTCCGACGAGCCGTCGTCAACGACGATCACTTCGGCATTTCGTCCCGTTGTCGAAATAAATTCGAGGACCGTCTTGAGCGGCTCAACGATGCGTTCGCTTTCGTTATAAGCAGGGATCACGATGGAAACTTCAGGTTTCATAAACACAAGAAGATAATGGTAAATTTTTGCGAGTGAAAAGTAAATTTATCAATAAGGGTTCCGTATTTCAGTAGCCACGAAAGCACGAATATTATTTGTAGTTTTATACGTGCATTCGTGGCGACTCTTTAAGAACGGCCTTTATGGTATATTGATATTGTCCGTTTGCGCATTATGAACAAAAGATTTGCATTATTTTCATTGGTATTAGTTGCGATCGGCACAATTGCCGGAGGGCTTTTTGGCAAACTGCCGGCGCGAACATCGGCTGATAGCGGAATCACCACTGAAAGGGTTTTAGCCGATTACAGGGAAGCTCTCAAACTTATCAACGAGAGCTACGCAGGGCCAATCGATCAGGAAAAGGCGACCGACAGCGCGATGCAGAGCATGTTGTGGACGCTAGACCCGCATTCGTCGTTCTTTTCGCGCGAGGAACTGCGCAAACTTGACGAAGAGCAGTCGTCGCAATTTTACGGCATCGGCGTTTCTATCTTACAGCATCGCAACGGCGTTTATGTTCAGTCGGTGATACCGAATACTCCGGCGGACAAAGCGGGAATTCGATACGGCGACCGCTTCTTTACTGTCGAGGGAAAGGACGCAAAAGATTGGACGGCAAGCGAGGTCTCAAAAAATGTTCGCGGCGAGCGTGGAACAGCGGTAAAGTTGCAGATTGATCGCGTCGGCAATGCAAAGCCGCTTGATTTTGAGATCGTTCGCGGCGGAGTGCCGCTGCCGTCGATCAGAAATTTCTTCATGCTGCCCAATTCCATAGGCTATGTTGGACTTACCGGTGGATTTCAGCAGACGACGGGTGAAGAATTGTCGCTTGCCATCGCCGATCTCAAGAAGCTGGGAATGAAAAGCCTGATCCTCGATCTGAGAAACAATCCGGGCGGCATTTTGGAACAGGCGATTGCCGTTGTCAGCAAGTTTGTTCCCGCCGGACAGACGGTTGTGTCGGTAAAAGGCGCGGGCGGCGAAAAGGCACGCGAACTTCGCACGACCGGTGGTAGCCCCGACAATTTCCCGCTTGTGATAATGATAAACGGGGCGTCGGCGTCCGCCTCGGAAATAGTTGCCGGAGCGATCCAGGATTATGATCGCGGCGTGATCGTCGGCAGCGACAGTTTTGGAAAAGGGCTGGTTCAACGTGTGTTTCGCCTGCCGTATGGCACGGGCATCACTTTGACGACGGCGCGATATTACACGCCGTTTGGCCGCTCGCTGCAACGCGATTATTCCAACGGCTCGATTTACGATTATTACACTCACGGCGAGGATAATCCTGAAAATGCCGAAATAGATGTCAAGCCAAAACCGGCCGGCAATCCGGTAACTACGGCAAACGGACGTATTCTCTACGGCGGGCGCGGCATCGAACCGGACGTAAAGGCCGAAACGCCGACGCCTTCGCCGCTGCGAGGACGTATAAACGAGGCCGCGTTCTTTTTTGTCCGCCAACTCGTCGCCGGAAAGATTGCCGGATTTGAAAACTACAAGGTCGAAAAACAAAGTTTCAAAGCGTCAGTGATGCCAAGCGAGTTTGTCGTTTCGGATAAGTTGTTCGAGGCGTTTCGCAATTTTGCCGCTTCCGACACTGCGAATGGATTGAGCGTACAAAATATTTCTTCACAGATCGATTACGCAAAAACGCGTCTGCGCGAAGAGATCGCCACCGCCAATTATTCGACCGAAGCCGGCGTGCAGGTATTATTGGAAACCGACCCGCAAATATTAAAAGCGATCGAAACCATGCCGCAGGCAAGCAGTTTAGTCGCAGCGGCACCACGCGGCGGGATAATGAATTGATCTTGCGCGATGTATAAACAAATTGGAATCTTAACCGGTGGAGGTGATGCACCGGGATTAAATGCAGCGATTCGGGCGGTTGTCAGGACGGCGATCGGCGAATTTGGGATGAGTTGCATTGGGATCGAGGACAGCTTTGAGGGAATACTCGGTCAAACTCACACTACAAAACTGACCGTAAAGAGCGTCAGCGGCATTTTGCCGCGTGGCGGCACGATCCTCGGCACTCGAAATCGCGGCAGCTTTGTCAAAACGGTCAACGGCAGGCAGAGCTTTTCCGAAATGCCGATCGGCGAGGCTCTTGCGAATCTTGATATTCTGGAGATCGAGGCTCTTGTCGTGATCGGCGGCGAAGGCACGCTCGAGATCGCCGAAGAGTTTCATAAACGCGGATTTCCGATCATCGGGGTGCCGAAAACGATTGACAACGACCTCGCGGCGACCGAACTGACATTCGGGTTTATGACCGCGATTGATATTGCGACCGAGGCTCTCGACCGTTTGCACACGACCGCAGCGTCGCACGATCGCGTGATGATCCTCGAGGTGATGGGACGCAACACCGGTTGGATCGCTCTTCATTCAGGGCTTGCCGGCAGCGCGGATATAATTTTGATACCGGAGATACCGTTTTCATTTGAATCCATTGCCCGAAAGGTGCAGGAACGCGAAGAGAGCGGCTCCCGATTTACAAATATTGTGGTAGCTGAAGGCTCGGTCGAGATTGGCAAATCCGAAATATATCAGGATGCCGAGCACACGCGGCTGGGCGGTGTTGGCCCTTATATCCGGCATTGCGTCGAGGAACTGACGGGAAAGGAGTCACGCTGCGTTGTGTTGGGCCACCTGCAGCGCGGCGGCAGCCCGAACGCTTTTGACCGCGTGTTGGGGACAAATTTTGGGGCATGTGCAGTGCGGGCGCTTGCAAGCGGCGAGACCGGCAAAATGGTCGCCCTGCAGGCCGGAACGATCGTCACAGTGCCGCTGAGCGAAGCCTGTGCGAATATCAAAACTGTTTCCGTTGACGGCCAGCTTGTTCGCACTGCGCGCGATATTGGAATTTCGTTTGCCGCACCGAGAGAAGCGCGAGCAAGCGAATCAAGGAACATTGAAACGAGAAAGGTTACTTTGTAATTTTTTCTGACGAAAATCTATGGAAGCTGTAATACAAAAATTAAAGGACGAACTCCACAAACTTCAGGAAGAACTGCATTCCACGCTGCCAAAGGAAATTCAAAAGGCGCGTGAATTTGGCGACCTCCGCGAAAATGCCGAATACAAGGCAGCAATGGAACGCCAGTCAATGGTGCAGGCGCGAATTGCGCAAGTCCGTCAGCGTCTGACCGAGGTCGAGGAAATTGATCTCACCAAGATCCCGACCGACAGCGTGGCTTACGGCTCGACAGTGATTCTTTTTGATACCGACCGCGAGGAAAAGGTGACATACCGATTGGTTACATCAGAAGAAAGCGACCCGGATAAAGGGCTGATCTCGACAGTCTCGCCTATCGGACAAGCATTGATGGGCAAGGAAGAAGGCGACGAAGTAAAAGTAAAAACACCGAACGGCTGGCGCAACTTTGAGATCAGCCGGTTGAAAACGATTCATGAGGGATGAAGTCAAAAGTAAAAAGTAAAAAGTCAAAGAAAAACCAGCAAGCAACCGATTTGCTTTGCCTTTTGACGTTTTACTTTTGACTTAGCGAAGCGATGCTTGGAGCAGGAATAGGACGAGGAGCAATGCGGATCATTGACGCGATGGTTCGGGCTTTGGCGTCTGCCGGTGTCCCGCCAAATATACTGACCACGATCGGCGTCACGATCAATATGGGCTGCGCGGTTTTGTTTGCGCTCGGAGAATTTTTCTGGGCGGGAATTGTGCTGATCGTTGCCAACCTGTTTGATATGCTCGACGGCGGCGTCGCTCGGCTGACAGGCAGAGTCACGAAATATGGCAGTTTTCTCGATTCGTCGCTCGACCGGCTTTCGGACATGACAGTTTTTTTTGGCGTAATGATCTATTACAGCCGCGATGTGCCGCAGCATTCGCTCTTGAATGTGATCATGGCGGGAGTCGGAATGATTTGTTCGGTAATGGTCAGCTACACGACCGCAAGATCGGAAGGCCTCGGCGTCAAGGCGAATGTCGGCTTTCTACAGCGTCCCGAACGAATAGTTCTGCTCATAATCGGAGCACTTTCGACGTGGGACTGGAACTCGGATTTCTTTCTGTTCAATCGAATGCCGCAGGTGCTCGTCGTTCTCGCGGCCGGTTCGCTTTGGACGATGCTGCAACGATTCCTTTTCATTCGTAAACAGTTAATGGCGCTCGAAGACGGAGGCCAATAAATGCAGTGGCTGTCGGACAAATGGTCGTCTTTGACGTGGAGCAGCATACTGATCGCGGTCGGGATATTTTTGGCGTCGATGATCGTGAGCATCGTCATCGTCGTCGTGATGGCGGTCAAGATACCCGCAAACTATTTTAGCTCTCACTATCACGCGGATTTTCTGCCCGATTCAAGCTGGCTCACGCGTTGGAGCGCAACGATCCTAAAGAATGTCGCCGGAGCGATTCTCGTTGCAGCCGGCGTTGTCATGCTCATCGGCCCCGGACAAGGAATACTGACGATCCTTGTCGGCTTAATACTGATGGATATTCCCGGCAAACGACCGCTCGAAGCACGGATAATCAAACGTCCCACAGTGCTAGCCGCCGTCAACAAGCTGCGGTCAAAATACAACAAACCGCCGCTCATACTCGATTAATCAATGGGCATCATCGACAAACTTTGGCGGAAACCTAAGGCTGATCCAGATGCCCGACGGCGACACCTACTCGCACACGGACGCATAACCGACGGCCTGATCCTAGACACTGAAACAAATGATGCGGGCGAGGAAATCGCGATATATTTATACACGCTCAACGGCGTCGATTTTGAATCGTCCGATATTTTGACAAGCGAACAGAAACTAGATCGTGCGAAATATGCGCCTGGGGCAAAAGTAGGAATCAGATACGAACAAAGAAATCAGGGAAATTCGGTCTTGGAGTAAGAGCATTTAAACAGGACGGACAGGATAAACAGGATTTTTCTGTTTCTTTATCCTGGTCATCCTGTATATCCTGTTTGAGTATGTTTTCGAAAATACTAGTAGCTAACCGAGGCGAGATCGCGTGCCGCGTGATACGTGCCTGCCGCGAGATGAAGATCGCGACGGTCGCGGTTTATTCTGACGCGGACAAGGATGCGATGCATGTCCGCATGGCAGACGAAGCATTCCATATCGGCCCGCCGCCTTCGAGCGAGAGTTATCTTCGCTGGGAAAAAATCATTGATGTCGCAAAACAGTGCGGAGCAGAGGCGATCCATCCGGGTTACGGTTTTTTGTCCGAGAATGCGGAATTTGTTCGTGAAGTGACTAAAGCGGGCATCGCGTTTATTGGCCCGCCACCTGAAGCGATGGAGGCGATGGGCGGTAAAATGTCAGCACGCAAGATCGCGATCGCTGCGGGCGTTCCTGTGGTTCCCGGCACGACCGAACCGCTGACTTCGTTTGAAGACGCGCGTGATACAGCGGCGAAATTTGGCTATCCGGTGATGCTAAAAGCGTCAGCCGGTGGCGGCGGCAAAGGCATGCGGCTCGTGATGGATGAAAGCGAGCTTAAAAATGCACTGGATGCGTCACAGTCTGAGGCGCTTGCGAGTTTTGGCGACGACGCGGTTTATGTCGAGAAGGCCGTTGTGCGGCCGCGTCATATCGAGATACAGGTTTTTTCCGACACGCACGGCAATCACGTTCATCTCGGTGAACGCGAATGTTCGATCCAGCGGCGCCATCAAAAGGTTATCGAAGAAGCTCCGTCACCGATAAATTCCGAAGATCTGCGTGCGGAAATGGGTGCGTGTGCCGTCAAAGTTGCGAAAGCCGTCAATTATGTCGGAGCAGGAACGGTCGAGTTTCTCGTTTCCGATCTCGACAAATCGTTTTATTTTCTTGAGATGAACACACGTCTTCAGGTCGAGCATCCGGTGACGGAATTAGTGACGGGCATTGACCTCGTCCGCGAACAGATTCGCGTGGCGAATGGCGAGGAACTTTCATTTAAACAGAACGATATTGTGCTTAAAGGCCACGCTATCGAGTGCCGCGTTTATGCCGAAGACCCCGAAAATAATTTCTTGCCGTCACCCGGACGCATAACGCGATTGCGTCTGCCGCACGGCCCCGGCGTTCGAGATGACGGCGGCGTCTATGAGGGAGCTGAGGTGTCGATCTATTACGACCCGATGATCTCGAAGTTTGCAGTGTTTGGCAAAGACCGCGTGGAAGCGATCGACAGAATGCGGCGGGCGCTGATGGAATACGAGATCGGCGGCATCAAAACGACGCTGCCGTTTTTTCGCGAGATAATGGAAGACGAAGAATTTATCGCCGGCAAACTCGATACCGGTTTTATTCCTCGTTTTAACGAGCGGAAAAAATCTGCGGAAGTTGATGAGGTCACGCGTGATATGGGGATGATCGCGTCGGCCCTGGCTTATTCAAGAACTCAGAAAAATGTCTCAGGCGGCGAGACTTCAAAACCTTCGAAATGGGTTTTGTCCGGACGGGCAGCGGCTATGCAGAATAGCTTTTGATAGGATTATAGTATGGAAGAGCTACTAAGAGAACTGCTTGGCAAAAAGATCGACATAACATGCGGCACTAACGCGACGTTTCGCGGTGACGTGATAGACGTCAAGAACGGTGTGTTATATCTTCGGGACGAAGACGAGAAGGTAGCGTATGTCGCAGTTGATAAGATCGCCGTCGTCTATGAATGCAAAGACCCGCAATCAAGACCCGGATTCATCGTCTAAAAAAACTATCCACTAAAAACTATCCACTATCAACTGAAAGAAGACTTATTCTTTTCAGTGGATAGTGGATAGTCTTTAGTGGGTAGTTAGAAAAAGCTATTTAGCCGTTTCCGGCCTGAGGCGTCTGAATCCGACAATGCGTTTTTCCCAGTAACCGGCAAAAGGTGAATATGTGATGCCTTTGCTGGACGAAGCGTGATAAAAGCCGTTTTCGTCGGCGACGATGCCTATGTGGCCGAGGCCGTTCATAAATACCAGCGTTCCGTATTTATATCTATCTGCACCCTCGACTGGCTCGGATTGCGACCAGAGGCTGGCGGCGCTCGATCGGGTAAAGAATATTCCCGCTTCCTGAAATGTGCTCCAAACAAAGCCTGAACAATCGTAGCTGTTCGGGCCGGTCGAACCGTAGCGGTATGGAATGCCGTAGCGTGACTTGATGGCGCTGTCCAATCTCATGCTTGTCGAAGAACCGTAAACGGTCTTGCCGGCGGCTGCCATTGCGGCCGGAGCACTTGTTGGGATTGACGAGCCGGTTTTCTTGACCATCGGCGGTTCGTATGCGGCGTCCGGGCCTTTAGCGACCCTGATCTCATTTGTCAGAACCGGACGCGACGAGTTGCCCGGCTTCACTTTGTCGGTCACGACAACTACCGGCGGCATATTTGTCGGCTGGCTTGCTGTAGTCTTGACGACTCTGTCGCGATTTTGCGCTGATGCTGAACCTGTAAAACAAACGGCAGCAATCAAAGCACACACCGAGAGACAGACCATCTTCTTAGAAAAATTCAAATTAAAAACTCCTATTATTTATTTGTCGGAAAGGAACTCGCGGGAGAAAGGTGACTTACTCACCTATTAATAAAAAACTATAAACAAACCATCAATTCCGAAATTCACATGAATTTCGACAATTCCAACTAAAAATGTAACCCTTGATTTTAAAACCTTGAAACTAACCAACCCCTATTATGCACAATTTGGACAATTAATGCAAACGTCCGATGTTTATTGTGTTTTAACGGGAATATGACAGTGGTTGAGTGGCCAAAGCGCGCTTTTCTATCTTTCGATAGAAAATCCGCCATCAGCCTACTCCGAGCCTTCAGTTGTCCTTGTGATTATCCAAGACACACCGAATCGGTAGATGCTTCCACGAAAAAAAGAAGAAAGCCACGAATGCACGAATAAGATGCAAATCTTATTCGTGCATTCGTGGCAAAATTCTTATATTATGCCGAAAACGACGTTCCGCAGCCGCAGCCGCC
>JAYVFJ010000035.1:0-5638 GCA_043773225.1 Chloracidobacterium sp.
GTCCGCGATGTGATTGACCCGTCAGGCAGCATCCACATTACAACAAAGAAAGACGCGATCACCGTCAATAACATCGAGGTCCAGTTTCCTGTATTCAATGCCTTCTGCACATTTGATTTATCATCTTTGATTTTAACGAACCAGAATCCAACGATAGAGAAAACAATCCCAAGGCCGCAGATAACCATCGGCAAAAGTATTGGCGACATGCCGCCAAAAGCGTCCGTCACCTTGATCTCCTGTCCGAGCACCATGGTCGCCAGAATGGTCGCAACATACGATCCGAAAAGGTCCGCGCCCATGCCGGCAACATCGCCGACATTATCGCCAACGTTGTCTGCAATAGTTGCCGGATTGCGAACGTCGTCCTCGGGAATTCCAGCCTCGACCTTGCCGACCAGATCGGCGCCGACATCAGCCGCTTTTGTATAGATGCCGCCGCCGACGCGTGAAAACAATGCTATGGATTCCGCACCGAGCGAGAAACCGGTCAACACTTCGATAGCAGTCGGGATTTGGTTTGCGCCTAATCCGGCAAACAAGTGAAGGAATACAATAAACAATCCGCCCAGACCCAAAACCGCCAAACCGGCAACGCCGAGACCCATCACGGTTCCGCCCGTGAACGAAACTTTCAGCGCTTGTTTTAAACTTGTTCGCGCCGCTTGTGTTGTGCGGACGTTAGCCTTGGTAGCGACCTTCATCCCGATAAATCCGGCTGTCGCGGAAAAAACCGCGCCGATGATAAATGCGATGCAGATCACCCAGCTCGAATGGATTTCGCGGCCACCGACCTCGTGGATCGTGCCGGAATATGCCAATAAAGCAGCGGTGAATATAACGAAAATGCTGAGCACTTTCCACTCGGCCTTTAAAAACGCCATCGCCCCGTCGGCGATGTGGCCGGCGAGCACCTGCATATTCTCATCGCCTGCGTCCTGCTTGCTCACCCAAGCCGACTTAAACGCCATCACGATCAATCCCAAAACTCCCAAAGCGGGCGCTAAATAAATTACGTAATTGTTCATATTGTTTCCATCAAAAACTATTGATTATAAGGCAAAAGAGCTTCACCACAAAGGCACGAAGGGCACAAAGATTAATTAACTTTGTGTCCTTAGTGCCTTTGTGGTGAAATTTTCTTAATCGCAGCGCCACTGCCCGTTGATGCGTTTGGCAAAGGCGCCGTCACGGCCCGCCGTGCCTTGTTCGCAGACGCCGGAACTGCTTTTTCGGCAATCTTTACAATACAAAAACGCACCGTCCTCGGCCTTTGGCCTGACGCCCGAGCCCGCTGCCCAAGCCTGTATGTCTTTGAATGTAATATTCGGATCGAACTGCAGCAAACCGTCGCCGATCCGGACGTTGTAGCCAAAGAAATTTGGCCTTCCGTCAATCCGGTTCGGTCCCGTGTCCTCGCCGATGCTGCCGGTCTCGAACATCTTTCGGCCGCTTAAAATGCCGGGATTTGAAACCGTTCGCCCACTCTCGTCCGTGCATCTGCCGGGCAAAACCATCGAATCATAACAATAGCGGTCGCCGGTCGAAATTATCGTCACCGTCGGCTCGGCGTCAATCGTCCGTGCCGAATACGCGTTACCGGTCGAGACAAAATTCAGCCGCCCGTTTAGGTCAACCTTGTCGCCCATCACGCTCCCGATAACAGTCAGCATTGTCGAAGTTGTCATTCCGGCCGGATTTGTATAAATCGCCCGCCGGCTGCGTTCGGCGGCCGAGTTAACCACCGTCACCGACACAGCCGCGTCAACATAAAGAAAAGTTCCGCCTACAAGCGCCCCGTAATTATAACCGCCCGCGTGCACCTGCTCGATCAGCACGCCGCCTGCCTTTTGCAGCCGGATGCCGTCACCCGGCGGGTTAGCCGCCGAGTAACCGATATACGAATTTGTGATCTTCCAATCGGTGTTGAACGAGTCTATCCAGATCGCCGTCCCGTTATTGATGAACATGCCGTGATCAACGAGGACAATGTCGAATTGCCACTGGCCGCAATACTGTTCGCGCGAATTGCAGTTGGCGTCGTTCGCGTTATGCACAAAGATGCCCTTGTCGAGATTTTGAAACGTGACGTTCTGTATTCTGACGCCCAGGCTCTGGTTCACAGATTCGTTCGCGCCCAACTGCCATTTGCCGAGGCCTTCGATGCCGTAATTGCCCGCCGCGTCACGTTTCGCCTCGCCGTAAAGCGCCGAATTACCCAGCAGCTCGATCTGCCTGACCGTCACATTATTAGTGCAGCCGCCGATGCGAAAGATCGTCTGATTCGGATTGCGCAGCCTGATCCTCGAAGCGGATTGCTTTAGCGGAATATTGGTCGTCGGCACGGAATAATTTGAACTCGCCCCCTCGACGACAATTCCCGAAGGCAGCGTGATAGCCTCGTATTTCGGATCGCGTCGGTTGCCGTCGAGCGTCCCGACAATATAATCACCGTCCGGAAACCGCAACGTCCCGCCCTGACGCACGGCTATAAAAGCGATCGCGTTCCTAATTGTGCTCGTCCAATCGGGCGGATCAACGAATGTGTATGCGCCGTCGGCTCGCCGGACGGGCCGGAAATCTTTGACGTTGTAAAATCCCATTTCCTTCGTAGCCGGATACCACAAATAAACGGCCCCGTTGCGAAACTTCACTTCGTAAAACGGCTCAGCCCCGCTAAAACACCAGCGTCCTTCGCCATTTGGAATCACCGTGCCGCCTCTCCCAGAACTGCCGTCGCACGTCGTCAGGTTCCCTGCCGGCATCCGTTGATCGGTGCCCGCAACAAAGACTTCGATCGCATTCCCATTGTTAGCCGACGGCAGATACCACACCGGACAAGAACCGGCCCTATTAGCCTCAACCACAACCGAATACCCCTCAAACCGGTTCTGAGCACAGATTCCACCAACAAAAAATAATATGGCTGCAAAAATATATAATGAATTTCTCTTGTTTCGCATAACGATTTTCTCCAACGTTTTCTCTGTATTCGAGTTTATCAGGAATTCCGATCAAGTTTTCTCTAGAGTTGCTTGAAACAAGGTCGCTGAAGGCGACAAAGATAATAGCCTGGGGCGCAGCCGCTTCGGCGAAACCCCAGGTTAAAATCCTCTCAGCCACGGGCTCCCTGAAAGGGAGCAACATCAATGTCTCGCACGACTTGTTCGTCGCCTTCAGCGACGGATTTTTGTGGCGGCTTCGACCTGGGGTTCCGCTCGCAAAGCCTCGCTGCACCCCAGGCTATATTCTTTGTCACCTTCGGCGAAATGAGGTTTTCGACGGATAAAAACTTTAAATATCATAAGCTGGAAGCAATTGATAAAATCTTTGGTTGATTTCCTGAATAGCTTCTTTATGCAAACCATAACCGTCAATTCGTCAAAGCGTGAGCAATTGTTGGACATCACCGACGAAGTGCAGAAGATCGTCTCTGCAAGCGGACAGAGTGAAGGCATTTGCCTCTCGTTTACCCAGCACACAACGTGCGGCCTGACGATAAACGAAAACGCCGACCCCGACGTCCAAAGCGATATGCTCGGCCATCTGCAAAAGCTGATCCCTCAATACGAGCCGGATTTCCGCCACTTCGAGCATAACTCCGACGCCCACATAAAATCCTCGCTCGTCGGCTCAAGCGTCACCGTCCCGTTCGAGAACGGCAAACTCCTCCTCGGCCGCTGGCAAGCCATATACCTCTGCGAATTCGACGGCCCCCGCGAACGTAAAATTATATTATTGATTCGTTAAGTTTAGGCGTAAACCTCGAAGCCGGCATCATCACCAAATACGTCGAACGAATGATGGACTTTCGCATCGATCAGGGTTCGTAGTATTCAACGCCATTTCGGTCGATGTAGAACAATTTATCATCCAAACTAACAAGAGCAAAATCGCCGGTAAATACGCCTAAACCATATACTACATAGTTGCTATCATACTTAAGTGCAATAACCTCGTTACCGTTTTTGTCAATAAAGCCGCATTTCATTTTTGGAACATTTGTTGCCTCTGGCATAAACTCGTCTGTGGCTAAACAAGTAAGAGCCATTCCCTTGTCAAATTTTCGCGCGTAGCCATATTTCGTTGTTATGACCTCTTCGCCGGCTTTATTGATAAAGCCCAAAGCTTGCCCAATGGCCACCCCCGCGAGGCCCTCGTGAAACTCGTAGGCTTCATCATATTTAGGTGAAATGACTTCATTTCCATTTGTATCTATGAACCCCCATTTTCCACCATTGGCACTCACTGAAGCGAACCCTTCCGAAAATGATCGGCAATCGGCGTATTTAGGAGGAATTTTGAACTCACCTTTTGAATCAATGTAACCGCACTTTTTCTCCATTGCTACGGCTGCGAGAGCTCTGTGTGTTTCTACATCAGTATCAGTTGAAAATCGCCCTGCATAGTCAAACTTAAACGGAATTACTTCTTGCCCGGCCATGTCTATATATCCGTACTTACCTTTGATCGGACGAATTGATTCACGCCGCCCGCTATCAGGACGTGGATCGGAAATATATTCCTGTCCTCCTTTATTGACAGCGGCCAATCCCGCTGAAAAATCCCCGTTTTCAGAACCGGGCACTCCGTAAGTTAATGGAACCACTACCGTTCCCTTTTCATTAATGTAGCCCAATTTTCCATTCAATTTGACCATCGCAAACCCATCAACAAATTTACCAATTTCATCATACTGCGGCGGGACAATTTCACGACCCGACTTATCGATGACACCTAGCTTTGAACTAGGGGCCTTAGGAAATTTAGTCGGCACAGTATCAACCCCCACGTACGCAAGTCCGTTCTTAAAATCCGTTATAGAATCATATTTTAGTGGGATGACCTCTTTTCCCGTATAATCAATGGCTCCGGTTTTTCCGTAGATAACATCACCCTTAAGCAGGTCACCTTTCCTCCCCATATTAACTATGGCCAGCCCCTCAGAAAATGGCCGGGCATTATCATATTTCGCTTCGATAACGAGCTTTTTATTTTCATCGCAATACCCAAATTTATCGCCCTTTCGGAATGGGATGAGCCGACCTTCTTTCGCGGCTGTAGGTGCTGGCTGGCTTGAGTAATATCTCTTGTAGAGAATGTAACCGCCATAAGCCGAGCCTGCCAGGAGAATAGCCAACAGGCCAAAAAGCCCGACCCGGCGAGGGCTGAACCGTGACTTTTGCGAAACCGCGCCTGATCCCGCCGTTGCGTGCTCAAAAACTCTTGTTTTGACTCGATCCTCGTCAGTGACGGCATCGGTCGTCAGATCTTCTTTTGTCTCCAACATGCCGTCCATCCGCAAAGTCTTCAGCAATGCGTGATCTTTCATCGTCATCTCGACGTCGCCCTTTGAGATACTGACCAGATAGTTTGTAAGGTCATTGCTCATTGAGCGGGCAGTTTGATAGCGTTCATCGGGCCGTTTCGCCAAAGCCTCCAAAACAATTCGCCGCAGTTCGCCGGGAACAAAATCCGGAAAAGGCTGCGGCTCATACTTGACGACAGAGCCGAGCAGATCAGTCACACTGCCCTCAGGAAAAGGCAGGTAGCCGGTCAGCATTCGATAAAGGACCACGCCGACCGACCATATGTCCGTTTGCACCGTTCGCTTTCGGTCAAATGCTTCAGGCGCCAT
>JAYVFJ010000036.1:0-11722 GCA_043773225.1 Chloracidobacterium sp.
GTTGATCTCGTTCAGCGGGACGATCGGGTCTTTCTGACCGCCGAGCAGAGCATCGGCCCGGGTCAGAGCATCAGCGGGAATGGTGTTTGTCAAAAGCTGATACAGCGTAGCCGAAAGCGAATAAAGATCACTTCTTGCATCAGTACCGGTTCCGCGTATTTGTTCCATAGAGGCAAAATGCGGCGAATAGCCGGCGACGCTGGCCGAATTCATAGAGTTGCCGGTAGTGCTCGAATCAAAATCCTTCGATAAGCCAAAATCGAGCAGGACAATGTGATTTTCGTCTGTCAGTTTGAGGTTTTGCGGCTTGATATCGCGGTGAACAATCGGCGGTTCATGAGAATGCAAATACGACAAAGCGTCGAGCATCTGATCGGCCCAGAACATCACCCAGCTTATCGGAAAAGGCGCCGTCGCGTTCTCAAGCCGTTTTGCCAGATCGTCGCCGGAAATATGCTCCATCACCAAAAACTGGTCACCGTTTTCGGCAAAATGATCAATCACCTTTGGCAAGACAGGGTGCCGAAGCCGAGCCAGTATCCTTGCTTCACGCTCGAAGGCGCTTCCCAAAGCAGTGTTATCGTTAAAAAAAGTGCGTTTTAAGGCGACGGCGCTGCCCAATCGCTGATCAACCGCGAGGTAAACTTCGCCCATCCCGCCTTTGCCGATCATCTGAACGACGAGATAGCGGTTTTGGATCATTGAATTAGGAGCAAGTGGTTTCATTAATAATTCCGGTGAAAATTCCTTTTATAATTCTAGTTCATTCTTAACTTGTCTGACGGCAGCATTGCCGGCATCCCGGCATGTTGAAAGCAGCGAATATTCCCTTTTACCCGATGCTTGCAGGGCGTTCCTTTTTTCGTCTCAGCACCGCACAAATATACTTCACGAGACGTCTCGATCTGCTGCCTCGGCTGAGGCTGCGTTTGTATTTCGGCTTTGCGTGGTGCAGGCGGATTTTGTGTTTCGGGAACAGCCGCTGCCGCAGTATTTGCCGAACCGACTGCTGTTGCCGGAATGTCTTTTGGAGCAGCTTGAGCAACCGGGATGGCTTGTTCGGCAAGCTTTCTTGGCTGTCTTGCAAACTGTGTCTCGGTGGCTGAGGAGCCGCTCTTCAAATATCCGCCGATGCCAAATAAACCAATGACAATCCCAAAGCCGACGACAATTCGCGGTATCAATTCCTGCCCCTTAAATACAGATTCACAAACCTGGCAAAAACGCCGGCTGGTAAAAACTCCCCAGTCGGAACGGTCGATCTTTTCTCCACAATGTGCGCAAAAATTTGGCCGAAAGAGCATCTCCTTCACCATTCAGAAATATGGTTTTAAGTGCTGCCATGAGAAATGCCAATAACAAAACTGCATCTATCACGGATTTTAAAAGTATAAACTAAAAACCTTAAACTGTTAAGCCAAATGCACAGCAGGTTTATACGTTATGCACTATTCGTTGTTCGTTATTTCGATTGAACCATTTAAAATAACAAAAAGTGAATATCGAATAACGAATAGACTTGCTCTATTATACAACCTCGCCTCTTAGTTCGGCGTCTTAATTGCTAAGATTTGATTATGATCTTCCGAAAAATATTCTTCCCGCTTTTGTTAATTTTCACCGCGACTTTATCGGCTGCTGCTCAGGATGATGACCCGATACGGGTAGATTCGTCGCTCGTTCGGCTCAATGTCGGAGTCGTGGACAGCAAGGGGAGGCCGATAATTAATCTGGATAAAAACAGTTTCGAGCTGTTTGAGGACGGCGTGCGGCAAGAGATTACGCGTTTTGAACCAAGCTCGGCACCTTTTAGCGTTGTTATAATACTCGACATGTCTGGATCGACGATTGGTTTTAGGCAAACTATCAGAATGTCCGCATCACGTTTTATTGACGCACTTTCGCCGGAAGATCGCATTGCGGTCATCGAGTTTTACACCCCGACAAAGAAAGGCTCGGATCACAAACCGAAGATCAATATACTTAACGATTTTACGACGAGCCGTTCGGCAGTTCTCAACTCAATCAACGTTGCCAACGGCGAAGGCAAATCGCCGGTTTACGAAGCTATCAATTTAGCTGTTGACAAACTTACCAAAGAAAAGAGCCGCCGCAAAGCGATCGTTGTGCTCACTGACGGCGTTGATACGGCGGTCAAGGACAAGGATCGCGAGCTTTTGGAACCGCTAAAAGACGACCAGATCGCAAACGCCATCAAACCGGAAGCCAGCGATATTTTGAATCGCGTCCTTAATCGCGCCGACGTGCAGGGAGTGACAATTTACCCGCTTGCTTTGCCGACTGGCGACCCGGCAAAATTGGCCGACCCGACACTTCGTCAGGTCGCAATGTTCAAAGCCGCACGCCAGCGTCTACAGATCGTAGCCGACCGCACAGGCGGAACATTGAACTCAATAAACCGCCTGGAAGAAATGGGTAGAATTTATGCTCTGGTCGCAGCCGATCTGCGAACGCTCTATACCATCGAATACCAACCCACAAACGACAAACGCGACGGCAAGTGGCACACAATTAAACTCGCAGTAAAAAACTCAAACCTTATCTCACGCACACGCCCCGGATATTTCGCCAAGTAACCATTACTTTTTCACCTTTTCACTTTTCCCCTTTTCCACCTTTTTTTGGTAATCTATTCGTTCGCTGTGCACCCGTAGCTCAGCTGGATAGAGTACTTGACTACGAATCAAGGGGTCGCATGTTCGAATCATGCCGGGTGTACCAATTATTTTCCCTTTATCCCTAAATTACGCATACGCCGGTAAAGATGGCTGCGGTCAACGCCCATCTCTTCAGCGGCTTTTGCGACGTTGCCTTCGAATTCCGCAAGTTTGTGTTGAATGAATTCACGTTGATAAGCGTCGGTCGCGTCTTTGAATGTCGGGAAACGAAAACTCGACGCGGGCGTGGCGTCGTTGATATCCATTTCGGGCAGATCGTCGGCGGTTACCTTTTGTTTCGCGTTCATGATGACGATGCGTTCGATTGTGTTCTTTAGTTCGCGGACGTTGCCGAACCATTCGTAACTCTGCAAAGCTTCGATCGCGTCGTCGGCAAACTGCTTCGGCGGCTTTCCGTATTCGTGCGAAAATCTTTGATTAAAATGCTCAGCGAGAAGCGGCACGTCCTCGCGGCGTTCGCGGAGCGGCGGGACTTGAAACGGGATGACGTTCAAACGGTAGAAAAGATCAGAGCGAAAATTGCCGTTGTCTATCAAACTGTCAAGCGGCTTATTCGTCGCGGAAACGACCCGGACATCAACCGAAACAGGTGTGTTGCTGCCGACAGGCTCAAAACGCTGCTCCTCTAACACCCGAAGCATTTTCGCCTGAACACGCGGCGACATATCGCCTATCTCATCCAAAAAAAGCGTCGCCCCGTCGGCGATCTCAAACTTCCCTTTCTTCGCCCGCGTCGCACCAGAAAATGCGCCTTTTGCGTGGCCGAACAATTCCGATTCGACTAATTCCTCTGGTATTGCCGCAGAATTGATCTCGACAAACGGTGAGTTCTTGCGTTTGGACTGAGCGTGGATTGCGCGCGCAACTAGTTCCTTTCCTGTTCCGCTCTCGCCCGAGATCAAAACGCGGCCATCGGTCGGAGCGACGATCGCGATCTGCTTTCTCAACGCGCGCATCGCTACCGATTCGCCTACCATCACATACTGCTCAGCAAGTTCCGACTGGAGTTGTTTATTAGTAATCTCAAGCTGCCGTTGACGGACAGCATTTTTGACCGTAACGACCGTTCGTTCCAAACTCAATGGCTTCTCTATAAAATCGAACGCTCCGAGTTTTGTTGACCTAACCGCCGTCTCGATATTACCGTGACCAGAGATCATCACGACCGCCGCCTCATTACCTTCTTCTTTTAGCTTTGCAAGAGTTTCAAGCCCGTCAATACCATCACCCAGCCAGATGTCGAGCAGGATACATGCAAAATCACCGCTTCGCGCCGCGTCAAGACATTCTTCGCCGGTCGCAACCGTCGAGACAGCAAAGCCCTCATCATCAAGCACACCGCGCAGCGTGTCGCGAATTCCAGGCTCGTCATCAACTATAAGGATCGCATTTTGCATTTATCCGTTCACAGGCAATTCAATAATGAATTTTGCTCCTTTCTGATGAATCGCGACTGCCTTTATTCGCCCGTGGTGTTCCGTAATTATTCGATTCACAATTGCTAGGCCGAGGCCTGTGCCGCGTCCTTTTGTCGAAAAATACGGCTGAAAGAGTTTCTGTAGGTCAGAGGGAGCGATTCCCTTACCGTTGTCGGCAATCTCTGCGATCACGAGGTCGCGTGCAGCATCATAACGCGTCATTATCCAGATACGCCGATCTCCGCCAGCGTCGTCAAACGCTTCGATGGAATTTTGTAGAAGGTTGATAAACACACGTTTCATCTGTTCCGTGTCAAGAAAAACTTGTGGCAGGCCGTCGGAAAGCTCAACGTCGATATTCGCAGATCGCCCTTCAAAAACGGAAACTGCCTGAACGATCACGTCATTGAGATCGCTCGGCTCCAACTTCGCATCTGGCAAACGAGCAAAGCGCGAAAACTCTTCGACCATCGACTTCAATGAAGTAACCTCGCGAAGGATCGTCGCCGTGCTTTCGTGGACAACATCGCCGATCGGCCCTTTGTCGTCAATGCGTTTGCCGACGCCGTTATCTGCATGACCGGTCTTTGTAAATCGTTTTGCCAGGCGCTCGGCAGAAAGTTGTATCGGCGTCAGAGGATTTTTTATCTCATGTGCCATACGGCGGGCAACCTCCTGCCACGCAGATGCACGTTGGGCCGAGATCAATTCCGACAGATCTTCAATGACCAAAACAACCCCACTGTCGGCTGGAAGCTTGGCCGCAGTGAGGGCAACAGTAAGTTCATTTTCTCGCCAGTCGTCGCCAGTCGAACTTTTCACTTTGAGCGACGTTTGATCAGACGCATGTCCGACGCGACGGGCGCGCGAAAGAAGACGTTCAAAAACATCGGCATTTTCATCGCTGATTATTTGCCTAGTTTTTGCGCCGACAATATTGTCGTCGTTGAGTTGTAGAATCTTGAATGCCGCACCGTTGATCGTGCTTACGCCACCCTCATTATCAAACGAAATAACACCAGTCGGAAGCGTCTCCAAAACCGTTTCGATATACTTTTGGCGCTGGGCAAGTTCGACTGCATTCGCCTCAAGTTTGGCGGACATATCATTGAACGCGCTTACCAAAATGGCAAGCTCATCCTCGGCAAGAACATCGACGCGATGGCCAAAGTTACCGGCTGCGATCTCGCCGGCGCCTTCTGCAAGTGCCTTGATCGGAGTCGTCAGCCCGCGCGCAACATAAAACGCGATCCACGAAGACGCAAAGATCAGCAGAAACGTTAGCACGCCGAGCGTCAACAGTGCGATACGGCGAATGGTCTGTTGTTCCCGCCCTAGGCGATCCAACTCGGCAAGCGAGTCGTTGATAGACGGCTGTTCAAGATCCCGCGCTTGTTGAATAACGCTCTGCGGTATCTGCGAGAACCAGCGATCGAGAGCGCGGTTCATAAAAAGGTATGAGAACGCCGCCATCGCAATGATCGGCAGCAGGCTGACGGCAAAGAAATAGATGAGCAGCCGCGTCTTGATCTGCGCGCCCAATTCAAAAGTCCGCCGCTCTCGCGCCAACTTGATAATGCTCCGAAGAAAAATAAACCCGAAGACGACAAACGCAATAAAATTCAGCGACGACAAAGCGTAGAGCAGTATCAGGTCGCTAGACGAATCAATAGTAAATTGCTTCCAAAGATTTGTGGACTGCAAAATAATCAACGTCGCCAGCGACGCGACCATCAGCGTCCCGACAACCCACGGCGTCTTGCGTCGCTTTACTTTGGCAACCTCTTTTTCCACGAGTGCAAGTTTAACACGCCCGCCGCGTCTGCGGTAGAATCTGACGGTATGCGTTTCGAAAGAGTTTTTAGCCACAGATAAACGCAGATAACACAGATGGGAAAAAGCAATTTGCTGATCTGCTTCATCTGCGTTTATCTGCGGCCAAAATTCTGCTCAAAATGAATTACCTGTTTTTCAACGAGTCAAACAAACTTCGCAGCGGCTGGCGCATCGCCATATTTCTCTTTGTTTTTTTTCTAGTTGCCACATTCTTGACTATCTTGCAGTCCGATGTGCTTAGAAGATTTGCCATTGATCCGATCGAGAGCAAGACGATATATTTTGCGGTCAATGGAGCGGGACTGCTTGTTCTGTCGCTTGTTTTAGGCGGAGCGGCCGGCAGGTTGTTTGAAGATCTTCCGTTTCGCTCCATCGGAGCATCATTCGCAAATGGCTGGCTCGGACACTTGCTTCTTGGCTTGCTGATCGGAGCAATAACACTTGCCATTGCGGTATTGATCGCCTTTTTGTGCGGCGGCGAAAGGTTCGAATTCAACGCGAGCGACACTAGTTCATTAACTGCCTCACTCGGTATTTCTCTTGTTGTCATAGCCATAAATGCGGCGTGGGAAGAGGCGTTTTTTCGCGGGTATATCTTCCAAACACTCACACGTTCTGATCTCGCGTGGCTCGCGGTTGTGCTGACCTCTGCATTCTTTGGGCTCGTCCATCTTGACAACCCAAATGCTACGGCGATCTCGACGGGCAATACAATCCTCGCGGGTGTATGGTTCGGACTCGCGTATTTGAAAACACGAAACCTTTGGTTCGTTTGGGGAATACACTTGATGTGGAACTGGGTGCAAGGAGCCGTTTTCGGTATCGAGATAAGCGGCATGACCGGGTTAGCAACGACTCCGCTCCTGCGCGAGATCGACACCGGCCCGACATGGCTCACCGGCAGCACCTACGGCATCGAAGGCGGTGTTGCCTGCACGTTCGCACTCATTATCTCAATGGCGTTAATTCATTTCCTGCCAATAAAGGCAGAACCGCCCGCGTAAGCGGGTGGCGTTTTGCACAAGCCCGCAGGTTAGTAAGGGCGATACACACCAGACTGCGTTGAGTGTATCGCCCTTGCTCACGCGCGGGCTTGTGCATTAAGCCGCTTGAATCTTAAACGAAATATCCATCGCCCGCGCTGAGTGCGTCAATCTACCGACTGAGATCAGATCAACACCTGCCTCGGCAAATGAACGAACACGATCTAAATCCATTCCGCCCGAAGCTTCGATCATCACGTTGGGATTCATATCTCGCGCCATCTTGACCAGTTTCGCGGCTTCTTCGGGAGTTTGGTTGTCGAGCATGACGATCTCGGAGCCGGCTTCGATCGCTTCTCTTAATTGCGCCCAGTTCGAGATCTCGACCTCGATCTTGTGCAAATGACCGACGCTGTTTTTTGCGGCTTTGACCGCTTCGGTGATGCCGCCGGCGAGCGAGATGTGGTTGTCCTTGATTAAAACACCGTCATCGAGTCCCATGCGATGATTTTTGCCGCCGCCGACTGTGACAGCGTATTTCTCCAACATCCGCAAACCCGGCGTCGTCTTTCGCGTATCAACAATTCGTGCATTCGTGGCATCAATGGCTTTGACATATGCCCGCGTCAACGTAGCGATGCCCGACATTCGCTGTATCAAATTCAAAGCCGTCCGCTCGCCCATCAGCAAAACGTCGGCGTAACCCTTGAGCGTCCCAAACACCGTTCCCGAAGCGATCTCGTCGCCTTCGTTAAATGTCGTCTCGATCTCCGACGACTCCGGATCGAGATGAAAGAACACCGCCTCGGCGACATCAAGCCCGCACAGCACAAGGTCTTCCTTCGCCAAAAACCGCCCGACGCCCAAAGTGTCGCCCGCCACCGTCGCCGCCGTCGTAATATCCCCGCGCCCAATATCTTCAGCAAGAAACTCACCAATACTCGCCAAAACCTCACCATTCTCAAGCCAGTTCATAGTGAAAAGACTAATGCACAAGCCCGCACGTTAGCAAGGGCATAAGATGCACAAGCCCGCGCGTTAGCAAGGGCGATACATTCAACATTGCGTGTATCGCCCTTGCTGACGCGCGGGCTTGTGCAACCGAATCCAGTCCGCAACGCGGACGGAATAACCGTAGCCCCACGTGAAGCCTTTGGCGGAACGTGGGAAACGCGGAAACCCATTTCCCTGAACCCGTGGAACGGGTGACATATATGCCGCGTGTTTTACACGCTCGGTTGACGTAAATGACATAACCCCACGTTCCGCCAAGCTTCACGTGGGGCTACATATATCCCCCCCGCTCCGCAGGCTAAGACTAATCCAAATTGTTATTGTCCGATCCGTTCCCTACTTTATCGGCGCCTCGATCGGACTGAATTTGATGCCATATTCATATTTCACAGTAGTGCTAGAGATAATCTCTTTTGTGACAGAATTCGTTCTAATAATAGACCGGCTGCGATGAGACATGTCCCTGTTCAGAACACTTCTGTCCTCGGTAACAAATACCAGCGGAGCGGGCTTACCTTTTTCTTCTTTTTGCGTTTTATAGATCCTTACGTAAGTTTTCGAGTCCGAGGCCGATTCGAGCATGTAGATGGCCCCATCGATATGGCCCATCGCGGCTGCCGGAGGCGGCTCATAACAGTTATTATCCCATTTGGCTGAATTCTCTCGACAATAGCGATTTTGACCTATCTGTATTGCCTCCTTAACTTTTGTCTTCCCATCCGAAATTTCAGTTTCTATGATTCGGTATTTGTCATAGCCCAGGTATTCAGATACTTCGGTTGACGAATACGTTACCTTTCCTTCTGACAATACCTCATATTTGTAGGTTTCCTTTCTAGGATACTTCACGTCCGTAGCTCTATATGCCGCGCTGTGACTAACCAAAAAATCCATTGCGGCGATTGAGGATGATTGTGCAAAACTGGTTCCTGCAGCAACCACCAATATCAACCCCTGTAGGACATATACGGAGAGCAGAAATTTCATCTTAGTTCAAAGCCTCCAGATTATTATTAAGCGTTTCAATCTGACTTTCCAGTTCCGAATGGCGTTGGCGGAGTTCCTGGACCTTTTCGGCGGGGGCGCGGTCGACGAAATTGGCGTTGGAGAGTTGTCCTGCGAGGCGGCCCTTTTCGTCGGTGAGCTTGGCGATCTGGTTCGAGAGCCGTGTGCGTTCGACGTCGAAGTCGATCAGGCCTTCGAGCGGGACGGCGATGGCGGCGTCGTTGGTCACGGCCTTTGCCGAGGCACGCGGAACGTCGAGAGCGTCGGAGATGACGAGGTTTTCGGCCTTCGCGAGCTTTAGGATCTGGGCTTCGTTCGCTTTGAAAACATCTTGGAAATACGAATGTGCAGCAATATGAACGGTAAACTTGATCGCCGTCGGGATATTCATCTCGGCACGGATATTCCTAACCTTCGTGATAACGTCAATCACTGCTTGCATCTCTTTTTCCGCGATGTCGTCGAACCATTTTGGACTGCCACCTGGAAATTCGGTCAACATAATACTGGCTTCGGCTTGGCTATATGCGGGGTGATGCAATGCGTTCGAGGAACCCGGCAATTTTAGCCAAAGTTCTTCTGTCAGATACGGCATGAACGGATGGAGCATTCTAAGAGCCATGTCCAATACCCAGAAAATATGGCTCGTCGCAAGTAGATTTCCCTCAGTAATATCATCTTTCTTAAGCTCGATGTACCAATCACAGAACTCATCCCAGAAAAAATGGTAAACCAGACTCACAGCTTCGTGGAACTGGTAATTCTCAAGCGCTTTATTCAACGCATGCGAGGTTTTCGCCAGTCGGGAGTTAATCCAACGGTCTGCAAGCTGATGCGGCCCTCTTTCCTTGTAGTAGCGATCCTTCTCTTCTTTAGTCGCGCTTGACCAATCGACATCAGACTTCTCCGCGTACATCAAACAGAACCGCGTCGCGTTCCATATCTTATTGGCGAAGTTCCTGTAAGTCTCGACGCCGACATCGTTCCAGCGGATGTCTGCTCCGGTAGCGATCGAAGCGAGATAAATACGTGTCGCATCAACCCCGAATTTGTCGAACATCTCGATAGGATCGACGCCGTTGTTGCGCGATTTGGACATCGGCTTGCCGTCTTTGCCAAGCACCGTGCCGGTTATGACGCAATCTTTGAAGGCGGTCTTGCCCGTGAACTTTTTCGTGAGCATCATCATCCGCGAAACCCACAAAAAGATAATGTCGCGGCCGGTAACGAGAACATCCGTCGGGAGAAATTTTTCAAGATCAGGCGTCATCGTAACATCACCGTTCCAACCAAAAGTCGAGAACGCCCACAACCCACTCGAAAACCACGTGTCGAGCACATCGCCGTCCTGCGTCAGTTTTTTGCCGCCGGCTTCTGTTTTTGCTTCTTCTTCAGTGCGGGCGACATAGACGTTTCCTTCGTCGTCATACCACGCCGGTATCTGATGGCCCCACCAAAGCTGCCGCGAAATGGTCCAGTCCTTTAGATTTTCGAGCCAGATTGTGTAAACCTTCGCGTGCGGCACTTCGGGCGAGAAATGCGGAGCATTCTCTTTTTTGATAAGCTCAAGCCCGAGATCGCGAAGCTCGTCCATTTTGACGAACCACTGCTCAGAAAGTATCGGCTCGACGATCGTTTTGCATCGCTCGCATATCGGCAGCGTTACTTCATAATCATCGATCTTTTCCAGCAACCCGAGCTTTTCGAATTCCTCGACGACCTTTTCACGCGCAACGAAACGATCTAATCCTTCAAACTCCGTCCCGGCGGCCGCGTTCATCGTGCCGTCCATATTCATCACGAGGAGTTGTTCAAGGTTGTGGCGCTCGCCGACGAGGTAATCGTTCGGGTCATGCGCGGGCGTGATCTTGACCGCACCGGTTCCAAATTCGGCGTCAACGTATTCATCAGCGATAATCGGTATCTCGCGATTAGTCAGCGGCAGCAGGATCGTTTTTCCAACGAAGTCTTTATACCTTTTGTCATCACCGTTGACAGCCACAGCCGTGTCGCCAAGCATCGTCTCGGGCCGCGTAGTCGCGACGGTAATCGACTTATCGCTGTCCTTGATCGGGTATTTGAGATATGTGAGTTTGCCGTCCTTTTTCGGTTCCTCTTTTACCTCGAGGTCGGACAAAACGGTCTTGTCCTTTGGACACCAATTGACGATACGCAATCCGCGATAGATTTGGCCTTCTTCGTAGAGTGTGCAAAATACATTGCGAACCGCCAGCGACAGCGAATCGTCCATCGTAAAACGGTGCCGTGACCAATCGACCGAGGCACCCTCGCGACGCATCTGTTCGGTAATCGTGTTGCCGTAAAGCTCTTTCCATTTCCACGCACGCCGCACAAATTCCTCGCGGCCGATGTCCATCGGCTTTTTGTGCTCGTCTTTTTTTAGCTGCTCTACAACTTTTCGCTGGACTGAGATCCCCGCGTGATCCGTTCCCGGAAGCCACAAAGTGCGAAACCCCTGCATACGCTTCCAACGCGTGAGGGCATCCATGATCGTATGCTGGAGGGCGTGGCCCATATGCAGGCTGCCCGTCACATTCGGGGGCGGAATGACAATAGAATACGGTTTGGCGTTTTCGTCTTGATTGATCTCGGGCGCGAAAAAACCGCTCGTCTCCCAGCGTTTATAATGATTTTCTTCGGCCTCTTTAGGGTCATAGGCCTTTGCGAGTTCCATAAATATTGATTGCAGCAGTTCGCACGTTGCAGAAGCCCGCACGAAGTAAGGGCACTTTATTCAACACGGATG
>JAYVFJ010000037.1:0-2344 GCA_043773225.1 Chloracidobacterium sp.
TCGCCTCAGCGGCCGTCATCGGCGTCCCGGACGATCTCTACGGCGAAGAGGTCGCGGCGGTTGTGGTTTTGAAAGAAGGTGAAACTGCGACCGAGGACAACATTATGGAATTTTGCCGCGAACATTTGGCTGATTTCAAATGCCCCAAAACCGTTGATTTTCTCGACGAAATTCCAAAAGGCCCGACTGGGAAACTACTAAAGAGGGAGCTTGCCAGATTGTTAGCGCAACAAGAAAAGTGACTATCTCCGTAATGTCACCCAATCTTCAACAACAATGTCAGCGAAGCCATGACATCTTCTACTTCAGGAGTTCGAAAGTCGACCTAACCGCCGCAAGAATCTTTGATGGGAAACCGACCTAATCTGGAAAGCGTCTGCGGCTGAGGGTTTCGTTAGGCCATTCAAATTGGTCGGAACAATTTTCGTCATCCAGATCGCTTTGGAATAATAATCTTTCCAGTCAGTGATTGGGACTATGATCTTCAAGGGCAGAATTCCAAGATCGTCATCGCTTACAATGACCGCCGGCCGTTTCTTTTTGATTTCCGCTCCGACGGTCGGGTCTAGATTCAGAAACCAAACTTCTCCTCTAAGCACTGAGAAAATCCTCGCCGTACAATGCGGTCCAAATCGTCAACTCTTTATCGTTCAGATAATGCTCCAGCATTAATTCGGCGGACTTCCTCATCCGAGCGCGGTTTTCTTCCAGAGTCGATCTTGAAATTTTAGTTTTTTTGCCGGACATTAGTCTGGTGGCCACATTGATGACGCGTTGCCTTTCGGGATCTGTCATTTTTAATAATTCGCTCTCTATCGTACTAACGCTCATAAGCATTCTCCCTATGCAGCTATTTTAACGCAGCAATATAGTGCTGCGTCAATTCTCTCACATTCGTAAATTGGTTTCTGGGGTTTCGTTCGTTCGCTCGTTTAGGCGAAAAAGGTTGAGATTTCGCATCAACGGATATAGAATCGTTCAAAAAGCCGAGCTAGTGCGGAGGATTTCGGCGTCTTTAGAAAACGCGAAGATTCCATAGTCTGAAAAATTCAATTTCCAAGAATAAGATGAGTATCGAGAAAGCACGGGAAATCCTCCATCACCGCTTTGGTTTTGATTCGTTTCGGATGAATCAGGAACAGGCGATCACGGCTGTTCTCGAGAAGAAGGACTGCGTCGTGCTGATGCCGACGGGCGGCGGGAAATCGCTTTGTTATCAGATACCGGCGCTGATGCTGGACGGGTTGACGGTTGTGATTTCGCCGTTGATCGCGTTGATGAAGGACCAGGTTGACGCTTTGCGGAATAACGGCGTCGAGGCGGCGTTTTTGAATTCGACGCAGACGGCAGCCCAGCAGGTTGAAGTTTTCCGCGATGTTCGGAGCGGCAAATTGAAGCTGCTTTATGTTGCGCCCGAACGTCTATTACAAAGCGGTGATCTATTTCTCGATTTTCTTCGCGGCATCAATGTTTCTTTGTTTGCGATAGACGAGGCGCATTGTATCTCGAGTTGGGGACACGATTTCCGGCCGGAATATTTGCGGCTGGCGGCGCTCAAGACTGAGTTTCCGCAAATTCCTCTTATCGCTTTGACGGCGACCGCCGATAAACTGGTTCGCAAGGACATAATCGAGCGGCTGAATATCAATAATGCCGAGCGTTTTATTTCGAGCTTTAACCGGCCGAATATATTTTATTCCGTTGAGCCAAAGCGCAAATCATACGACCAACTGCTCGATTATCTCGAAAAAAGAAAGGATGAAAGCGGAATCATCTACTGCCTCAGCCGCAGTTCGGTTGATTCGCTCGCAGCCGATCTTCGAGACGAAGGGTTTAGCGCGTTGTCATACCACGCCGGTCTCGACAAACAGATGCGCGACAAGCATCAGAATGCGTTTCTAAGAGACGAGACAAAGATCATCGTGGCGACCATCGCGTTTGGTATGGGCATCGACAAATCGAACGTCCGGTTTGTCGTCCACATGGATTTGCCAAAAAATGTCGAGAGCTATTACCAGGAAACGGGCCGCGCCGGGCGCGACGGTTTGCAGAGCGACGCTTTGCTGTTTTTTAGTTGGGCAGATGTGATCAAGCTAAAAGGTTTTGCGGAGGTCGAGGGAAACGCCAAGCAATCCGAGATCATGTTGAGAAAGCTCGACACTATGGGCAAATTCGGCGATCTGAAAACCTGCCGCCGGAGGTTTCTGCTCAACTATTTTTCCGAAGATATGACGACCGATTGCGGTAATTGCGATAACTGCACGACCATCTTCGTGCGATTCGACGGGACGATCATCGCGCAAAAAGCCTTGAGCGCCGTCTATCGGACGGGCCAGCGTTTCGG